>CAIVSN010000104.1 GCA_903908595.1 uncultured bacterium
CATATTCGGACATCTTTCATTTTTTTCTTCGGTCACTTATTCCCGATAAGCTCCCGAAAGAAGAAAAATGAAACCTGTTCCGAATCTGTAACCGTAAAAAGCCGAAAACCAATTCCTATAGGGTATACTTTTCACAGGCATGTGAATATCTCAGTGGCGAAGAAGGCGAGCGGATTTGAAATGGGACGATGGGGATAGCGTGCGATGGGGATGATTGCTGGAGCGAAGCGGGCAGAAGGGGGCAGAAGGGGGCAGAGAGGGCGTATTACTGAATTTTTTCCAAAGGAGCCCCGATTTTCCAAACGCCCTTCTCCAAAAACGCTTCGATGCTCTGGCGATGGGCTTTGTTGATGCAATTGGAATGCGAAAGCCCGTGAGTTTTGGCATATTCCGCAAGCGTCGTGATTTGCTTGCCTTCCAAATACGCGAGCCGCTTGTGGTAGCTGTTCGTCAGGGCTTTCGCGACGATTTCTTCCATGATCCCGGTCGCGCCCTTGGCGTCGAATTCCCGGAATGCGTCGTAGTATTTGGCGCGGTCGACGAATTTGATATTGATGGGTACGTGCCCTTCGCGAATCAACAGGTAATTGTTGATAATCCGGCCGATCCGGCCGTTGCCATCGACGAAGGGATGGACGTTTTCGAACGTGAGATGCAGTCGCGCTATTCGCCGGACGATGCTTTCGTGGGCGGTCGCGCGGTATTCCGTGAGCATGTCCCGCATGAGGCCGAGCACTTCCTGCGGGGCCGGCGCGATATGGTTCGCGACGCGCACGTACTCCCCGGCTTCCCGGAACCTGCCGGCAATGTCGTCGCGGATGTTCGAGATGAGCATCTTGTGGAGCAGTAGTACCGTATCGAGGTCCAATTCCCGTTCCCCGGCTCGCAGATGGATGTATGAGACGACCCGGGCCAGGTTTTTCGCTTCGAAAATCTCGCGCTCGTTGATGTACCGGTCGAGGTCGATCTGGCGGAGGATTTTTTCGGTTTCGTCGAGGGAAAGGGTGCTGTTCTCGATGGCGTTCGAGTCGTAGACCTGTTCGGCGACTTCGGTTTCGGCGATCAGGGCGATGAGGGATTCTTTTCCGGCCGATGCGCGATGGTAGCGTTCGCGGAGGGATTGGATTTGATGGGTGACGGATGATATTTTTGCCATTGAAGTAGTGAAATATGGAAGTATTGTATATATTTTTCACGTATTTGGAAGGGAAGTCGTGAAAAATGAGTGAAAAATGGGAGTTTTTCACGGGGTTTTCTGAAAAATCGTGAAAGCCTAGCATTCCTCCTTCATGATTTCGAGCACCGTAGCGAGCCGTACTGGGGTGCGGTGAACGAAGGGCGGAGAAATGGACGAGGAGTTCGCGTTTTGCCGGGGTTTCGAGTTTGTATTTTCCCAAGATTCCTTATAATTCCCCCATGCCAGCAACTACCGCCAACCAATCCGCAAAGACCATCCATTTCTCGCTCTCGACGCCGCATACCTACCTCGCGGACGACAGTGAGTTTCAGAGCGTGATACGGGAAGTGACGGAGGAATACGTGGAACGCAAACAAGACGAAGCCCTTAAAAAGGAGATAAAAAAGAGCAAGAAACTCCGAGAACTCGACGCGCTTTTCCTCTCGAAAGCATGAAATGCATAAAAACTCCGCATTTTCTCAGGCAGATTGAAAAACTCGAGAAAAAATACCGTCGGATTCAGAGCGATATCGACGATTTTTGCAAGGAAAAGGCGCTCGATTCGTCATCCGCCGACCTTTGAGACGGGTTCTATAAAATCCGTCTCAAAAACAGCTCCATCCCAACGGGGAAACGATGATGATTCCGTGTCATTGCGAAGATGCACGCCGACGTGCTCTATCCATTCGTCATCTATGCGAAAACCGAAAAAGAAAACGTCACGATAGGGGAAATAGAGGAAGGATATGAAAAAATGGTGTCGGAATTGTAATCTTCTATTTTTCCATCCATTACATTCATCACCATGCCCATCCTCGAAATTTTCCGCTGAAGCATCCTCGATGCGCCCTGCAAAGCCATGATCGTCTCGATCGGTGAGAACGGCATCCTCCAGTGAGCCACCGCCAAAGCCGTCGGAGAAAGATTCTGACCGGGTCTCCAAGAGCAATTGCTCGCCTTCGCCCCGATAGCCAAATGGGAAGTCCGGCATATCCGCATAGACGGGTACGACCTCTTTTTCGGGCGCCCGTTCGATTACCGAGTCCGTCTCCTGACGATACTCTGAGTCGAGGCGGTCATCCGCAACAGCCTCAAAATCGCGGCCACCCTCTGACTCGAAGAAATCGCCATTTCCGCCATTTCCGAGAATTACCTGCCCCATAACGAGAATCAGATCAACGCGATCGCGCACTTGGCCATTTCCTCGTTTTTCGAAGAAAATCCCGGGCATCCCGTCCGAAAAATCTACCTGGTGAATTTTGACAAGGAAGTGTTCCGGTTGTAGCGGGACGGAAATTCAAACGCTTTTCCTACTTAAGTACGAAATTTTTGTAAAAAACTAAAAAATCAGTACGATATATTCCCGTATTCACTGATTTTCCCTACCAATGCCAAACGAATGCTTTCTGAGAAAAAAGCACGTCGAGGCAATTCTCGCCCTGCTTGACGCGGAAAAAACCGTGCTGATAACCGGTTCCCGACAAATCGGAAAAACGACCGTCATGCGCCAAATCCAGGACGTATTGGCAAGCCGGGACACCCGGACGTTTTTCATAAACCTGGAGGATTTGGACCGGCTGACCCTGATCGGACTCGAAGCCAAGGATGCCTTCCTTCGTTTCCTCGAATTCGAATACGGGATTTCCCCAAACGAACCTTCCGTGGTATTCCTCGACGAGGTCCAGTACCTGCCGGATCCCGCGAGGACGCTCAAGGCCCTCTATGACGACGTGAATATCCAGTTTCGGATAGTCTGCACCGGATCGAGATTCATCGGTCAGAAAACGCTCGGTTCCAGCATGGTCGGACGGGGCGCCATATACCCGCTTTCGACCTTTTCGTTTTTGGAATTCCTCGAGACGAAGGGGATCCGGGCGGACCGGTTCGAGGGAAAAACGGGGGTCGTTTCGAGTCCGTCGATCGAAGCGCTCTTGCGGGAGTACCGGATATACGGCGGATATCCGAAAGTCGTGTTTTCGCAAACGGAAAAGGAAAAACGCCAAGCGCTTTCGGCCATCATCGAGCGTATTTTCACGATAGACCTCCCGTTTTTCCTATCTGGCCAGGATTTGGTTCCGACGCGGCAAGTATTTCAATGGATAGCGGAAAATACGGGAAACATGGCGAATATCGAACAGATGGCATCGCTGTTTCGCTTGTCTTCCGTCCGGGTGACACGAAGCCTTGATTTCCTACGGGAATCTTTTCTTATCCGTACGGTATATCCTTTTTTCCAAGACAAATCCAGAGAATACTCATCGAGGCCGAAACTGTACCTTCACGATGTCGGTTTGCTTTCGTATGTTCGAAATGCCTACCATGAACCGCTCGAAGGAGACGGGAAAATTACCGAAACGATGGTCGCCCACGACGTGTCCGCCGGACTCGCGGAAGGGGATTCGCTTCGGTATTACAAGAAAACCAGCGGGTCGGAAATCGACTTCGTCGTCACCCGGTTCGGCCAGGAATGAGTCGATATCCTGGAAGTGAAAACGGGGGACCGGCTCAATGTCCCGCGGATATTCTTCACGTTTTCGGCAGAGTATCCCGTGCGTCGCAAGATTGCCACGACCGCTTCCGTGAAGGAAAACCGGGATGATGTGGAGTTCGTGCCGTATTGGTTGGCGGGGTAGGGATTTCCGGGGGGTTTTTCCGGCGGATCGATGGCACTTTCATTTTCAATGGGAAAACGGCCGGTACCCCTATATTTCCGAAATGGTTTTTTCCAGCGCGGAAAGGTTTTTCATATCGGCGCCGATCTTCCACATGATGTCGTTGTATCCGGTGAAATACGTGAATTTCGGCAACACCGTGATGGTATTGGAATAATCGTGCAGTCCCCATACCACCGTTTCCCCGGCGGCGTTTTGGAAGTGGACATCGGACGTTTGTTCGTCGGTAAGGACGATGAGAAAATCGTATCCCTTGCCTTTTACCTTGGAAGCAAGGCACGATACGGTCGTTCCCGAAGAAATGCTCAGAGCCAAATTCGCGAGCTCTCTGAAATCGTCGGTCTTGATTTCGACGCACGTATTCGACCAGAAATACAAATCCCCGTCAGTGAGTTCCCGGAGGATTTGCCCGTAGTAAATGGCCATCCCTAGGCGGTCGATCTTGGAAAGCCCGGTCACGGAAGTTTCCATGGAGCCGGAAACGTCCACGCCGATAGCGACTTTTCCGGGATATCTGGAGGCAATGAATTTGAAACACTCTTTGACGTGCTTCTCGACGGTTTGGGAAATGCAGTCCGGCACTTCGGTTTCCCGAGACAGGACGTCGACCGCCTGTATGGCTTGGAACGGGAACACGTCAGCCCACTTTACCTGGTCCAAATATTCGGATATCGTTCCGGCATCGACCCCGGCGACTACCATGTTTTTCAGGTTCCGAACGGTGGCGAGCGCTCCGAGTTTGTTTTCTCGCAAAAGCCGGATCCATGATTCCGCATTGTTCCCGTTTTTGGATATTTCCACTTCCCAAGTATCCGCGCTCTCCAAATTCCCGTTCATCAGTTTCCCGATGGCTTCGGAATTGGCATGGGTCATATTCACGAGGTCGAACAGGTTGATTTCCGAGGTCTTGCCCCGGTATTTCGCGAGCTGATAATCGCCGAATTTCGACAGGCGGTTACAAATGGCGTGCTTGAGCGCGTTCGGGAGCACGGCGGAATCGAAACCGAGATTGGACGATTGGCAGTGGTATCCGACGATTTCCATGAGCTCGTCGGGACGGCGTACCATGAGATCCAGGTATTTGGATATCGTTTCGCGGCATCATTTCTTCCCGTAGAGTTTTTTGCAGGCTTCGACGAAAACGACGTGATTGACGGTCCGGAGCCCGTATTCCCGGGAGAATACCGCGAGTTGCAAAGCAAACAGGGGAGGGACTTTGGAAACGTATTCCACGATTCTGGCGAGCTTTTCCTTATCGGATTCGTAAAAATCCCGGGAAAGAAAGGAAGTAAGGCAAGCCTTGACGAGTTCCTGCTTCGCGGAAAGCGTTGATGAAGTTCCGCCATTGTGATTGGCGACGGTCGGGGGAGAATTGAAACGCATAAAAATTGTATTTAAAAAAACCTCCGCTTTTGAAACGGAGGAATCGAATGAAACATTTTTGCAGCGTCGGGATTTGTCAATCAGGCTTTTTTATGCTTATCTTGAAGGATGATGTAAGCCTGATTTCGCCACGACGCTTTTTCATTCGCACGATTTTATCAAAAGTGACGGATCGAATGATATCCGAAAAATGGCCTTTTACAATTTTTTTGCCGATTGGAAAATGTTTTTGATATTCTATAATTATGGCTGCTGGTGCTTGGAAGCTTAAC
>CAIVSN010000105.1 GCA_903908595.1 uncultured bacterium
ACCACCTAAGTCTTAATCTGTTTTCCAGTGGTAGGGGAATGCGTCATGATCTGTTCCAGAAGCGTTCCAAAGAGCTTTCACCGGTCACTCGATTTGCGTCTGTTGAAGCGAAAGGTGTACTCCTCTAGGTAATCTTGAAGGTAACCGTCTTGTGTCAGGTATTGCTGATGGGTGCCAAGCAGCCAACGTTTAACGAGACTGGCGATGATATGTACGTTTGGAGTTACTTCCTGAGTGCTGATTCACACCACGTTGTCATCGGTGATGGATTCGGACTCAATGATATGCACGTATCCTTTCCCGCCTATATTTTTGTATCATAGCCATCAATCCGTATAGAGCGTTGAGCCTTTTTCCACGTTCTCTTCGATAAATTTCGCAAGGGTTTGCTCGCCGCAGTTTGGTATGACCTTCATTCGGACCCTTCCCATTCCGCGAAACAGTCACTTCTTGTTTTTCTCGCTCATATTCACTTCCACGGCCACGGCCACCCGTACTTTTCACTCGGCTCATCTTCCCCTCTTTCATTCGCGTTTTCATCAGACGAACACCTCGTCTACCTCCACGTCTCAGGAAAGCTTCGCCCTGTCATCGAGTACCATTATTCACTGCTTGCTGGTAACCATGAGCCAACCGATCAAAAAGAGCGTACGGAGAGGAATCCTAAGGCGATGCAATGCCGTTCATGCCGTGACACAGAGGGTAGATCTGCATCATGCGCAGATTCGAACCCTTCTCGTTCCGTGTCGCCAATATTTCTCGCTTCGGCACTTCGGACAGGCTCATTCCCAACGTATCTGCTCTAAATAGAGGAGACATTGCTCTTCCGTGTGAAATGAATCTATGAACTCAATCATGTTTTGTGGGTATTTCATGGCTTCAGCATAGGTACCTTAACAGGTGGTGTCAAGTCCAACCCCATATTCTAATATTTACTACTTTATAAATTCCTTTGTATCAAGCATACCAAAAGTTATAGATAGCAATATTTCTCTCTGGGTTTTGTGATTTATTTGATGATGTATTTGATTCCTTGGATTGATTCTCAAGGATTTGATATCCAAGGCTGTGCAGGCAGTATTGAAGTCTGCTTGGCTGGTATTCAAAAGCATTTGGCAATTGCTATTCAAATTCAACAATTTTATCTTTTCATGGCTTTTCAAATATCTGTATCTCAATAATTTTTTTGAATCTCACTGACTTCCATTCGTTATTCTGGAGTTTGCATTCCTAAACGATACATTTAAGAGCCAGCTTAACACAAGGATTAACTCCCTAGTGGATTACCTCTCCGATCAAGATAATGCCGAACAATTGAACCAAGTTTATGATAGCAATCGTGTTAATCGTGAAAACCTATCCAAAGATACACATAAAAATCAAGATGACCTAAAGGAAAGTATTTCGTAATTGGAAAAGCACTCAGTTCAACTCTGAGCGTATCTTATGAATTTCCTACCCGCTTCCTGAAACCACCAAAAATCATAAATCCGCAATAGCAAGCCAAAAATATCGAAAAAATTATATTGCCTAACTGGATGAATCCCATAGAATATCCACGTTTTTTGCATTTTCATTCGTCCTATGATTTCGAAATATAGCGCAAACCTTACCTGAGAGCCATTTTTATATCACGAAATGCAGATTGTTGCCGGCCTGCTTTTGGATTGAAAAAATCCCGATCAAATACGAGAGAAAGTCTATACCGAGAATTTATTCCAATACAAGACGCAAAAGAGCATAAAGAAACGACTTTCATGCGTGTTTAGGAGATTGAGGCCGCTTACCGTATTTTTATTGGAAAAACTCGCATCCTGAAGAAGCGAAGAGGCGAAAGTTATCATCTTGCTTTCCATCTACAAGGACAGCGAGCTCGTGAAGGATTTCATGGATGAGGTATTGCAGGGAAAGCTGGCCCTCGGTCAGAAAGAACTCAAGGATTCCGAACTCATGTCCTACTTCAACTCCAAAAGCAGGGAGCACGGAGAAATGCTCAATTGGAGCGAATCGACCATTAAAAAAATCCGGCAGATAATAAAAAATATGTTATCATGAGCCGGAATTCTTAACAAGGGGAAACTGGAGAGGATTATCCTGTGAGTTCAGCTGCGCGATTACCTGGCACAAAACGAAGCGAAAGATTTTCTCCTGTCTATTTGAATTTAATTTATGAATACGAACCAAAACCTGCCCCAGACCCTAGATTCGCTCGAAAGGATCTACGATTCGATTACCAGCGAGCATTTTCTCCTGCAGAAGTGACTCGGCAATGAAATACCGTTTTACATCTACGAATATCCGGCACCTTTCGAATTGTCGGTGAGAAACCATGTTTCGATTCTCTTGAAGAGAATTCGAAAAAACAAACCTGCCATTCGGATCGTCGAAGCGGATTTGTACGAAGTCATGCTTTCCGTTATCGAAGAAAAGTGATTGCTTAAAAAAATCTTGGAAACCGAAGGGGAAAAATGAAGCGACTATATCGAGAAGGCATTGCGGCCCATCATCAAAACGGAGAATTTCAATGAATGTATCCGGAACATGACCACGTGAATGGACATCTTGTTTCTTACGGGGGTCGGCAAAGTCTATCCGCTGGTGAGATCCCATACGATCCTCAACAATCTGCACCATATCATCCCGGGCATCAATATCGTAATGTTCTTTCCGGGAGAATACACCGAAAGGGAATTGAGGCTTTTTTCAAAACTGAAGGACGACAACTACTACCGGGCATTTAAGCTCAACTACACCAAATAGGCAACATGCCAATTAACCTACCAAATCCCATGACAGTTTCCAAAATCAAAGACATCTACGTAAAAGACATATCCCAAAAGGTTAAGGGGGTCATTATGGCAGAACAGGCGGACGAGGAAACCATATATACCGAACTTGAGGAATTCGTCATAACGAAGGAACTCCACCGCCATATCAAGCGCTTTTTCGAGAGTTACAACGACGTGAGCGAAAACAAGAAAGATACCATCGGCGTGTGGATTTCAGGATTTTTCGGATCTGGGAAGTCCCATCTATTGAAGATACTTTCCTACCTCCTTGAGAACAAATCGGTCAAGGGCAAAACGCCGCTTGAATTTTTTGCCGAAAAACTCCGGGATGACCAATTGCTTTTGTGAGATATTACCCGGGCCGTTTCCAAGAAGAACATCGATATCATGCTGTTCAATATCGATTCGCGAGCGGGTAAGAATTCTAAGAATGAGAAGGACGGAATTCTGGAGGTTTTCGTCAAGGTATTCAATGAAAAACTCGGATATTGTTCTGAAATCCCTTGGCTTGCCGATTTTGAACATACGCTTTTCATGCGGGATACGTACGAGGATTTCAAAACGAGTTTCCATGAGATTACGGGCAGTAGATGGGATGAAATCAGAGATCACTTTTCTTTTGAAAAGGAAAATATCGTGAAAGCCTTAACGAAAGGTTGAATCATGTCCGAAGGTGATTCTAAGGCCTGGTATGATGCGGAGGGCAAGGATTATAGCATGTCGGTTTCAACATTTGCTAGCATTGTGCGGAAATATTCGGAAAAAAAGTGATCCGACCACAAGACGGTTTTCCTGGTGGATGAAATCGGACAGTATATCGGCGACAATTCCACCCTCATGCTCAATCTCCAGACGCTCGTCGAGGATTTGTGAAAAGAACTATGCGGAAAGGCCTGGGTCATCGTCACTTCGCAGGAAGCCATCGATAAGATTACCGAAATCAAGGGGAAGGATTTCTCAAGGGTCCAATGAAGATTTCCGACCAAGCTCATGCTCTCTTCGGAAAATACCGATGAGGTCGTAAAAAAACGCCTGCTGGAGAAAACGAAGGAAGCCGCCGAATATCTGGAGGCCTATTACGTAAAGAACGAAACAATCATCAAAAACCTCTTTTCGTTTTCGAGCAATACCGCCGAAATGAAACTTTTCAAGAACGGCGAAGATTTTTCCGGTACGTACCCATTCGTCCCGTACCAATTCAACCTGTTGCAAAAAGTCTTTGAAAAAATTCGAGTAACCGGAGTCGCGGGCTCCCATATCGCCGATGGGAACCGCTCCATGCTGAACGGGTACCAGGAAGCAGGAAGTGCCATTCTGGATAAGGATATCGGTACGCTCGTTCCGTTTTCCGCTTTTTACAACACCATCGAAACCTTCATATCGAGCGAAATCAAACGGACGATTTTCCAAGCGAGCGACAATGGAGTACTTCAGCCTATCGACGTGGAAGTTCTGAAAGTGCTTTTCATGATTCGGTACATAGACGAATTGCCTTGCGATCTCGAAAACGTTACCACGCTTCTCGTATCGCACGTTGACGAAGACAAGCAGGAGCTGCGAAACTCCGTAAAATCCTCGTTCGAACGGCTTTTGAGCCAGACGCTCATACACAAGAACGGAGATCTGTATTTGTTTTTGACGAACGAAGAACAGGATATCAACAAGCAGATCGGCAATGAGGACGTCGATAAATCGGAACTCTTGAAATACATCGGCGACGTGGTATTCAACGAGTTCTACAAACCGAAAAAATTCACGCTTTCCCCTTCGAACCAATATTATTTCAATCAGTTCGTGGATGAACATCCGTATGATTTTACCCGTCAACACGGCATCGTTCTCAAAATTTCGACATCCCTATCCAATACGCGGGACGAAGCGTTGTTTTATTCCCGTGAGTATGCGCTCGGGGAAATACGGATCCATGACGATGATGAGCTCCTGAGGAACCTGTCCAACCTCAAGAAGATAGAAAAATGGCTTCGCAAGAACAACGATGGCAATTTTTCCAAGAACATTCGGACGATCGTGAACGACAAATCCAAAGAGATAGACGAAATCAAGGAGAGAATTAGGAAACTTCTCGAAGACTCCATAAAGTCAGGCACGATATACATCAACGGGAAAGTGGCAAGCGATATAAAAACGAATGTCGGCATCGAAACCGTCTTCAAGGAAATCCTAGCCAGATTGGTCGCAAGCGTATATACGAATGTCAATTGGATGACGAAGCATTTCAATATGGACGAAATCGCCATGCTTCTGAAATCCAACAATATCGAAGAGCAGAGCCTTCTGTCGGTCGAGGATAACAAGCACGCCATCGAGGAAGTAAAAACCCATGTACAAAACCAATCCGCAAGGTCTTTGAAGACTCCATTCAAGGCCATCGTCGACAAATACACGGCTGTGCCGTACGGTTGGAACGAGACCGATATCGCCGGAATCGTTGCCCACCTGTTCATGACGGGAGTTCTGCAATTCAAGTATAACGAGGAAATCCTTTCCAAGGGTAACATGGATATTCTCGATTACCTCACGAAAACTCGGGAGTTCGAAAAGTTGGTAATATCGACCAAGAAGCAAACCGACAAGAAATTGCTCCTCCTGGTAAAAACCATAATCCAAGAAAGCTTTGACCGGACGGACCTGCCGGATGACGAAGACCAGCTTTTCTCCAAAATAAAGTCTATTTTCGAAGCTGAAATGCGGAAATTGGAGGACGTATGGAAGAAACACCCGATACAGAAGTATCCCGTTAAAATAAATTTCGAACTGACCCTGTTTACGATTCAGAAATTTCACAAGATTCCCGATGCGCCTACCTTTTTCGACCATATCGTGAAGCAAAAGGAAGAATTGGCAACGTATGAAAAAGACTATCGAACGATTTTCCACTTCTTCGAGTCCCAAGTCGATATTTTTGACAACGCGGTCTTCCGCCTGTCTTTTTATGATGCTGAAAGCCGGTTTTTGATGGACGAAGAAAAGCAAGCGATTGCCATGGAAAAGCTGGAAGAAGTCCGTTCCATAGTACTGTCTACCAACCCATATTCCCGAATCAAGGATTTGCCGTTACTCTTGAACGAGGTGAAATCGTGATACGAGAGCATTTTGAAAAACAAAAAAGAGTCTGCAAGGCAAAGACTCGATGATGTTCTAAAAACACTCAAAATCGAATGCGAGAAGAATTCTTTATCCGACGGCTTCGTTACGGCGCTCGTTTCGGGTTTCAAGGCCATTCAAACAAACATCGAGCAAACCGAAAGCTGTGTCGGACTCGACGCTCTTTCTTCGAATATCACGGAAAGGGCAAAATCCGCGAATGCCTCGATTACCTACGAAATCAACCGTATGACCGAAGTGAAAAAGGCATCGGATACCAAAGGGGCTACCGCTTCGAACCCATCGGTCCCGAAACCAAAAAAACTCGTATCCATCGAAATCGATAATCTGGTACAGCGCGGAATCACACTGAAGAACCAATCGGAAATCGACCAATACACGGATGAGCTCAATCGGCTCCTGAAAAAGCAACTCAATACCGACATCGACCTGCGAATTATCTAAACGCTCCCCACCATGAATACCAATTCGCTCAAAAAATTCGCGACGACCGCCAGAAGGCTCCTTATGAGCGAAGCCATCGGACAGCTGAAGTACCTCCGCGTGGATTCGCCCGATGAATTGCCATTCCTCGTGAAAAATGGCGTTCAGGTGCGTGACATCATCTTTTTGGAATGAACGCCGAAGTCGCAAAGGGAAAGTCTCATAGCGCGCGTGAAAGAAGTAGGGGGAGACCAGGTCCAGGTCGCGGAAGAAATAGCGTACCTGTGGTTCAACCGGTTCATAGCGCTCCGGTACATGGAGGTGAACAACTTCCTGTCTTTCGGGACGCGGGTCGTATCGAGCAGCGATTCGTCCAAGAACGAGCCGGATATCATCGCGAACGCGCAGCATCTTTCGGGGCTTCCCCTCAAGGAAGAAAAAATATACGAATTCTTGGACAAAAGTGACAAATCGGGATTGTACAAGTATGTCATGATTGCGGTTTGCAACTCCCTACATAAGGAACTGCCCTTCATGTTCGAGAAGATTGCGGACTATAGCGAGCTCCTGTTTCCGGAAAACCTCCTGTCATCTGGTGGATTCTTGGATTTGCTCGTGCACGAAGTCGACGAGGCGGACTGGAAGGAAGTGGAAATCCTCGGATGGCTCTACCAGTATTACATCTCCGAAAAGAAGGACCTCGTGTTCGCGGAAATGAAGAACGAGAACAAAAAAATCTCAAAGGAAAACATCCCCGCGGCCACCCAGCTCTTCACCCCGAAATGGATCGTGAAGTACATGGTGGAAAACAGTGTGGGAAAGACCTGGCTGGAATCCCACCCGAACCCCGAACTGCAGGCGAAATGGAAGTATTACATCCCTTCGGAAGGAGCGGTAGTCGCCACCAAGAACCTGAGTCCTGAGGACATCTCGGTACTCGACCCCGCCATGGGCAGCGGGCACATCCTCGTTTACGCCTTCGAAGTGCTCCACGATATCTATATGAGCGCCGGGTATCTGGAAACCGAAATCCCGAGGCTCATCCTCGAAAAGAACCTCTTCGGGCTTGAAATCGACGATCGTGCATGGCAGCTCGCGTGTTTTGCAGTCTGTATGAAGGCGAGGAAGTACGACAGGCGGATTCTCAAGGAACCCATTGTTTTGAACCTCTGTTCGGTTCAGGAAATCAGGGGATTTGAGGGGGTCGTGGAGCCGATTCTGTATCCGAATCTCTCTCAACTCTGTGTTGCCTTTAGGGACGGTAAACTTCTTGGAAGTCTCGTGGTACTCAAAGGCATCGACTGGAGCGAGGTGGACGCGGAATTCGAGAAATTCAAGCAGGAAAATGCCTTTGAACGACTTGTTCAGGAGTTGCCACGAATTATCGAGCAGGCGAGAATCATGGAAAAGAAGTTTTCTTGTGTGGTGAGCAATCCTCCGTATATGGGAGCAGGAGGGATGGATAAGGATTTGGCGGAATACCTGAAGAAGCAGTATCCGGATACGAAGAGTAATTTGTTTTCCGCCTTTATGGAAAGGAATTTTGGTTTTTCCAAGAGCGATGGCCTCATCTCCATGATAACTATGGATAGTTGGATGTTTTTGAGTAGTTTTGAAGTAATGAGAAAATCTATCTTGGAAGAGAAAACCATACTTTCTATGGCCCACTTATGAACAAGGGCATTCAAAGAGATTAGTGGGGAAGTAGTACAATCAACCGCCTTCACATTAAGAAACGAATTTCATTCTGAAAATGAGTGAGTATACGTGAGATTGGTTGATATAAAGGATGCAGATAGGAAAGCAACTGAATTTGTCACTTGAAACTACAGATTTATTCAAAAACAAAATAATTTTTCGTCTATTCCAGGAAGTCCTATTGCCTATTGGATTACTAACAATGTAAAGAAAAGTTTCGAAAAGTCATTGTTAAAAGAATTCGGCAATACAAAAAAGGGTGTTTTAACATGAAATGATGCAAAATATTTAAGAATGTGGCATGAAGTAAACTATGCTAAAATCGGACATAATTTGGAGAATTATATTGATTCGATTGAAAAAAACTTTAAATGGATACCAGCCACAAGTTGATGATTTTTTAGAAAATGGTATGGAAATCTCGAAGTAATAATCAATATGGAAAATGACGCTCACGATATTAGATACTGTAATGTAAATAATTTTAGACTTAGAGATAGTACTTATTATTTTCGTGAATGCATTACTTGGTCAGAAGTGGCCTGAAAATTTCTATCAGCACGCTATGTTCCAAACGGAATATTGTTCTGAAATTCAGGTCCAGTATGTTTTTTTGATGAAATGGTTTTTTACTTTATATGCTTATTAAATAGTAAAGTCTCGATTATTTTTTTAAATTTTTTATCCCCAACTTTAACATTTTGACCAGAGCAAGTTGAAAAAATTCCTGCAATCATCGCGAATGATTTAAAGCTAAATATCGAGTCTATTTCCAAACAAAATATATCCATCTCCAAATCCGAATGGGACTCCCGTGAAATCAGCTGGGATTTTACCACGAATGAACTCCTCAAACACAAAACCGATAGTAGCATAGAATCCGCCTACGCCGCTTACTTTTCCCATTGGCGAGAGCAATTCTTCACCCAACATCGAAATGAAGAAGAGCTCAACCGCCTCTTTATCGAAATCTACGGCCTAGGCGAAGAAATGACCCCGGAAGTAGATTTGGAAGATGTCACACTCCTTAAGTACGAAAAGAAGATTATCGATTGAGAGCTTGTCTTCCAAAAGGACGAAATCATCAAGCAATTCATCTCCTATGGGGTGGGGTGCATCATGGGACGATATAGTCTCGATACTCCCGGTCTCTCATTCGCCGGGGGTAGTTTTGACGCTTCCAAATATTCAACCTTCCTTCCCGATTCCGACGGGATTATCCCCGTGCTCTCGGACGAATACTTCGAGGACGACATCGCCGCGAGATTCCGAGAATTCGTCCGGACCGCATTTGGAGAATCCCATCTCGACCGCAATCTCGATTTCATCGCGAACGCCCTGGTCAAGAAGGCCAATGAAACGGCGACCGAGCGCATCCGCCGGTATTTCGTATCGGAATTTTACAAAGACCACGTGGACCGCTACAAGAAGCGCCCGATATACTGGATGTTCAGCTCCGGCAAGGACAAGGCATTCAATGCGTTGGTCTACCTGCACCGATACGACAAGGGCACCATCGGCAAGATCCGCATGGACTATCTCCACCCGCTCCAGTGAAAACTGGAAGGCAAGAGAAACACCATTGATGCGCGCCTTATTTGAGCCGACGGCAAGCAGGTGATCGAACTCGAAAAAGAGAAGCGCCAGGCTATCACGATGATCGACAGTCTGAAAAAATATGATGAAAAGCTCAAACATATCGCAGAGCAAAAAATCGAATTGGACTTGGATGACGGCGTAAAGGTCAACTATCCGAGGTTTTGAGACCTCCTCGAAAGTATTAAACTCTAACGTATGAAAAAAGATACCCCGAACCTACAAACCCTCTCGAACTTCGTGATTTTTCAAACGAAATCAGGGAAAGTGAATATCGAAGTGTTTTTTCAAGATAACACCCTTTGGCTGACCCAAAAGAAAATCGCCGAACTGTTTGAAGTGAATACTCCCGCGGTTTCCAAGCACCTAAAAAATATTTTTCAATCCTGAGAACTCGATGAAAAAGTGGTTGTTTCCATTTTGGAAACAACCACTCCCCATGGAGCCATGCCTGGGAAAACTCAGACGAAAAATATCAAATACTATAATCTCAGAGCTATTACCGCAGTAGGGTATCGCGTGAATTCGGAGCGGGCGACTGATTTTCGCAAATGGGCGACCGATATATTGCACGAGTATATCGTCAAGGGGTTTGCCATGGATGACGAGAGATTGAAGCAGATGAAACATTTTTGACAGGATTATTTTGACGAATTGCTGGAGAGAATTCGTGAGATTCGATTGAGCGAGCGAAGATTCTATCAAAAAATAACGGACATATACAGCTTGTCTGCCGATTATGACAAAAATGCCGTAACCACCCAACGGTTTTTCGCAACCGTGCAAAACAAGCTCCATTGGGCCATTGCCGGCAAGACAGCGGCAGAAATCATCTACGGCCAAGCAGACGCGCAGAAAGTGTATATGTGACTCAAAACCTGGAAGAATTCGCCAGATGGAAAAATTCTCAAATCGGATGTCACGATAGCAAAGAATTACCTGGAAGAAGGCCATCTCAAAGAACTCGAAAGGATCGTTTCGGCATACCTGGATCTCGCAGAAAACCGGGCCGCAAGAAATATTGTCATGAATATGAAGGATTGGGTAATTTTTCTTGATAAATTCTTAGAAATTTCCGATTATCCCATATTGTTAGACCATGGAAAAATATCGGCACTCGAAGCGAAAATACGAGCGGAAAGCGAGTATGAAAAATTCAGGGTCATCCAAGATGGGAATTATGTTTCTGATTTTGACAGAGAGGTACAAAACCTTCTCGGCACGACCGCTTCATCAAACTAACTTTTACCCCATGAACACCGAACAACTCGAAAAAAGCCTCGCCAAGCTCTTCGCCGAACCAAAAATCGTAGGACAGAAACGTCATATCGTCTTTTGGTACGACGAATCCAGTGATTTTGCTGACGACATTGCGTCATTGCACCTGGAATGAGTGAAAATCTTCCATCTGAAGAACAACTATTTCACGGCGAAATATATTCTGGAAAAAGAAGATACTTCGAGCGATTACCTGGTGTACAGCGATTCCCCGAAGCCGGCTTTCGAGAATGATTGGCTGCTCGACATCCTCCTGTATTCCAAGGAATTTTCCGCGGACCGGTCTTCCGTGCTGATGAACGAACTCGGGATTACCGAACGGTCGCTCAAGGAATTAGCCGCTCGCCATGCCAAATTCTTCACTTCCAAGAAACGGCAAGAGGATTTTGCCAAGCTCCACTCGGAAAAGAACAACGCCAAGAGCTTTGAACTCTCCCTTCTCGCGACCGTTACGAACCAGAAATCTTTGAATTTTGACGATATCCTCAAAGAGGTCTTCATTGGAGGATTGGATAATGGGAACGAGTACCTCGAAGAGTTCCGGAAATATGATCTCGAAGACGTGTTTTGGAGGTATGTTACGGCGTATTTCGAATACTCGGAGGAAAAAGATTTGAAAAACCTCTTCGTCTCGCTCATCGTCTCGAACGTACGGTATTCCTCGGATTTCAAAATCCCGACCCATTTGGCGGGATTCGCGAACTGCTCCAACCATGCCAACGTGTTCGTGAACCATTTCATGAACCACAAGACGGATTACCCCAAATATCGGGAGTACGTCCGAGAAATCGAACAGGAACTCAACCTGTTCCAGTCGGGCGTGGACGATCTCCACGACATCCAGGAACTCGAGACGGTTTCGGATGTGGACAAAACCATATTACTCTCCATTGCGGAGGCTTTACGGACGAAGAAATCCGATTTCGAGCGGTACGTGGACATTATCCACGCGAGACAGACCAAGCACTGGTACGATGAATTCAAAGACCAGTACGAAGCGCTGTTGAACGCGATTGAAATATTCGCTTTCAAGCAGAAATACGAAGGGGGATTCGTCGGTCACATTTCGGCAAAAGATCTGTTCGACGAGTATTCGAACGAGTATTACCGGATGGACGGCTACTATCGGAAATTCAATTTTCATTTCGACAAGGCTCAGAAAATCCTGAAAAACAATTACCTGTCCGACCTGCAGAAAGAAATCGAAGGAGTGTACGCGAACTGGTTTTTGAACGACATGACGGGGAAGTGGACGAAGCTCCTGAAATCCGAAGACATGGACCGGTGGTTTCTGCCGGGAGTTCCCAAGCAAACCGAATTTTTTGAAAAGGAAGTGCAATCTGCCATGTGACCCCAAAACGACAAAAGGGTTTTCGTCATCATCTCCGACGCGTTCCGCTACGAATGTGCCAAAGACCTGGAAAAACTCCTCGAAAAAGAACGGGGGATTACCTCGGTTTCGAGCATGCTCGGTGTCATCCCGTCATATACCAAACTCTGAATGGCATCGCTCTTGCCACACTATGGAGAGATTCGGATAGACGATGCCGGAAAGGTGTTCGTGTGATCCGTCGACAGCACCTCCACCGAGGGGAGAAACAAAATCCTGAATGCGAAAATCCCATCCATCGCCATCGCGTGGAAAAACCTTTCGCAGTATTCCCAAAACGATGCCCGTGAGCTTTTCAAAGACGTGAACCTGGTGTATATCTATCATAATATCATCGACAGTACCGGAGACGACGCGAAGACCGAATACCGGACCTTCGAAGCCTGCGAAGCAGCCATAGTCGACCTGCGGGACATGGTACGGAGGATAACGGGCTCTTGGAACGGCGTGAATATGCTCATTACCGCGGACCACGGCTTCATTTACAAAAAGGAACCGCTCGTGGAATCCGATAAAATCAGCTTGGAAAAAATTGGAATCGTGGACAACAACCGCCGGTTCATCCTCACGAAAGACGCTTTGGAAATGGAATGAACCATGAAAATACCGATGGATTACATCGGGAACCCCTGACTTTACGCCGTTTTGCCGAATGGAAACTCCCGGTTCAAAATCCAAGGCGGAGGGGCAAATTTCGTCCACGGTTCGCTGAGCCTGCAGGAAATCGTCATTCCCGTTTTGAATTTCAAATACCAGAAGGAACTGAAAGCGGAAAAGGCAAGTTACAAAAAGGAAGTGGAGATTACGCTGAGCAATACGAATTTGAACATTACCACGAACATGTTCACGCTGTTGTTCCACCAACTGCAACCGCTTGTCGGAAAGCTTATGGAAGGCGAGTACCGGATTGGCCTATGGGATGGCGAAAGCAGGATAAGCGACGAGAAAACCATCGTTGCCAACAAGATTTCGGACCGGATCGAAGACCGGACGTTCCGGATCAATCTCACCTTGAAGTCAGGAAAATACGACAAAAACAAAACGTACCGACTCAGGGTTTTCAGCGAAGGCAAGATTCCGAAGGAGATGCCGGGATACGATTTCAATATAAATATCCTGATACAGAACGATTTCGATTCGATTTTTTAACACTAACGTTTTTCGAATATGGACTTAGATGCAAAACTCAATCAGTACTTCTGATGAAAGGTCGTCCGCAAGGACCTTACGAAGCTCATAAAAGAGGGGCAGAACGTGCCTATTTACGTTTTGGAGTACCTTCTTGGCATGTATGCTTCCACGGATGATACCGAGCAGATAGAGATAGGCGTAAACCGCGTCAAGAGCATACTGTCGGAAAACTATGTCCGTCCCGACGAGGCGGAAAAGATCAAATCGAAAATCAAGGAAAAAGGAATGCACACCGTCATAGACCGGGTCACGGTGAAGCTGGATGAAAAAAACGACAAGTACATCGCGTATTTTAGCAATCTCTGACTCAAGGACGTGGTCATGGATTCGGATTTCGTCAAGAAGTACGAGAAACTTTTGGCTTGAGGAATCTGGTGCATACTCCAGCTCAGCTACCAGTTCGAGGAGGGAAACAAGAAAAACTCGCCTTTCAAGATCGATTCGCTCAAGCCCATCCAGCTCCCGAATATCGACATCGATGTTATCAAGGCAAACAGGAGCAAATTTACCAAGGAGGAATGGATTTCCGTACTGCTCCGATCGGTCGGAATGGAAAGTGAAAATTTCGAGCCGAAGGTCCAATGGCACCTGCTCGAAAGGCTCGTGCCACTCATAGAAAATAACTACAACTATTGTGAACTCGGACCAAGAAGTACCGGGAAATCCCACGTATATAAGGAAATTTCGCCCAATTCCATTCTCATATCGTGAGGGCAGTCCAGCGTGGCAAACCTATTTTACAATATCAGCACGAGAAGCGTCGGATTGGTCGGGCTTTGGGATGTCGTGGCGTTTGACGAGGTGGCCGGCATTACCTTCAAGGACAAGGATGGAATCCAGATCATGAAGGACTATATGAATTCGGGATCATTTGCCCGCGGAAAAGAAGAGAAAACCGCCACGGCATCCATGGTGTTCGTGGGCAATATAAATCAGAGCGTCGAAAGCCTATTGAAGACGTCCAATCTGTTTGCCCCGTTTCCCGAAGCCATGAACAGCGATACGGCATTTTTTGACCGGATGCACTATTACCTTCCGGGTTGGGAAGTTCCCAAATTCAGGCCGGAATCATTCACGGATAAATTCGGGTTTATCGTGGACTATCTTGCCGAATACTTCCGGGAAATGAGAAAATATTCATTCGCCGACGGGATTGACAAGTACTTCAAACTCGGAAAGGATTTGAATCAAAGGGACGTACAGGCGGTGAAAAAGACTTTTTCTGGCCTCATGAAGTTGCTGTATCCCGATGAAATATACTCCAAAGACGATGTCGAAGAAGTCTTGAGATACGCGATGATGGGAAGGAAAAGAGTGAAAGAGCAACTGAAACGAATTGGATGAATGGAATTTTACGACGTCCATTTTTCCTACATCAACAAGGAGACGATGGAAGAAAAATACATTGCCCTTCCCGAGATGTGAGGAGGGAAGATCATTCCCGAGTGACAGAACAAAGCGGGAGTGGTATATTCGATTTCGACCGGGGACACGAACATGAAGGGGGTATACATGATGGAAACCCAAATGTCCGCGGGGTCTTGAAAACTTACGAAATCAGGAATTTCCGGCAACAGCAAAACCAAAGAGAACGTCGACATCGCTTTCAATTTTTTCAAGGCAAATACAAAATCCATCAGTGCCGGAATCAATACGAAGGAAAAGGATTATTTTCTTCAGGTACAGGATTTGCAAGGGGTTTGAATGAGCGATGAGCTTACGCTCGCATCTTTCATAGCGCTTTGTTCGATATCCCTGGATAAGGCATTGCAACCCCAAATCGTCATTCTGGGCAATATGACGATAGGCGGCACAATCAGCAAACTCGAAAACCTTGCCGATACGATACAGGTTTGTAGCGATGCTGGTGCTACCAAAATATTACTCCCGATTAGTTCCGCCGTGGATCTTGGTACCGTTCCGGCTGAATTGATATGAAAATTCCAGATAATTTTTTATAGAGATCCCCAAGATGCCGCATATAAGGCCATGGGGGTGGGATAAAGAGTAACCGCATTTATACCCAACGGGAAACCAATTCCCGTTGGGTATGCTTAGCCAAATCCTATGAACAATCCCAAAGCACAACAGAAAATATTCGAATCAATAAACGGTTTTTTCATTCGTGCCATAGAATTGAAAGAAAGCGAGAAACTGGCCGCTTATTTTCGATTTATGAAAATGGTACCGAACCATTCGCCGTTCAATAATACCTTGGTATTCATCCAAAACCCAAACTGTGGGTACTATGCCACCGCTTCCCAGTGGGAAAAGAGATTCGGACGAGTAATCAAGAACGATGTTCGCCCCATGGTCATACTATTTCCATTTTGACCGGTGGAATTCGTCTACGATATCGACGATACCGAGGGGGAACCGATTACCGATGAAAATATTATTTCCTGGTGGAGAGAAAATGGTGGAACTTTCGATGATAAAATAATGGAAAACACGTTTAGGATTCTTGAATGACTTGGAATCAGATGGCATAAACCCGATCCTAGCGAATATTTTGAAAATCACACGCTTCGAGTAGGCGGATTTGCACGATATACCTATTCCACTGGCGAATTTGATATCGCTTTGCATCCGAGATATTCAGAATTTTCTCTGGAATCATATTGAATACTGTGTCATGAGATTGCCCATATTCTTCTGGGACATCTCGGGAGTGTGGTATGACCTCCTGATAAGAAAAGTAGCAATTGAAAGGAGATTTCAAAAAATAGGTGTCACGTCCCCGATAATATTATGGAACTCGAAGCCGAGTTGGTTGCTTGGATAGTTTTTAATAGTTTGGGTATCGAAAAAAATTCCGAATCCTACATTGCAATGTGGATGAATAATCCAGATGATTTCCGTAGGTTAGAAATGAGCGAAGTCTTGCGGGTCGCGGGAAAAATACAGGATATGGGGAAGGGGATACCCATTTATCGGAAACAAGCCAAAGCTACTCCTTAGTATTTACGGAATAATTCTGTTTTAGGAAGTAGTAATATTAGGATGGAAAAACAAAATCCCCAGAATGAATCTGAGGATTTTGCGTTGAGTGATGTATGGCTCAGGACGTTGGAGGAAGTGAGGAATACTATTTTGAAATACGAACAATAGTATTTTTTCTTGAACATTTCTTGTGTTTTCAGGAATGGAACTCGTAGTATTGCCGTGGGTTACTTTTTACTAAAAAGAAGTGCAAATTCAATCGTATTTGATACTATTCTATTCATTTTCATAATTTATGACAAAAAAAGACGATATCGTCCTGTACCAAGGAAAAGACGGGGCAATCGAGCTTCGCGAGGATTTTAACGCGGAAACCATTTGGGCAAGCTTGGATCAAATTGCTTCCCTGTTTGAGCGAGACAAATCGGCAATTTCCCGGCATCTTTCAAAGATTTTTTCGGATGGCGAGCTCCATCGGGATTGAGTTGTTGCAAAAAATGCAACAACTGCCAACGATGGAAAAACCTATCAAATCGAATATTATAATCTCGATGCAATACTTTCTGTGGGGTATCGAGTAAACTCAAAAACAGCGACCAAATTCCGTCAATGGGCCACGAAAACCCTCAAAAAGCACATTACGGAAGGATATACTATCAATCCTTCCCAAATATGAAAGAACTATGACCGATTCATCAAGGCTATGGACGAAGTGAAAAAACTATTGCCTGACAGTTCTAAAATGGGAGCAAGCGATGCAATCGATCTCGTGAAGATGTTCGCTGGGACGTGGTTTTCCCTCGATGCCTATGACAAGTCCAATTTGCCACATGTTTGATTGAATAGAACTCAGGTTGAATTCACGGCGGATGAACTCGGGAATGCTATTTCGAAGCTCAAATCGAATCTGATGGAAAAATGAGAGGCGACCGGGTTTTTTGCACAGGAAAAGCAAACCGGGAATCTCTCCTGAATCGTTGGAAACGTGATGCAATCGGTATTCGGAGAGGATGCGTATCCGACCATCGAGGAAAAAGCGGCACATCTTCTCTATTTTATCATTAAGAACCATCCATTCAACGATGGAAACAAACGAAGCGGCGCTTTCGCTTTCGTGTGGCTTCTCCAAAGAGCTGGAATCCTCGATATTTCGCGTATGTCGCCAGAAGCGCTCACGGCACTTGCCCTCCTCATTGCCGAAAGTAATCCGAAAGACAAGGATAGGATGATAGGATTGGTTTTGCTGGTGCTAGGTAGGGAACAAGGTGTTTAAATGAGAAATATTATTGGAATGATGATTGCTGGGAAATCGACAAAACAAAAATCCCAGG
The DNA here is from genome assembly GCA_903908595.1 of uncultured bacterium. Classification (GTDB taxonomy): domain Bacteria; phylum Patescibacteriota; class Gracilibacteria; order BD1-5; family UBA2023; genus CAIVSN01. Next base: position 17,766 of record CAIVSN010000105.1, read on the forward strand.
TCGACCCTGAGATTTCTGATTGAATTGTATATGGCTCCGAACTTTGGAGGAAGTGAGAAATGAAATAATGAATGGGAAATGAATCGCATAATTTTTAAATCCCCCCTACATTTTTGGCATCGGAACCCGCGGTATTTAGCGAAGATTGCTCTACAGAAGAATTTAGAAAAATCTATTGTAGAACTCACGTATATTAAAATCAGTAGCTTTTGGATTAAGAAAAAATACTTTGTTCTTCTCAAAGTTGTCTACATCGCCTAATTGATAACTATAGTGTCATCTTTTGATGTGATTATTAGGGCTAAAGAAATATTCAGATTTTGGAATCAAGATGACCTTATCAAAAGTCTTGCCTTTCCACCATCCATTGAACTGGTCTCCAGTAATGTCTAAGACATGGGTATCGTTCTCAAGCCAAACATGGTTATAGGGTTTATGCCGGTAAGTTCAGTCAACCTCAACATAATTGAACTCACCTATTCAATTTCTCCTTAAGTGTTTCCAGAGCACCCAGCTTGATTTAAAGCAGCATCCTGAGGGAAAGGCAGCTATATTCATAATCAAATCCTTCTTGTAATCCTTATTGATCTCTATTGTTTCACGAACGTGTTTTGCTAAATTTCTGACCACTGATTCATTCATAGTTTTTATAAAATTATTTTTTGAGATTTTGCCATGTATTTGGAATACTTCTTCCGAATCTTATTCGTCTTAATGATATCTGGATGTCTGAAAGTGAATCTGAAGCCTCTATTTTCCCGTATTTCTGATCTATCATCTTGCCAGATAGTTCCATTTGACGGACGCATTCTAATGCGAATATTTTGAATTGTTCTAATTGGTCTCCGCTTAGTTGTGATAGAGTCATCCTCCTTATGAGCTGAAGAGATCTATTCCAATTTCATTCTTGAATATATTTTTCAATATTTTTCAGATTTTTATTCTCGGACTTTGCTTTCTTTATTTTCTTAACTTTCATTTTTACAGCATTTTCATCTTTTATCTTTGCTACTTTTATTTTTGGAATA
>CAIVSN010000106.1 GCA_903908595.1 uncultured bacterium
AACTACCTGAGCATGGTCACGAACGGGATCCAAGAATGGACGGTGCCTATTACCGGCACGTACAAGGTTACGGCGGTCGGGGCGGGAAGGTCATCCCATGGGGGAAACGGCGCGAAGATCGAAGGGGACGTTATCCTGACGAGATGACAAAAGATAAGGATACTGGCGGGACAGCAGGGACAAACTGATTCAAACAGCATAACATCCGGAAATGGGGGGACATTCGTCACTACCATCGACAACCAGCCGATTATGATCGCGGGCGGGGGCGGTGCCAGTTATTGCGATGGCAATGCTTACGAATCCTGCGGAAGGGTCACGAGGTACGGCGGAAATTCGTGGAATCCCTGGTATTTCAGCGCGGCCGGAGGAACGGACGGCGGAGGCGGGAATTATATTTCCAGCAATTCCCAATGAGGCGCGGGGCTTATCGGCAATGGTAACGGTTCTTCGACCCTGGCACAAAGTTTCGTGAACGGATGAGTCGGAGGCGAATGGAGCTATTACGGAGGATTCTGAGGCGGCGGAGGCACGACTTCCTGGGGCGGCGGCGGCGGCGGCGGGTACAGCGGCGGCGGCGCAACTTACAATGGAAGCAGTTGCTGATCCTACGCCTCCGGCGCCGGAGGGGGTTCCTACAACACCGGAATCAACCGCGTAGAAGTTTCCTGCTTCAATAATGGGCACGGATACGTCACGATTGCAAAGGCTGCGGACCCGGTTGCGGAGACTCCGCTGTACGCGTTCACGAGCCACGCGTTCACGAACTGTGGGACGACCGGGCGGACCGGGCCGAGCCTCGCGACGTGCCAAAGCAGCTACTCCGGCGCAGAAGTAAGCACGTGGAAAAATACGTACCTGACCATGGCGACGAACGGGATCCAGGAATGGACGGTACCAGCTACCTGAACGTATAAAATATCCGCCCTCTGAGCCGGCGTTGCTTCACATGGATGAAGGTGAGCGAAAATCGAGGGAGACGTGACGTTGACGAAATGACAGAAGATACGGATTTTGGCGGGACAGCTGGGGCAAACCGATTCAAGCAGTATTACATCTTGAAATGGTGGGACTTTCGTAACTACCATCGACAACCAAGCTATTATGATTGCCTGAGGAGGCGGAGGAGGTTACTGTGATGCCGGAGGTGCAACCTATGAGTCATGTGGAAGGATTACCATGAACGGTGGAACTGCTTATTCTCCATGGTGAACAACAACCAATGGTGGCGCCGGTGGCGCCGGTGCATACAGATATTCAAATGGTTGAGGCTGAGCATGATTATATTGAGATGAACGAAGTTATGCATCAACCCAGGCAAGTAGTTTTGTCAATGGAGGAACCGGAGGTTCTTGGAGTTATTATGGTGGATTCGGTGGTGGAGGAGGCACCACTTCCTGGGGCGGTGGCGGTGGTGGTGGCTACAGCGGTGGAGGAAATTCATACTCCGGCGGCAACTGCTGAGCCTACGCTGCCGGTGCCGGCGGCTGATCCTACAACACCGGAACCAACAAGGTCGAAGTATCTTGCGCGAACAACGGACACGGAAGCGTAACTATCACCAAGCTGTAGCCAAAAATTGATACTATTTCTTTTACCATATCTCCTATGCCCAACCCCAAAAAACCTTCCGCGTCTCGGAAGCTCAAAGGGTTCACCCTCGTCGAGCTTATCGTGGTCATCACGATCCTCGCGATCCTTGGTACGATAGGTTTCCTTTCGATTGGCGGATACTCGTCCAAGGCGCGTGATTCCGCTCGCATCGGCGACCTTGCCCAAGCGTCCAAGTCCTTGGATATTTCTCTCGTGACTTCCGGTTCCTATCCCGTTCCGGATAATTCCTTCGCCGTAACGTATTCGGGAGGAATAATCTGGAACCAAGGAACCATCGGAGTTAACGTGATGCAGTATTTCAAAGGAACGATAGCAGGGGGCTGACTCAACAAGAGGCCGCTGGACCCGTTGAAGAATGCCGAATACGGCTATTCTTCCCTCGCGGAAGGGAAATCCTACCAGCTCAAGGCGGAATACGAGGGTGACCTCGCGTCGGCCTTTCTCGACGGTCGTGGCATCCTCGATACCTCCTATGCTATGGCTGGCAATCCCGGCATCGCGTATATCCGGTGAAATTTTTGAGGCCTTATGGCCAAAACTACGACTGGAGGCATCGTATACGTCATTGCCATACCGAGCATCGTTACCAACAGTGTGAACGTGACCGGCGCAAACGTTCCGACTTCCACCCTTTCCTGAACCTTGCTATTCAACGGGAAAGCTCTCCAAAACGCAAGCGGCTTCGACCCGAGCACGGTAATCTTTACCGGAGCTAAAATCCCTTCGAACCCGAGCGGGCTTCCGAGTACCAGCTCTGAGATGCTGTCCATGATGACTATTATGCAGAATACCTATTCTGGAAGCGACTTGCGGAGCTTCCAGAATATTTCAACCGTCGTTACCACTTCCAGCGGTTCCCTTGCCGCCTTTGGCACTACTTTGGTTGGGCAGTTGGGCGGTAGCGCTTCTTCCGTGCCTCCCCAAACTCCGCTTTCTCCCCTCTACCCTTTTACGACGCATACTTTTACCAATTGCGGGACTACAGGAAGGTACGGTCCGGCATTGTCGAGCTGCCAGAGCACCTATTCTTCCCAATCCTGGGCTTCCAATACGAGCTATTTCAATCAGGGTACCCACCAGGGATACCAACTTTGGACGGTACCGGAAAGCGGAACGTACCGAGTTGTGACCGCCGGGGCGGCAGGATCGGATTCGAATGCCGGAAACGGAGTCCTCATGCAATGAGAATTCAATCTGACCCGATGAGAAAAGATCCAGATTATCGTAGGACAGCAGGGGATTACCGCGAGTTGGCATCTCTGTTGAGGCGGCGGGGGATGAACTTTTTTTGCAAAAGAGGACAACACGTTGCTTATTGCTTCGGGTGGTGGAGGTTGAAGGGACTATGCTCATAATTATAGTCCGTATTCCACGGATGCCCGTCACGCTTCTTCCGGAACTTCATGAAAAATCTGAGTCGGCAATGGCTGAGCCGGATGAGCGAATGGAAATGGCGGGACTACCATATGAAATTATTGTTGAAATTCCTGAGCCGGATGGTTGACTGACGGCGTAGATAGTTGTTCTTACAACCAATGACAACCGGGACTTTCCCGAACAAGCGGATTTGTCGGAGGCATTTCCGGGCCCTATCATTCCAACAATGACGCTTCCCTATCTTGAGCCAGGACTACTTCTGGGGTCGGAGGTTTCTGAGGCGGAGGCGGATGCGAACTGTCATGAGCCGGAGGCGGCTGATACAGCGGTTGAGCCTGACAGAGCCACGGTCCGCATGGTCCAGGCGGCGGTGGAGGCTCGTACAATACCGGTACCAACCAAAACAACGGTACTCAGAATGCCTGACAGGGGTACGTTACCGTTACGAAGCTGTAGTTATCATCCAAGAATCAATCGCTCGTTAAAATACCTGTAACGAGCGATTTCCCCATTCCGTTTGACGAACCGGCCGAATATTTTATACTCAAAACCGTACTTCACGCCTCCCCATGCCCAAAAAATTCGCGTCGCTCTCGATCACGATTTCCATTCTCCTGTCAAGCCTCGTTCCCATGGCTGCTTTCGCGACTGCCACCAACGGCGCCTCCAGTCCCTGGACGGTCGAAAAGGCCGAGCATCTGGCTCGGAAAGCCTATTTCGCCGCAACGCCGGAACTGATTGCCTCCCTATACCAGGCCGGCTCCGCTACCGCAGCCGCCAACCTGGCATTCCCGAATGCCACCTGACCCGATCGGACCCAGTTCGAGGCCGAGATTGCGGCACTGACCGGCTCCGGTTTCAACTGGAACGACGGTACGAGCATGAACCGGCTCTACCAGTACCGGTACGCGAGGGATCCATACGAGCCCAAGGCCAAGCTGTTTTCCTTGTTCGAAGATATTTTTCCCGTCAATCAGTCCGATAAGATTTCGTACCGGGACATCGTCGATCAGCACGATCTCCTGTATGCGAACGTTTTGGGTAACTATCGCAATATGATCAAGAAAAATCTCTTCGCGAACGGTGGCACGTGAGACTACGCGATGGGAAAATTCCTGGACCTGCTCGATCAGAGCAACAAGAACAGCCCGAACGAAAACTACGGCCGCGAGCTCATCCAGCTCTTCATGATGGGGGAGTACCTTCCCGGAGAATCCAAGGAATTGGGCAGTCCGAGGAACTACGAGGAGTCCGACGTGGCTTCCGTCGCAAAAATCCTGACCGGGTTCGAGTCCGATACCACGACCCACCGGGTGAGCTACGATCCCGCCGGACACAACACTTCCACCGGGGTCGTTTTCCTGAGCGGTTCGCTCAAACCGGGAGTTTCTTTTCCGTTCGTGAACGGTTCCGGAGCGTTGGACCTCGGGACGATGCCAACTCCCATCGGTGGCAACAACGGCCTCGCGGACAATACGATCGATTATATTTTCTGAATGCGCGAACGGGCGATTTCGCTCTTCTTGGCCGACCGGATATGCCGGTTCTATTCCCATGGCAACCCCTCCCGTTCCGAGTTGGACACGTTCGCGGCCCGAATCGTCGCCAATGATTTCGAGATTTTACCGAGCGTGAAGTGGTTCCTGTCCAGCGACATGATGTATTCCGACCTCGCGATGAATGGCATATACTACAAGAATCCCCTCGAACTCACGATCGGAACGGTAAAAATGCTCCACTGGAACGCCCCCGGCCAGATCGATTCCCTGCTCCGGGACGGAAGCTTACTCAGCCGGTTCAATTGGTCGCCCTACTTCCCGGGTTCCGTTTTTGGGCGCGAATGATTCGACGATAACGCGAAGTTCTATTCATCGTATATACAGAATCAATGGATTTCCTATACGAGCCGCATCGCGTTCGACACTTCCAGCGGCTCGTTTCTACTGAATGCCATCGTTCCGAACACGAACCGGGCCGTAGATTCCGATCTGGCCGTGGTCTCCGGTACCGGAAACACGTATTCCGGGTCGTTGTCCGTCGTATCCTGAACCCTGAACCTGGCCGCTTCCGGTAGCCAGACCGGAGCCGTGCTTGCCATTTCCACCGGAAGCATCTCGCTTCCGAACTTCACCCTGTCCACCGCATCCGGAACGATGTACGTCCAAACCGGAACCTATCTCCCGTCTTCCCGGTCGCTCCTGATTTCCGACGGGTACATGCAGCAGGGGACCGGTACCGTGCGGATTGCCAGCGGAAACCTCAATTTTGCTCCGGCATCTTCTTTGGTGCGGGAAATCACACCGGACGAATTCATCGTTATGCTCGAATCCCGGCTCTTGGCTGGGCATGCGCTTCCCAGCGACGTGAAGACGCAGATTTCCAATTTTCTCAATGCGAATTCCGACGGGACTCCCGGTATTTTCCGTCCGAGCAATCCTGCTTTCCAGACGGCCAAGCTGCGAGCCGCGATTTCTATTTTCCTCGCCCAGCCGGAATTCGTGCTCCAGACCGGATACGACCGGCCTCCGATCACGGAAAACCTGGCCCAGGGCGTATTGTCCAATGCCAATGGCAAAATCGTTTTCGTGGAATTGGGAGGCGGGTACGACTGGCTTCACGGCATCGTTCCGAAGGCCGAATACGCCGATTACGTCAACCTCCGTACGGTCACCGGAGGCACGATCGGCATCGATTTGTCCCGGATGACGGACCTCGGGGATTTCTATATGAACAGCTCTTTGGCCTACGGAAGCGGCGGATCGGCCCCTTCGCTCAAGTCCCTCTACGATAGCGGCAACCTGAGGATTTTCAACCGGGTGGGTACCGCGAGCCATTCGCGGGACCACGACCAGGCCCAGAAAAAAATCGCTTCCTACGGTTCCACCACCCTGAGCGACGCCGACGGGGTATTCGGACATATCATCGGCACCGAGCCGAATTCCGAGAATACCATCTCCCTTTCGGGGAAGCGCCCGAACGTCTACCGTGGCGGCCGGTATATCAATATCGGGCCGAGCGGGGCGATATTTTCCAACAATTATCTCGGCACGAACGACCGAAACGCGCATTTGAACGCGCTCCGGGGTATCGTCCGAACCCGTGCCTATCCCGACGCTACGGCCGATCTCTTCAAGGCGGCCGCCAAAGTGGACGAAATCGCCCAGGCTTCGAAGTCCGCAGGAGGGCCGGACGGAGCCGGATACGGCAATGCCAACAATCTCAAGTTCCTCAAGACGCTCCTGAGCAACGGCGTCGGCAAGTCGTTCTACCTGCAGGCCGACGGAGGGTACGATACGCACTCCAACCAGCTGGCTCCGCAGTCGAATTTTGATCCGATGAACGAACCCAAGGATCTCAATTACAATATCGGCCGGACGATGTCCAACCTGACCGCGTTTTTCAACGAAGTCAAGGCGACCCAGGACATCACTATCGTCGTGTTCTCCGAATTCTGACGGACGATCCGGGTAAACGGCGACCTCGGAACGGATCACGGGGAGGGCGGGGGAATGTTCGTCATTTCCAACGATGCTTCGCTCCTCGCGAGCCTCGATCGCAAGATCTACGGGAATATTTCCCTTACCAAAGCCAAGGAAAACTGGCTCGGGGTCGGAATCGACTACCGTTCGGTGTACGGCAAGATTTTCCGGGCGCTCTACGGGGTTTCCGATACCGCCTATTTCTGACCGGAAAATGACTTGTTGCGCGACGTGAATACCGATCCTCCGAAAGTGGCGCTTTCCCGGTACGAATACCGTGCCAACAACGACAACAATGTCCGTTTGTCCATCAAGATGAAATTCGAGGGGGCCAATTACGATAACGACATGACCGGGTATGTCAGCGCGATGCGATCGAAGAACCAGAACGACGAAAATTCCCCGTTGGAAGCCATCGGCCGATGGGAAACCGATAATTACGCGAGAAAGCCGGACAATGCCTACGATTTTTCCAGGGATTGGATCGGGGAAAAGAAGAACTACAAATTCTCGTACCGGGCATTTTCCAACCAGTATTCCGAGACCTGAGCCGAGCTTACGGTTCCGGTGCCAGACGTCGTGCCTTCGGCATCTCCCGCCGTCGTTACCGGCACGGGGAACCTCGTGTTCCGAAAATTCGACTCCCTGTCGGTAACTCCCGCTCCGAGAGTCCTTGCCGGTTCCGGCGTCGTGCTCGCGAATACTTCGGGCACCTGAGCCGCCGTCACGAGAATCCGATCTTCCCAAGGGGTGGAAATCCTCATGGGAACGGGTTATACCGCCGTGACTTCCGTCCGTTCGAATTCCGGCAGCCTGGTTTGGAACGGAGGATTCGTGCTGGGAGATTCCATCGATCCTTCCCGGTTCGTATCACAAGACGCCAAGCTGGTATCCGATGGGACGCCGCTTTCGGACATCAATGTTTCGAAAATCGTCAAAATCGGTGCCGACGTCCTCGGAGTCAGGATGGATCTCAATCGCCCAGTACGGATTTCCATTTCGGCCAATCCGCAAACCGAATACCGGGTCTTGGCTTCCGAGGATGGATTATCCTGGTCCGTGGTAGGTTCGGGTGGAACGTATGTGAGCGACGGATCCGGAAGCGTCGCTTTCGAAACCGATCATTTCTCCTACTTTGCCCTCACCTTGCCTCCGGCGGCCCCGACGTGCACGATTACCGCGACTCCCGCCCAGGTAACGAACGGCGCCCAATCCACGCTCAATTGGAGTTCGCAAAATTCCGTGAGCGCGTCTCTCTCGGGAATCGGGAGCCAACCGGTTCAGGGAAGTTTGGCGGTGACTCCGGCCATGAACGCGAGTACGACCTACGTATTGTCCGTTTTGGGAAACCGTTCCGGCACGGGAACTTGTCAGGTATCCGTTGTCGCCGTGAGCGGATGAGGGGGCGGCGGAGGGGGAGGCGGAAGCGGAGGAAGTGGGGGGTGAAGCGGAGGAAGTGGGGGGTGAAGCAGCGGATGAAGCGGTGGCGGCGGCTTCATGCTTCCTCCGACACCGGTAACTCCCGCAGTCGTCGTACCGGCACCGGTCGTGACTCCGTCTCCCGTTGTCAAGAAGAAGGCTCCCCTTTCCAAGCGCAAAATCGTTCGCGTTCCGGTAAAATGAAAGGTGGTCAAGCCCGTGATTCCCCTTAAACCCGTTCCAAAACCCGCGACCGTTTCCAAGAAGCCGATTGTACAAAAGAAGCTACCAGAGGCAAACAAGCCCAAAGCCGTACCAATCAAGCCGAAGGTCACACCAATCAAGCCGAAAGTCGTCCCAGCCAAGCCGAAACCGATCGCGAAAAAGCTAACGGTTGTCGCTAAACCCCCCGTCTCCAACCCTCCCGTCGCTCCCGCGACCGCCGACACGTTCGATTTCACCGGCGCACTCGATTCGCTGTCGAGATTTTCCGACCCGCAATTCGACGCCTTCGATTGGGGCTCCGACCGCAGGTTCCCATCTGCCGTATACCTTCCCATAGACGCGAAAATCCAGGCGCTCATGGCCATTCTGGAGAAGGAGCGCGCACTGCTGCAAAGCCGCTTGTCCCGATTGATACGTGAAATCGACGCGCGCATCGCCGTTTCCCTTTCCAAGAGGGAAATCCGCATTCTCCAATATATCAAAACCGAGTTCACGATACTGGGCGAATTGTACCGCCGGCCCCATTAGGCAACCTTGGAAAATTGCCAAACGCTCGTATACTTACTGCATATGAAACCAGAACTCCCCGCGATGGCCCCCTACGATACGAACCGGCTCTTTTCCTATGCGCTTTGGTATTCCGGCAAGTACCGCGTTTCCCGAGCCCGGCTCTTGGAAAAACTCAACGGGAAGTCGGCTGATTCCGCTGCCATCGCCGAGGTTATGTCTCGGCTCGACCCGTACCATAGCGATGCCGCCGAAATCCGCAGCTTCGCGGATTCCTGCCTGGCCCGATCGAAGCCGATACGGTACGTGAAAGATTCTCTGAGAAGAAAGCGATTCCTTGCGTCGGATATCGATTCGATCCTCGCCGAATACGAATGATTCGACGAATATGAACTGTTTTCCAGGGCTATCGAGACGAGAATCCGAAATCTGGTCGAAAAGGGAAACGGGCCGAGATGAATCGAATCCGATCTCGTCGGCAAATACCCGCAATTTTCCCAGAGAATCCATTCCCGATGCCTCGAATTCGACGAGACCGAACTCCTTTCGGATTTTTTGAAATCGCGTCATTCTCCTTGCGGAACCGATTCCCCAACGGCAAAGGAACTCAAAAAAATACAAGATACCCTCATTCGAAAGGGATTTTCGTATTCGTGCGTCCGAAAATGCCTGCAAAACCGGGGTCTTGATCGGGATTTCGAATCCTAGCCGAAAATTCCCCGTATATACCCAACGGGAAACCAATTCCTATTGGGTATAAATCGCATCCGTTCCGGAGACGGGTTTCGGAACTTCGCCTATGCCGGATCTGAAGAGATAGATACTTGGCAACCACACGCGCAAGCAAGATTTCCGAACTACGCCTATGCCGGATCGGACGCGGTCACCGCGATGATTTCCTCACCGCAAACGACCGTGTCTCCCGGTCGGATTTTTTTTCGGAGTTCGTGAACCGTCACGTCGCCGAGTCGTACGGTTTCCTTACGGATGAGTTCTTTGGCCTGTCAGCCGGTTTCCACGATGCGGGCCAATTTGAGGAGCCGGAAGAGTTCAATATATTCGCCTCGGATGGCAATGGAGTGGTTCATGGTGGGATTATGAGTGTTTTTGAAGTTCCGGATAGGCTTCCTCAAGGTATTTTTGAACTTTCGGAATATCGGATTTGCTCGTGAGGTCGGGAAGGGATTCGAAAACGATCTCCGACTTGAGCCGGCCTTCCTTGGCAAGTTCCCGGAACACGTCCGTGATTTCCTTCTCGCCCCGTACCGGATGCGGTTCGAGGTTTCTCAGCTTGAAAATCGTGTCGGAATAAGAAAGCGTGAGGATATTCATGTTCACGCTGAGCGTATGCTCCCATTCGAGCGCCATAATCTCATCCAGACTGGGTTTCTCGACGATGGTTACCATGTTCTTCGTCAGCTTGCTCGCTACCACGAGCCCATACTTCACCCGGTCCGCCGCATTGATTCACAGGCTCGACGTATCGTAGGAATATATGGTATTTTCTTTCGCGAGATACGCCGCGAGGAATACGTCTTTGCTGCAAAGGTTGTCGGAATTCGATATCGAGTACCACTCGCCCATTTCTATCGGATACTGCTTGAGCGCTTGCCAAACGGCATCTCCCGTGCCCCACGGCTTATCCCTTCCTTCCGGTATGAATTGGATGGCGAATTGGATCTGAACTTCCAGTTTCATGGTCTCCACGAATTTTTCCACGTACTTCTTCGTGACGGTATCGTTCGGGTTGAGCAACACGATAATTTCCTCGAATCATCATTTGACGGCATTCCAGAGGATGTAGTCGATGAATTTCGTCCCGTTCGGGCCAACGGAAAGCATGCACTTCGGGAGCGTGTCCGCTTCTTCGATAAGCTTGGGGTCGATCGTGATATCGGAGTCGTTCGGTTCCAGGGCTTTCTTCATCCTGGAAGAAACTCCTGCCGCCATGAGTATGAGTGGGTGTCGCATGATGGGAGTATATACGAAGTAATTTTGAGAGCAAAGGGAATTTGTTTTTTTTCGAATTCCCCCCTGAATCCTATTTGCTTTCCCGGAAAAACAATCCTATACTTCGCTCCGTGTAGTATTCTCTCATTTTCGCGCATATGAATCCCATGCCTTCCCGTTTTGGGCAGTCCCTGATCGCTTTCGGCGTTTTCGCCGTCACGGCATTCCTCTCGTTCTGAGCTTCCGGCGACGGATCGGCGCTCAAGGCCACTCCGTACCCCGCGAGGAACCCGACGAGCGACGCGCTCCTGTCAAGCCTCACCGGCGGCAGGGGCGCGGGCCTGCTCGACAACCTCGTCGCCAAGGTGAAAGCCAAGGCCGTCGCCAGGGCCGGCACCCCGGCGAACGCATCCCTCTACCTCGCCCACGTCGACGACTACCTCGCGAAGGTGGACAAGCTCGACGACGCGACCAGGGCCCAGTTCGGTTCGGATTACGCGTTCATCTTCCAGTACCTCTACCCGAGGGTGTACGAGCTCCGGGGCTCCGGCACCGTTTCTCCAATCGACCTTATCAACCTGCTCACCGCGCTGAACGAAGCGACCGGAACAACAGCTACCGGCACCGCGCTTACGGCGACCGAAAGCCTCGTGAATGCCGGCTACCGGGAAGTCCTCTTGCGGGATCCGGACGCCGGGGGCCTGCCGTACTGGAAAGGCCAGGTCGACAACGGCACTTTCAATGCCAGTACGCTCCCCTTGGCCATGGCCTGCGCGGCGAAGGATGCTGCCGGGGCCGACGGGACGAACGCCAAGGCTTGGCTCGCGAGGACGAGCAAGACCTGCGGGGCAGCCGCCGTCGTAACCGGGACGGCAGTTACGAATGCCGATGCCAAAAGAATCGTAGGCAATGCGTACAAGATGGTATTCAATCGCACGCCTTTATGTACGGATCAATATTGTCTTGATCGATATAAGTTAAGGCAATCAGGTGAAGAATATTGGATGAAAAAAGTCATATCTGGAACCTTTGATGAATCTTCCCTTGCAAAAGCCTTGTCTTGTACGAAAATCTTATCATATTCGCCTTTTAAGCCATGACGAGACCTCCCGATCTATCGACCCGATCGTCAAGATGACCAAACCGCGGTCGATGCATACCATCGATTCACCAATACTGACTGTTCCGATTTCGATTATCATACCTTGGATGACAGGGGCGCTGATGCCACGACAACCAGTCAGAAGCTTGTAATGAAATTCTTCGATGAAATCTATGGACGAAACCCCGGAAGATTCGTAACGGCTGACGTTTTATTTACTGACGGTTGGGAAGGCACGCTTAGTTCTGATAGGGTTTTTTGTTCTGTACCGAATACGCTTTGCGATGGTGACTCTAAATATTTCAATGAAGAAATGGTTGCCTTGGGGATAGCATGTTGAAGCCTGGATTGAAATCCTTGGCTTAAAAAAAATAATAAGAGCTGTGATAATTTCATGCCGGACTGGAGGCAACCAGGACAACCAGGACAGGTTTCAGCTGGTCCAGGATAATCCAATGTTCTGCAGGGGGCTCACTTTCCGATTCGGTTTTCGGACTCAATGGGAAAACGTCCCCTTCCTTATTGAATGCACAAAAATACCAGGTTGCGTAGGAAATCTCACTTCGTACGTATCCATAAATTGAAAAATCCTTCCCGACTTCGGGGAGGATTTTTCATAAGCATTTCCCCAAACTCCAACTGGAAATCCCCCACATAATACGATACGATATCCGAGTAAGCGGTCCCTCGACCGCGAATCCGATGAAAACATCCCACATCACCTATTCCGTCACCATATTCATGATTTTGGTATTGCCCGTCGTGAGGTATTTCGCGAGCACCCCATGAGTGAATGCCTGCGTCATCGAGTACGTCGACAGCCTGCCGGAGAGCGAATATTCCGGATACATGTACAGTATCGATGGACTCCGCCACATCGAGCCGAAGAATTCCGTGAATAACGACTCGCTGGAAGAGTTCCGGGTAGGGAAAGCCTACGGATGCCTGATGGTGAGCAACAATCCTTTCGCGGATCTGAACAACAGCGTATATTGCAGCATGGTGTATCTCATCAAAAAAGCTCCAGTAAACGATATATACAAGCAGCCCATGAGGATCCTCAAACACTAGCGGGAAACCCTTGCGAGAAACCCTTGCAAAACGCGAACTCCTTGTCAATTTCTCCGCTCCTCGTTCAACGTACTTATCAGTACGTCTCACTACGGTGCTCGAAATTGACTTCGGATTTCATCGTTTTGCAAGGGT
>CAIVSN010000107.1 GCA_903908595.1 uncultured bacterium
CGCCACGGCCGGGCTCGCCAAGATGAACATGACGCTCCACGACAACCCGACCGCCCTCATCGTGCGGGAAAACACCCTCTCGACCCCGTTGTTCCTGGACGGCGACCGGCTCAAGACCTTCGATTTCGCGGTGGCGAATCCCCCGTTTTCCTTCAAGGAATGGAACAGCGGCCTCACGAACCCCGACAAATTCGGCAGGTTCAAGGACTTCGGCACGCCGCCGGACAAGAACGGGGACTATGCCTTCCTCCTCCATATCATCCACTCGCTCAAGACCACCGGCAAGGGCGCCTGCATCCTCCCGCACGGGGTGTTGTTCCGAGGCAATGCCGAAGCAGCCATCCGCACCAATATCATCGAGCGAGGCTACATCAAGGGAATCATCGGGCTTCCGCCCAACCTGTTCTACGGGACGGGCATCCCGGCGTGCATCATCGTGCTCGACAAGGAGAACGCCGGTAATCGCAAGGGGATTTTCATGATCGACGCGGGCAAGGGTTACATGAAGGACGGGAACAAGAACCGACTCCGCGCCCAGGACATCCACCGGATCGTGGATACCTTCGACAAGCAGCTCGAAATCCCCAAGTATTCGCGGATGGTCGGCGTGGCGGAAATCGAGAAAAACGAATACAACCTCAATATCCCCCGCTACATCGACTCCCAGGAACCCGAAGACCTCCAGGACATCGAAGCGCACCTTCGGGGCGGCATCCCCACGGCGGACATCGAAAGCCTCGGTTCCTTTTGGGACGTGTATCCGACCCTCAAGGCCTCGCTGTTCGCGCCGTTGGCCGACCGGCCGCAATACCAGTCCCTCAGGATCGCGCAGGAAGACATCAAGCCCGCGATTTTCGCCCATGGCGAATTCACCGGGTACGCCCGGACGATGGAAGCGACGTTCGCGGATTGGCGGGCGAAAAATTCCGCGTTCCTCAAATCACTCGATATTGGCGCGAAACCCAAAGCCGTCATCCACGCGGTATCCGAGGACATCCTCTCCGCGTTCGCCACGACCCGCCTTATCGACCCGTACGACGTCTACGAGCGCCTCATGGAATACTGGGCCGAAACGATGCAGGACGACCTCTACCTCGTCGCCACGGACGGCTGGCGTGCCGAACTCTCCCCCGTGGATGGGAAAAAGGGCGAAACGGAATGCGACCTCGTGCCAAAGCGCCTGGTCATCGCCCGGTATTTCGCGAGCGAGAAAGAAGCCATCGAAGCGCTCCTGGCGAAGCTCGACGGCATCGGGCAGGAACTCAGCGAAATCGTAGAGGAACACGGCGGGGACGAAGGATACTTCGCGAGCTTCGAAAAGGTAAACAAAGCCGCCGTAGCGAGCCGGATAAAGGAAATCAAAAGCAGTCCTACCGATGCCGAAGAACTCAAGGTTATGCAGCGCTACCTCGCGCTCGCGGAAAGCGAAACCGAAACCAAGAAGGCCGTCAAGGATGCCGCGAACGAACTCGAAACGAAGGTTGCTGCCAAGTACCCGATGTTGACCGAGGAGGAAATCAAAACCCTCGTCGTAAATGACAAATGGATGGCGACCCTCGAACGGGCCATCAAGGGCGAAATGGACCGCATCAGCCAGCGGCTCACCGGCCGGATCCGGGAACTCGCAGAACGCTACGCGACGCCGTTGCCGAAGCTCATGGAGGAAACGGAAGCGCTCAAGAAGCGGGTGGAGGGGCATCTGAAGACGATGGGATTCGGCAGCTAGAAACACGCGGAGAATCAGTTGTCCGGAATTTCCGGATACCTGCCAAGGAATGCCGAGAACGGGCAACTTACCGGAAATTCCGGAGAGTTCGAAACATCTACTTCCAAAAAAACGTATCATACTATGAACCCTCCAAATATGTCGGCGCGGTTTCCCATATCCAACGAATACCGGGATTTCATCCGAGAACTCAAACTGAGTATCCAGCAAGCCAAGCACCGAGCCCTACGGAGCGTGAACGGCGAACTGATCTGACTCTATTTTGCCATTGGGAAACAAATCGTGGAAAAGCAGAAAAGCTCGAATTGGGGCGACAAACTGATCGAACAAATCGAAACGGACCTCCGGCAGGAATTGCCGGAGATGACGGGGCTTTCCCGAAGAAACCTCAACTATATGAGGAATATGTATCTGTTTTTCGGGGAAGTCGAATTTGTGCCACAAGCCGTGGCACAAATTCCCTGGGGGCATATCCGGCTGATTCTCGACAAGATCAAGGACCGGGAAACCGCGGAATTCTATATCCGGAAAACCATCGAAAACGCCTGGTCCCGGGTAATCCTCGAACACCAGATCGAGCTCAACCTCCATACGAGACAAGGGAAACTCCTGAGCAATTTCGATGCCACGGTCGATACCCGGGATATTTCGCTCATCCGGGAATCTTTCAAGGAGAGCTATATCCTCGACTTCCTGGATCTCGCGGAAAATGCCAAGGAACGGGATTTGGAAAAAGCGCTCATCGAGAATATCTCGCATTTCATCCTGGAGCTCGGCAAGGGGTTTGCCTTCGTGGGGAAACAGTACCGGCTCACGGTCGGCGGACAGGAATTCTTCATCGACCTCCTGTTTTACAACTACTCGCTCCGGCGGTTCGTCGTGATAGAGCTCAAAACCACCGAATTCCGACCCGAATACGTCGGGCAGATAGGATTCTATATCACCGCGGTCGATCGGAACATCAAGGGCGAGGAAGACCGGCCGACCATCGGGCTCATCATCTGCAAGGATCAGAACTCCACCGTCGTGGAATATGCCCTAGCTAACAGCAGCCAACCGATGGGCGTGGCGGAATACCGGCTCCTGTCGGAACTGCCGGAAGACGTACGGAAGTATCTGCCTACGGAGGAAGAACTCCGATCTTTATAAAATTCCATTATGGCAAATAGCGTTAAAAAGGGGTATAAGCAGACCGAAATCGGGGTGATTCCGGAGGATTGGGAGGTGAGGAGGTTGGGAGAAATAGGTAGTTTTAAAAATGGTATAAATAAATGAAATGAGGATTTTTGACATGGTTACCCATTTGTAAATCTCATGGATGTCTTCGGAAAATCCAGTATTTTATCTAATAAATATTTTGGATTAATAAA
>CAIVSN010000108.1 GCA_903908595.1 uncultured bacterium
AACCGTATTTTTGGATATCATTCACGGGGGTATGATTTAGGTACTTAATAGGTGCGTTTTGTTACCCCTATTATGCCTATTTTATGCCCTTTTTCAAGTTTTCGTGGGATTTGTGGGCTTCTAAATGGGAAAAAGGCAATGCAACTGTGGGTGATGCCAGAAACGCTGCTTTTGGAGTTATCGCACTTGCGAGATGATTGACTAATCCTACACAAATTGCGATTGCTCGTGCTACCTGACATGCAGTCTCTACAGCCCATATGGCTGACCATGCCCCAGGTTGAGCAGAATATGCTCTCAAAGCAATAATTTTTGCATGAAAATCTTTCGAAGAAGAAAGAAAATATCAAGATGATATTCTACCAAATGAAATAAGAGAACTTGTACTTTCTTCAAGAGAAATGAAATCTAAATCTTGGAATACAAGTTTTTGAAAAGCTTTTAAGTTTAAAAAATAAATAAAACTCCAGTTATTTATAAACTGGAGTTTTATTATTTAATACATTTGGAGGCATCTATGGGAGTCGAACCCATCTACAAAGCTTTGCAGGCTTCTGTATGACCGCTCTACCAAGACGCCGTTTTGTTTCAGAGCTCGGGTATTATAAGCAAATATGGATTTTTGCAACCCAAATTCCCGAAATTCGCAAGTTACGGCGGGAAAAATCAATCTCATTTCGGGGTATCTCAAAATCTTTGGCGTATTCTCGGATTATCCGTTACAATCTTCGAAATATTTCATTTTTTCCCATGAGCAAAATCATCCCGGCAGTACTCCTTTTCGTATTCTTGTCCGTTTCTTCCTTCGCGTCTTCCCCCGACCCGCAATACGACGTCAAAAAATTCTGACCGTATCTCGACATCGAAGGCCTGACGTATTCCCTGGATGGGAAGCATTTCGCCTTTTCCGTATCGAGACCCAAATACGAGGGAAAATTCATCGTCAAAGACGGCACCGTTATCGGTGAAAAATATCAGTCCGCCATCTCCCCGAAGTTTGCCTCCAGCGGTACCTGATTTTCGTATTTGGCCGTAAAATCCGGCAGGTTCATCTATGTCGTGAACGATGTGGAAATGGGCAAGGAATACGATTCGGTTGCCTCGTTCGCCTATTCCCCGGTTGGCACGGGATTCGTTTACGTCGCCCAAAAGAAAAATCAGCAAGTCCTCGTCAAAGACGGCAAGGAAATCGCGAAACACGACAAAATCTATAATTACACGTATGCTCCCGATGGCCAAGGATATGCCTACGCGGTTATCGACGAGGAAATGACAAGCGTCATCAAGGATGGCGTCGAAATCGGTAACGAATATTATTCCGCCGGTCTCCTGAGCTTTGCTTCCGACGGGAAAAGCCTTGCTTACGTAGCGAAAAAAGGCAGAAAAGAATCGCTTTTCCAAGATGGAGTGGAAATCGGCAAGGAATTCGATTCCGTTAAAAATATCATATATTCCCCGGCCGGCACGGGATTGTCCTATATCGCGAAAAAGGACCAGAAAGAAATCCTCGTCAAAGACGGTAAGGAAATAGGAAGATACGATTCGATCTATTTTTTCCAATATTCTCCCGACGGGAAAAATTATTCCTTCCAGGCCAATGACGGCAAACGCGTGACGTTCTTCAAGGACGGCGTCAGATTATCTAAGCTCAACCAATCCATATCCTGGCTGACGTATTCCCCGGACGGCAAGGGTTTCTCCTATATTTTGCAACAGGGAAAGAAATATTACGTGGTGAAAGACGGGAAGAAAAGCAAATCCTATGATTACGTCGGATTGTTGGGATATACCAAGGAAAACGATCTGTTCTTTTTGGCTTGAAGAAAGAATACGTACTTCGTAACGATCAATGGAAAAGAAGGAGACCACTATGATAGGTTTATCTCGGAGGTAAAATACATGCCTGACGGAACAGGATATTTTATCAAAACGTACGACAAAAACGAAAAAAAATGGTTTATTCGGTATACGCTCAAAGAGTAAGCCGCAATTCTCCAGACTTTATAATAGATACATCGAAACGCTGGCTTTCCCCGGTCCCGATCCGATTGGACTTATACCTAAGCGAATGTGGTTAGGTATAATATCCTTCAGTACCGTTTTCCCAACAAATACTCTATTCCTTACTTTCCGATATGGCAAAAATTATCCCGAAAATCACCTTCAAAAAAGCAAAATTCCTCTTCTGAAAAGATACGTTAATCGAGTGAAGCGTCGAACTTCCCGGAATCGACATGGCTTCGATCAAATCCGTAACCCTCGAACACGCGATCTGGTACGGGATATCGGATAACGCTGAAAAAGACCTTGAAGGTTTTTCTTTTTCCCAGAAGAAGTTGTTTCATAGTCAGGAAATCCCTTTGGACGGGTATTCGTCCACGTTAAGTTTTTCGGTTCCGCTCGTTATGCCAAACGTAAGGAAAAGCGCGTGAATCTCATTTGATGGAATGTATTATTCCCTGGTTCAGAATCAAATCGTCGTGACGGTAAAGGAAAAATCGATTATGACCCTTTCTGACGCAGCGAATGCCATCATTCCGATCGAGTGGGAAATTTTTGACGACGAGAAGGTAAACCTCGGCAAATTGATAACCGTGTATTTGGAAGAAAATCCGGAAAGCGAAGAAGCGTTCGCTCTCGATCCGGCCCAGTTCGCTTTGGCCAATTCGAAACCCTCTTCGGCGGCGTCCGATCAAGAGAGAATTGCCCTCCCTTGGGACGAATCCGACACGGTGTCGAAGGCGTATTATGTATCCGTGCTGAATTCCGGAATCCTCGCGAGGCTTTGAGACCGGTTCTATCGGCCGCCTTTTCCATTTATTTCGGGCGTTGCGATCTGAGCTTTGTTTCTTACGCCGTTAATTATGATCGCTATTGCCCAAATCTTTCCCATACAGGCCGTGGGTCCTATTTTTATCGGAATCGTCGGTTACCTCGTCCTGAGCTATTCGGTGAAAGCATCCCTTAGGAAAAAAATGGATTTCGGCGCTTATTTTCCAAAAATCGACCAACCCAACTTGGCGTCGAATATGAAACGCCCAAAATTGTCACTGAAGGAGTTATTCGAACGCTACGAAGTCGATCCGAAGAGTCCGGTAAAGGGGATATCCGGTACCTTGAGCGTCAATCTCAGTCTTGAACACCATTTCGCCTATCGGGCGGGAAAATCCACCTCCACACATATCCAAATGCTCTTGACAGATACGTTCTTTGTCCGGGAATTCTCGAGCCTAGAAGCGATACTCGATTCCGCCGAAATCTCCGTTCCCGCATGGTTCGGACAATCCTCCGCGATTATGGATGCCAAGGGGCCCGTTTTCGTTCGAAAAATCTCAATCGCCATATGTTACGACGATTTCCCGGACCATATGGTTACGGTCGAACTGTAGGGAGAGTTTCTTCCGCCTTTTCCAAGAGACGCGACACGTATTTCCGAAACCGGAACATGATCGTTTTCGGATACATTTCCTGCTCTAAGGAATCAAAAATCTTGTCGGTATTTCGCATGACGATCCGGAGCCTTTGCCCGATGGTCGAAATCTTCGTTTCGATTTCGGAAGATTTCCTTGCCGCCTGGGATTTCATTTGGGAGAGGATCGCAAGGTTCCGGGCCGTACCGTGCCGGTAGGCATGGCTGCCCAATGAAGCAATGACCCCGCTTGTTCGGAAGCCGATTTCTCTCTCGTAATCGGAGAGCATCTTCCTGACATCCTCTGCCATATGGGCGCGGTGTATTTTCCACTGCTTCCCCGTCCCCGTCGTATCGGCACAAAAATTTCGGTAGTACCGATAGTACCATTCCACGAACCGTTCCGCTAGCATTCCGATATCCGCGGTCCGTCATTCTTTGGTACCGGCAATCATTTCGACGATTTCGTCGACGGGAACACTAAAAAATTCGGGTTTTTGCAGGGATTGGTAAATTCGGTTCAATCATCGATTGTCGATTTCGAATGTTTCGCCCAAGTATTCCAGGAACGAGTTCGGGACGCGCCTTTTCTCCTTTGGCTCGTTTCCGTTTCTGAGCGCTAAGGCGTTTTTCATGCGGTATACGTTTTATATTCTTATTTTGCAATATATTCGTAAACCGGGAAATGCAAAAAAATCCTTGGAAAGAGGCTGTCCCAAAAATCGTTTTTGAATGGACAATCACGCAAAGTGAAAAATAGAAATCCCTCATCTGAGGGATTTTGTAAAAACATAGAACTGACGATATACCCAATAGGAATTGGTTTTTCCTGTGTGTCGGCTATTTGCACGCGAACGTCTTGAAAATCTCCGCGTACTTGTCCGTCGTCGCGTTCGAGAGGCTCAATCCGATCGTGAGCAAATAGACGTTTTTCCCGCACACCTTGGAAGTCTGCAAGAATTTCTGTTTCGGGGTTTCCTTGCTGTACCGGGCTTCGAACGTGTTGATAATGCTCTCGTCCTTGTCGCCGAATGTCACTTTCGCTTCGGCAAGCTTGGTGTATTCGAGATATTCGCCGGTCGTGAGCGCCTGGTTGACCACGGCGTATTTCCGGGAAGTCATCGTGGAATCGGCGAGCGTGTCCCGAAGGATGAGGAGGTTGTTCGCGAATCCGCTGGAGATTTCCGGGGAGGTGAAGGCGCCGGCCACGCTTCCGCCTTTCGGTTTCGGGAGGTCCTTGCTGCCGACCGCCGTCCAGGTTTTCGGCACCTGCATCGTGAATCCCGATCCCTCGTACGCAATGAGATTGGAGTTGTCGACGCTGCTCGTCGTGCTTCCGAAGCATCCGGTGAGGACGAGCGTACAAGCGAGGCCGAGGAGGGAAATCCCGGCAAAACGCGAACTCCTCGCCATTTTTTCCGCGCCTCGTTCGCCGTACGCGGGTACGGCTCACTCCGGTGCTCAAAAATTGCTTCGGATTTCATCGTTTTTCCGGGATTCCTGGATTTTTTCGGCGGTAAGGGAGGATTTCATAGGGTATGTAGGTAATCGTTTTCAGTAAACGAAATAAATGCGAGCGGTCAAACTTAAAATATCCCGAAATTTTTCAGGATTGCCCCGATGCAGATTCCGGCGAGGACGAGCATGACGAGGAACCGCATCTTGTAGGCGACGCCTCACCGCAATATTCCCCAGTAGGCATACGAGGAATAGAACAGTCCGCCGCAACTGAGCACCAGGACGACCAGGAGTCATTTCGAGGCGATCGCGAAAATCCCGCCGGCGGTGCTTCCTACCGTCATGAGGGAGCTGAGGAAATATCCCGCCACTACCCAGGCGAAAAATCACTTGCTGACGTCCAAGCGTCGGTTGACCCGCGCCAATTCCTCGTTGGAAATGGCTTCCCGGGTTTTTTCGGGCGTTTTGCCGTTGCTATTTTCCATAATTTTTGTATGCTTCGGGATAAATTTTAATGAGTATAAAACAAAATGTCACTCACACAAGACCAAATCAAACACATCGCTCGTTTGTCCCGGCTTTCCCTCACGGAAGAGCGGCTCGAACACTATCGTCAGAACCTCGATTCCATCGTGGAATACATGGATATCCTCAAGGCCGTTCCGGCGGAATCCCTGGCGAAGGTCGCGGATACCCCGATGCGGATTCTCCCGCTCCGGGACGACGTCGTCCACGATTCCGAGCTTACCCGGGAGCAGCTCCTCGCGGTATCTTCCCAGAAGAAGCTCGCCGGGGCCATCGCCCTCCCTAATATCATGGGATAATGGGGGAAACGCTCCTTCGCGAAGTCTCCCTGTACCAATTCAAGAACCACCGGGATTTCCGGACCGACGTCGGGAACGCTTCGTTGGTGCTCTGACCGAACGGGTCGGGGAAGTCCAATTTTTTGGAATCGCTGTACGTGCTGATCAACGGCATCGTGCCGCCGGGGAGAACCATCGACCAGTGCGTGACGGATTCCGAAGATTCCGCCTTCGTTCGGGCTTGCATCCTGACGGACAGCGGTCTCGCCCCGGAATTCACGGTTTCGCTCGCCCGGTCGCCGGCCAAGATCGGCTTCCGCATCCAGGGGGAAACGGTCACGCGCCAGAAATACCTGCAACGGCATTCGCTCCGCGCTATTCTGTTCACTCCGATCGAGATGAACATGCTCTATCTCGGACCCGCGCTCCGGCGGGATTTTTTGGATGAGATTCTCCTGCTTTCCCACGGGGAATTTCTCAAGATCCGCCGGGATTACCAGTCGGCGCTCCGGTCGAGGAACGCCCTCCTCAAGCGGATAGGGGAGGGGAAAAATCCCCCGTCGGACCTAGATGCCTGGGACCTGCTATTCGTGCAGAAATCGAAGGCGTACTATTCCTACCGGAAGCGGATACTGAGCGCGATTTCCCACCAATTGCCGGAAATCGCGCCGATCGTGCGGGACGGTTTGGGACTGTCCCTGCGGTACGATACGAAGGTTCCCATCGGCGGATCGGACGAGGATATCGCCGAATGCATCCGCGCGTATCTGGCTTCCCACCGCGAAAAGGACGTCCTGATCGGCCACACGTGCATCGGGCCGCACCTCGATAATTTTTCTTTCGTGGTCGAGACGAGCCCGTCCAAGCCCCAGAGCTCCGAATTCCTGTCGCGCGGCGAAAACAAGACCATCCTCCTTTTCCTGAAGATTATGGGCATCGGGTACGTCGAACGGCATTCCGGTTGCCGGGCGGTGCTGCTCTTGGACGATATCGCTTCGGAACTGGACGCGAGCCACTTCGCGCACATTGCGCGATCGTTTGACGGACGCACGTTTTTCATGTCGGGACACCGGCTCCCCGAACGCCTGTTTCCGGCCCGAGAAATCCATACCGTTCAATTTTAGAAATACAAATTTACATTTGTCTATAGCAAATGCTTCCCCGGTCGGCGAATATGTCGTATGATAGCCGAAAGACTCCAATTTATCACACTTTATGAAACGCATTCTCTCCGCGCTGACGCTCCTCTCGGTATTTTCCGCATTCCTGCCCGTATCCGACGTGCATGCCGCTGACGACACGGTCGTCGACCGGCTCGAAGTTACCGCTCCGGCGACCGCGAGCATCGGCGAACCCGTCGACCTCACCGTCAAAGCGCTCTCCAAATCCGGCGACGTGGTCAAAGGATACACGGGTATCATTTTCGTCATCGTCGAGAACGACAACAAAGCGACCGTTCCGTATTCGGAAGGCTATACCTTCGTAGCCGGAGACGCCGGAAAAAAGACGTTTTCCAAAGGGCTCTCCTTCACGAAAGAAGGCACGTTCAAGGTCGTGGTTTCCGATTTCGACAAGGCGAAGATCGAAGGATATGCCAAGGTCAAGGTCAGCGCGGGGGGCACGGCTCCGGTAGCCGGTTCGGAACTCGTTACCATCACCTCTCCCGACGACAATTCCACGATGGGGAATTCCAGCTTCTCCGTGGTGGGAACGACCAAGAAAAATTCCCGGGTCCAGCTCTTCGTCAACGGAGTCAAAGCGCTGGAAACCCAATCCGATGACAAGGGGACGTTCGTTTTCGACATTAAGAAGGCTGACCAAGTAAAAAACGTCCTTTCCGCCAGCGTTCTCGATGGTTCGAACAAGGTCATCGGAACTTCGGCGAACGTCAACGTAACCGTTGGAAGCGAAGGGCCGCAATTTAACAGCATCAAGTTGACCAGCAAGGACGTGACTCCCGGAACCAAAATCGGCATCACCGTGGACGCGACCCCCGGGCTCAAGACCGTTACGGTCAGCGCGGCGGAAGCCGTGGTAACCCTCAAGGAAGACACGATTCCCGGAACCTACAAGGGAGAAATGATCGCTCCGGCGAAAACCGGCAGCGTGCCGGTCGACGTAAGCCTCAAGAACGAGCTCGGAAAGCAAACGCTCAAGGCTGCCGCGGATACCCTCAACATCACGGTGCCCAAAATGGCTTACAAGAACCTGAAGGCTCAAAATACCGACGGCAAGGCTTCCTTCACGTTCGAAGTCGAAAACGAGCCCGCCAACCTCGACAAGTTCCAATTCGCCTATACTCCTACCGGCGGAGCGGAAACCAAGGTCCTGTCTTCGGAAAAATCGAAAATCAAAAATCTCATGAACAACCAGTATTCCTGGTTCGTTCCGGGACTCGCCCCAGCGAAGTATTCCTTCGTCATTTCCGGGGTAGACGCAAGCGGAATCGCGATTCCCGATACGTCATCCGAGGCGGTCATCGTAGAAATTGTCCTCGCATCGCCCGGCAAATGCACGATCGGCAACGTCGGCGGGCTCAAGGTAAAAACCGAAACCGACATCAGCGTCCTTTCCTGGGACAGCATCCCAGTAGCGGTACGGTACAACGTGTATAAGAAAAACGCTGCCGGAGAATTCGTATTCATCGAATCGGTATCTTCCAATTCCTATACGATCCACATCGCTACCGGGGAAGTCAAATACGAGGATTTCGCCATCAAGGCCGTATGTTCCGATCTCACGGAATCCGCAAACCTTTCGCCTTCCACCAGCGTCCAGACCGGGCCCGGAAAGATCTTTTTGCTCATGAGCATCGCGCTCGTAGCCGGATTCGCCATTTTCCGCAGGAAGTACGTACGATAGTCCGGTTGGGATTTCTTAAATAATCGACTGGCTTATACCCATCCATCCTCACCGAATTCCAGAAACCTCATCGAAACGATGAAATCCGAAGCCGAATTCGAGTACCGTAGCGAAACGTACTGGCAAGTACGTAGAGCGAGGAACGGAGAATTCGGCAAGGAGTTCGCGTTTCGATGAGGTTTCCCAATAAAAGTTTGACTCTGCGCGGGTATTTCATACAATGCGCGTACTTTTCATTCAAGGAGCCTTTTGTAGTTTCCCGCTAGTAGGCTCTCCAAATACTTTATTCACTTTATTCATGCCAGTAACAAAATCAGCTATAAAGGCGCACAAGCAAAGCCTTACCAAGCGATCGCGAAACAAACATTTCGTCGCTTTGTACAAGGAAACGCTCAAGAAGTTCGAACGGGCGATTGCCGTGGGTGCCGCCGACGTCGGGGAAATCCTTTCCCATCTTCAGAGCGCTATCGACACCCTCGTCAAGAAGAATGTCCTTCACGCGAACACGGCGGCCCGAAGGAAATCCGCCCACGCGAAGACCCTCGCGAAAATGGGAAGTGCTTTGGCTCCGGTATCCGTCGCCAAGGCTCCTAAGGCTCCTAAGGCTGCTCCGGCAAAGAAGGCCGTTGCAAAAACCGAAACCGAAGCCACGCCGGAAAAAACCGTGGCTCCGAAGAAGGCACCTGCTAAGAAGGCAAAATAATGGCTGCAAAGCAGAAAAGAATCAACGCGCAAATCCGCGAATCCCAAGTGGCGGTCATCAACGAGGCCGGCGAGTCTCTCGGAACCCTTTCGATTGATGAAGCATTGAACAAGGCCGAACAGTTCGAGATGGACCTCGTAGAGATAGGAGTCCAGAACGGATTGGTGCTTTGCAAGGTCATGGACTACGGAAAATTCCTGTTCAAGCAACAGAAAAACCAGTCCCACGGTCGGCAAAGCTCCAAGAAAGCCGACGTGAAAACCCTCAAAATTACCTACAAGATAGGAGATCACGATTTGGACATACGAAGGAATCAGGCGGAAAAATTCGCGAAGGACGGACATCCTCTCAAAATCATGCTCACGCTCCGAGGACGGGAAAACAACTTCGTAGCCCTCGCGCAGGCCAAGATGAACGAATTCATCCAAAGCCTCGGAGAATACTACAAGGTCACCGAGGTAAAACTCGTAAAAGCCGGAAACAATTTCAGCACTCTCATTTATCCTAAAAAATAATCGTATGAAGCAAAAGACCCACTCCAGCGCCAAGAAGCGCATCAAGGTTTCCGGAACCGGAAAGTTCATCCTCCCGAAATCTTGCAAGCGACATCTCCTCGCGAACAAGTCAAAGAAAGCCAAAGGCCGCAACAAGTACGGTATGGTTTCCACTCCCGCAAACGCGAAAGCGCTCCGACGATGCCTGCCGAACAGCCTATAATTTCTCATTTATTTAGTTTTTAATATATGACACGAGTCAAACGAGGAGTCACCTCCCACAACCGACACAAGAATCTCATTGCCAAGGCAAAGGGGTACAAACTGATGAACGGGAACGTATTTTCCCGGGTCAAGAACGCCGTGGCAAAGGCCGGTACCAATGCGTACATCGACCGACGCGCGAAGAAGCGGACCTTCCGACGACTTTGGAACGTCCGTATCAACACCGCGGTCCGAGCGCTCGGATTCACGTATTCCACCTTCATCAACGCGCTCTATCTCAAGAACGTGAAAATCGACCGAAAGGCGCTTTCCAATCTGGCGATCAGCCATCCCGAGGTATTCGCAAAAGTCGTAACGTTCGTAAAATAAAAGAATTCCTCCGCAAGGGGGATTTTTTTGGAAAACGGCTCCCCATGTCTCCATTCAAACATCAGCGTCAGGCGTTTCTCGATCGGAATCTTTCCCGTTTCTCCCTGGAATCCGCCATCGGCATTCTCAAAAGCTTCGCACGTGTCCTCTATCGGCTGCCCCGGGTTTTTTTGATGTCGATCGTCCGGGCGTATCGGTTCGCATTGTCTCCCGATCATTCATTCTGGGCCAAGGCGCTCGACCGCCCCCCGTATTGCCGGCATTTCCCAAGCTGCAGTTCCTATGGGTTGGAATCTTTGGAGAAGCACGGGGCAATCATGGGTTCGTTTTATGCCATCCGTCGGATACTTTCCTGCAATCCCTGGTCAAAATGAGGATACGACCCGGTTCCGGCTCCGTCTCACATGCCCGCCCGCGTGGCACCGGCTTCCGTAAATGTCACGGCGACACGGGTTCCGATTCATCGTTCCCACCCCAGCGCTTCGCGCAAGGAACGAATTTCATCCCATCATTCCGATTCCCATGTTTAATTTCCTCATTGACTCCGATATCGCAGTTTCCCGTTTTTTCCAAGAATCGGTTCAGCGGGAAAGCGCCTGGGTACCCGCGATACGATTTTTTTCCGA
This sequence comes from uncultured bacterium, assembly GCA_903908595.1. Taxonomy (GTDB): domain Bacteria; phylum Patescibacteriota; class Gracilibacteria; order BD1-5; family UBA2023; genus CAIVSN01. The sequence goes on from CAIVSN010000108.1 coordinate 10,950, forward strand.
CTTCGAAATATTCCTCACCGTAGCCTTCCTTATCGGAATCTGGCTGTACGGGGCGTACCGCAAGGACGTGGACTACAAGATTGCCTCGCTCGATATATTTTATGCCATCATGTTCGCGTTCGCGGTCTACTGGGCACTGCAGTTCGGGCTTCCGATCCGCCCACGCCCGGAAGCGGTTTCCAATATCCCGCCGCTCATCAGCCACTTGCCTGACAATTCCTTCCCGTCCGGACACGCGATTTTCGCCGGGGCTTCCGTGGTGGCCATCGGGTATTTCCTGAGCATGCCCGTCTCTACCGCGTTCGCGGTTTTCGGCGTCATCATGCTGATATGCCGGGTGATTTCCGGAGTGCACTACTTCGGCGACGTGCTGGTAGGCGTGATTATCGGAGCAATCTTGGCCCGAATATATATCTCGTACCGGGACCGGGCCGGTTTCAAAACGGCCTTCCATACCGTTCCGCTCAAAATAGCATCTTTTTTCAAACTGTAGCATGTCGCAAACCATCATCGCGTTTTTCGGGGATCTCGGACTCTGGGGAATATTCCTGCTCATGGCCGTGGAATCGAGCCTGTTTCCGCTCCCGAGCGAAATCGTCATGATTCCCGCCGGCATCGTCGCCGCCAAAGGGGGATATCCGGTGTGGATGGCCATCCTGGCCGGCGGGTTCGGAAGCCTGCTCGGGGCTTCGGTGAACTACGCCATCGGCAAATACCTCGGCAAGCCGTTCGTGCTCAAATACGGGAAATATTTCTTCCTCAACCGCAAGAAGTACGAAGAGGCGGAAACGCTGTTTCTCAAAAACGCCAACCTGTACACGTTTCTCGGCCGATTGCTCCCGGTCGTGCGCCACCTGATTTCCATCCCGGCCGGGATATTTCGGATGCCCTTGCCATATTTCGCCTCGATTACGTTCTTCGGTGCCACCCTGTGGTGCTCGGTCTTGGCCCTTTCCGGGTACTATTTCGGGGAGCCGGTCATCGAGCTCATCGAGCACTACGTGTTCGAATTCAAGATCGCGACGGTTATCGGGCTGGTCGCGTTCGCGGTTTGGTTTTTTAGAAAGAAGCGGTAAGGGCCGAAAAAATCGACGAGAAGTTCGCATTTTGCCAGAGTTTCGTTAGAATGTCGGGTACTCTTGTACGCAACTTCAAAATAACCCACTTTCCCATGACCGCTTGCCAAATCATCCGACCGGACGGAACCGTCGAACATTCCGATTTTTCGAAAATCCTCGAAGAAAGCCCCCGGACCCTCCTGTATTTCTACCCGAAGGACAACACTCCCGGTTGCACCCTCGAAGGCCAGGATTTCACGCGGCTCGCGGCAGAATTCGCGGCCAAGGGCGTCCGGGTCATCGGCGTATCCAAGGACGACGCGGAATCCCACGCGCATTTCCAAAGCAGCTGCGGCATCCGGCTTCCCCTCATTTCCGACGATGGCAGCCTCATCGAAAAGTTCCGCGTGATGGGAGAAAAAAACCTGTACGGCAAAATGGTCTTCGGACTCCTCCGTTCGAGTTTCCTGCTCGATTCCGCCGGAACGCTCCTCCAGGAATGGAGAAGCGTCCGAGCCACCTGACATGCCGAAAAAGTCCTGAGGGAAATCCGGTAACCTATTATTTTTCACGATATGAAACTCCTCGTTTTCGGCGATATTTTCTGAAGGAAGGGAAGGGAACTGCTCGCCAAGTACCTGCCCGGGCTCCGAGCGGAACACTCGCCTGACTTCGTTATCGCCAATTCGGAAAACCTCACTAATGGCAAAGGGCCGGTTCCCCAGCACTTGGCGGACTTGCAAAAATACGGGGTGGATATTTTCACGGGCGGAAACCACAGTTTTTCCACCATGGAATTCATGGCCGACTATATGGACGCCCCGGATTCCCCGCAGCTCCGGCCGGCGAATTTTTACGAATCCAAACACTTCCGGTTTCCTGGATCGGGAGCGCGAAGCTTCGAAAAAAACGGCAAGAAGCTTCTGGTGATCAACCTGATTTCCGGGAACTTCCTCAAGGACGACGTGTACAACCCGTTTTTGAAGGTCGAAGAAATCCTGAGCGCGCATCCGTTGTCCGATTATGATGGAATCGTCGTGGATTTCCACCGGGAAAGCACCGCGGAGAGCTACTGCATGGCCGAATGGCTGTCGGGGAAGGTCAGCCTCCAATACGGGACCCATACGCACGTCCAGACCAACGACGATCGGATTCTCGCTTCGGGCACCGGGGTGATTACCGACGTCGGCATGACGGGATCGCTCCATTCTTCCATCGGCCAGGAATTCGCCGGATGGATGCCGAATTTTCTCTCGGGCACCGGCTATTTTTCCCCGAAAAAAGAAACGGACATGGGACCGGGAGTGGTCTGCGGCCTCGTCGCGGAGCTCTCGGAAGGGAAGTGCGTCCGGCTGGAAAAAATCCGGATCTCGGAGTAGGTTCGATTTTTAAAAAAAAGTTGTATTTGAGAATTTATTTGTAGAATTGCCAAGCTTGATTGTCAAGCAAAACAAACACAAAAGGAAATATCATGGGCAGTGCATCCTATACGAATTTCTTAGCAATGCTTTCAAGCGTCGCCAATGAAGTTTTGGAGGAAAACGGTTCCACACAGCGTTTCAATACCCAGGGCAAACCCCTGCGCCGGACGGAAGCCGTCGATCCGGAATACCATGAGAAACTGCGTACGACTTCTCAAAAGGTTTCGGACAAACGCTCAAGGCATCGGGTGAATTCCATGTTTGCCGTCAGTTAGAGGGTTTCTCTGCTGACATAGTCCACCTCTTCGGGGTGGGCTTATTTAATTCTCGCTTAATATCCTGGAGTATAATCCCAAATCGGATTTCATCGATTTGTCCTTGAGTTTCCGTTGGAGCCGAATAGTATGTTTTTTTATTTTTTCGTATGAAATTCGCCCGATTGTTTCTCGCCTCGCTCGCTGTCTGTATCGTCCTTTCGGGATTGTCCGCGTACCTGATGATCAGGTTCTTGGTCGACACCGTCGGTTCCGATACTGCCTTCGTCCTTTCCCAGAAACCTGTTTCTACGCCGTCCGTTCCGGTGGCAGCTCCTTTGGATCCGAGCTTGACGGGGCTCGAATCCGGCGTCAAGTCCATCGCGAGCCAAGTGAGCCCATCGGTCGTTTCCATCGTGATCACCCGGGAAGTCCAGACCTATCGGACCGACCCGTATGGATTTTTCTATGAGCCGGCGGGAACCGTTCGGAAGAAAGTGGGTGGGGGAACCGGGTTTTTCGTATCCAAAGACGGCTATATCCTTACCAACAAGCACGTCGTAAGCGATCCCAAAGCGGAATATACGATTATCCTCGCTGACGGACGCGAGCTTATTGGAAAGGTTCTCGCCTATGACCCGACGACGGATTTGGCCGTCATCCGGGCATTCGCCGACATTAATACGCCGTATTTCTGAGGCGTTGCCCTGAACTTCGTGGATTCCCAGAGCCAGGTCGAAATCGGTTCGTTCGTCGTCGCCGTAGGGAACGCGCTCGCGGAATTCCAAAATACCGTGACGTTCGGAGTGGTTTCCGGTCTCGGAAGGCAGATCGAAGCCTCGTCTGGCAATTCCGGCGACGTCGAAGCCCTTTCCGGGCTCATCCAGACCGATACGGCCATCAATCCGGGCAACTCCGGCGGGCCGCTCGTCAATCTCCAGGGCCGCGTCGTGGGCATCAACACGGCGATTTCTGCGGGAGCGAACGGCATCGGGTTCAGTATTCCGCTTTCGAGCCGCGTGGTCGAGGCGATGATCAAGTCGGTCGTGAAATACGGCCAAATCAAGCGTTCGTTCATCGGAATCCGATACGGCATCCTCAACAAGGCGACGGCCGATTCTCTCGGCTTGGTATTTTCCGACGGCGCCATTATCGGCGGCGGTTCCGGACTTCCGGCGGTAGTGCCGAATTCTCCGGGGGAGAAGGCCGGGCTCAAGGAAGGCGACGTCATCGTGGAGGCCGACGGCAAAAAGCTCAGTTCCACGTTCGGGCTCCGCGATGCGCTGTCGGAAAAATTGCCGGGCGACAAGATTTCCCTGAAGGTGTTCAAAAAAACGGGGAACCAGTTGGAAGTGGTGGAATTGGTGTTGGGGGAGAGCTAGGAGACGGATGGGAATTGTAGGAATACCATCTTTTCGAATCGGATTTTCGCGATTTATCGACCGTTATCAATTCCGACCGACTTCGCCTTGCTTTTCCCCCCGCTTCTGCTACACTCGACGGATATGCGTCAGCGCACCATCGATGTTCCTCCTCTCGTTCCAGAGAGGATTATCGTTTCATTACCCTAGTTTCCCATGGCAGAATTTCCACAGCGAGTCAGATGAATGCAAGATTTCTTTGGCGAATACCAGAGATATTTCAATTTCGTCAAAAAGGTAGTCCGGCACGAATTCCGCAAAAGCGGTTTTACCCGGATTTCGACCCCGGTCGTGGAAACGAAAGAACTGATCGTCCGTTCCGCGGGCATCGGTTCCGACGTGGTTTCCAAGGAAATGTACGAATTGACCGACAAGAAGGGCCGCGAACTCGTCCTTAAGCCGGAATCCACCCCGGGAGTCCTCAGGGCCTATATCGAAAACAACCTCCAGGAGGAACCGCAGCCGGTCTATTGGTATTATATGGAACCCCATTTCCGGTACGATCGGCCGCAGAAGGGGCGGTACCGCCAATTCCACCAGATGGGCGGCGAAATCATCGGCGAAGTCGATCCGATCCTGGACGCGAACATGATTTATGTCGGGTGTTCCATCCTCGATGGGCTCGGGCTCAAAGGCAAGTACACCGTCAAGCTCAATACCCTCGGAATCCCTAAGGAACGGGAAAAATACATCCTCGAACTCCAGAGTTTTTTCGAGGCCCGACGGCATCTCCTCGACGAGGTCGACCAAGCACGGCTCAGTACCAATCCCCTCCGGTTGCTCGATTCCAAGAACGAGGACGTGAAGGAACTTCTCAAGGTCGCTCCCAAAATGACGGATTTCCTCAAGAAGGAATCCTCGGAATTCTATGCCAAGGTCAAGGAATACCTCGATATCCTCGGGGTCGCCTACGTCGAAGACCACACGTTGGTGCGCGGATTGGATTACTATTCCCACACCGTTTGGGAATGGGTGGACGGCTCCGGTCGGACCCAAGATTCCTTCGGCGGCGGAGGACGCTATGACGGGCTTGCCAAAGTCCTTGGCCACAAGGAAGAGATCCCCGCGGTCGGTTTCGCTTTTGGGGCGGAACGGCTGATCGAAGCGGTCATGGATACCGGAGTCACCCTCCGTAACAAGGACGGCATCCACCTCTGCTTCATCCAGCTGGGCGACGAGGCCAAGAAAATCATGCTCCCGCTTTCGATCGAGGCCCGGAACCGCTGACTGAATTCGCTTCTCTCCCTCGGAACGCCTTCCCTCAAGATCCAGATGAAAAAAGCGAACCGCCTCAAGGCCCGGTTCGTTGCTATCGTCGGAATCATGGAAGCGAAAAAGGGGGTGTGCCAACTCAAGGATATGCTCCATGGGACACAGGTTGAAGTCAAAATCCAGGATTTGCTCGACCGAGTCATTGCTGAAATCGATCCGAACGAGCTCGATTTCTACGTTCCCGCGAAAGATTGGGTCATCGTGGAACCTATCGTTGAAGCCGAAGGGGAATTCGCGAATTAGTATCTCATGGGAAGCCTCCCAACAATCGGGAGGCTTTTTCGAGACGAAAAAATGACGAACCGGAGGAACGTCATTTTTTTGGCAACCGGGAATTAAATGGCCTTCGCCTTCCTTTTCCGAAGCATGATTACCGCCCCGATGTTCATTGACAAGAGCGCAGTCAGAAGCAATTGAACCGGTCCGGTTTTTACGCTAGTGACTTTTGATGCGTTAATGGAGGCGGATTGGGTTTCCTTACATACGGCGGCGATTTTGAAATCTTCGTATTTCACGGCTCCCCGGGCCAAATGGGCCGTATAAATGGGATTCTTGACGCGTTCGATGAGCACGAATTGCCCGGATCTCGATTTTTTCATCACGTCATATCCCGCGGCGCCAGCTACTTCGCGCCACCGGACGATGGTTTTGGATTCCTGTTCTTCGACCTGAAGGATTTCTATAGCCGGCAACTTGCACTGGGCCGCGCTGTTGAGTCCCGTATTCGCCCCGACAGTGGACGTATTGCCCCCTTGTACGGAAACCGGGTTAGTAGTGGTGACCGCACTATTATATGAGGTTTCGATCAGATTGTTGAGATCGTCTCCAAAATTCCCGGTGTTTCCCGTGGTCGTCGTGCCCGTATTCGTCTTGACGGTAGAAGTGGTTCCCGTGGTAGCGCCAGTCTTCGTCGTGGTGCCCGTGTTCGTCGTCCCCGTCGTAGCGCCAGTCTTCGTCGTGGTGCCCGTGTTCGTCGTCCCTGTCGTAGCGCCAGTCTTCGTCGTAGTGCCAGTGGCACCGGTAGAAGTGGTTCCCGTCGTAGCGCCAGTCTTCGTCGTGGTGCCAGTGTTCGTCGTCGTGCCCGTGTTGGAGCCCGGAAAGGCTTTTTCCAATCCGGTCAGAAAATCTTCCGTAGACGAAGTGCTCGCGCTCGCAGAAAAAAGAACCGACGCCAAAATAAGAGTAGTTGCGCCGGTAATGCTGAGGGCTACGATTTCTTTTTTGGAAAAACGGGAATACATGAGGGGAAATTACTTAGCAACGGTACCGCTGGCCGCATTTTGGTATGCGCCTTCGACAACGTTGTTGAGATCTTCGGCGAAACCGGGAGTGGTATTTCCCAAAGCGCCAGATTGGATCTGAATCGGAGCCGGAGTATTTTTCACGGCGGGCGTAGCTGGAGTTGGTTCCGCGGTCTTGCCGCAGGAAGCGAGCACTAATGTAAGTGCCAAAAGGGTGATGATTTTTTTGTTCATGCGACTAACTATATGCAAAGCCCCGGGTTTTCAAAGCGAAAAAAGAAAAAGTCGCGTTGCAACCGGCAGGGTGGGAAAAAGCCCTCCGAAGACTAGCTGCCGCCGATCCGTCCCGTGTTGTTCGACGCTCATGGGCCGCGAGCATACGCATTGGTTTGCTGACGGTTGATATTCACCCCGCCGGTATTGAATTGCCCGTTGCCCATGGAGTTCAGCGCGGTTTGTTTTGCCATTTCCATAACCTGTTTCGCGAGAGCCGGATTCGAGCCCATCCAATCGGTTCGATTCTGAAAGCTGGGAGCACCGAGCTGCTGAAGCGCTTGATTGACGGCGTCTCGCCCTTGCGGGTTGTTCATCATGTTCTTAACGCTGTTTTGTTCGTTTCCGATTTGGCTTCCGGTATTGAGCTTTCTGTACATTTGGGAACCTTCGGCGTTTTGTTGGGCCTTTTGGACCCCGCCTTCCTGGAGCCCGTCGGTCGCGCTGCGGAGGCCATTGAGGCGTTCGTTTCGTTCCTGGGCGGAATTGTTATCTTCCGGACCATGGTTTCTTTGAGACATTTGCATATGAAAAAAATTAAGGATATGTTTTTGAATGGCTTACCAGGCGGCAAGGATTTCCACGTTGTTTTCCTCCTTCCGTTCCCGCTCTTCCTGTTCCTTCATGGCTTTGAGCCGGCTGCTGATTTCGCCGAGATGGTCCAATGAAGCCTGCATTTTTTCCATGCCGTCCTCGATGAGCACCGACATGACGCTTTCGTAGACTTCGTCGACTTCGCTTTCGATAAGGGTCTGTGGTTGGTTCAATATGTGTTCGTACAGCGCATCGAACACTTCTGCCTTTCCTTCGAGTCATTTCAAGAGTGCCAAAACGCTGACGCGTTTTTCTGCGAAGGGAAGCTGATAATAGGCAATCTGTTCCTTGGAAAAGTCCATTATTTGGAATTAGGGGTATTCGGGGTACAGTATAGACCTCTTTTTCAGAAAAATCAAAAAATGAAGATTCCGGTACCGACGCGAGCCACGGCAACCCAGCATATCCGGGCTTTGACGACCTTATCGATGGCGGAAACGGAGGGATTGATCGAGAAATCCGAATCGCTCGGCATTCAGAAGCTTCGACCTTTCTTGGAATCGGCTTGGAACATGGAAGAAAGCCGTCTCGCGGAAGCCGGAAAAATTTTCCTTCCCGACCCTTCATGGCAATTGAAGGCCTATCCTGAGGATTTTTGCCGGAAAATGAGGGAGTCCGGAAAATACTTGGGCGAATTGCTCGCGATTCTGGAAAGCGTTGCCAAGCCCGGGATCGCGCCAACGGATTTGGAAGCGATAGCCCGGGCATTTTTCTTCAAATACGAAACCGCCGGAATTTCCCCGGCTTTTCTCGGGGTCGATGGGTATCCCCATGTGATTTCGGTTTCCCGGAACGACGGGATTTTCCATTTGCCCGTCGACGGCGTGCCGTTCCGGGACGGGGACGTCGTGACGATCGACGCGGGAGTCCGGTGGCAATGAGCGAATACCGACGCGGCCGTCAACCTGTCGGTCGGAAACGGTTCCGATGAGGGCCGCCGGTTGGTGCTCGCTTCGAGGCGGGCCGTATCGGGAAGCCTGCCGTTGGTCGTACCGGGCGGCAATGCCTTCGATCAGGGCGTTTTCATCTACGATTCCGCATTGGCGGACGGGTTTCGGATTATCCGCGATTGCAATGGCCACGGGGTCGGGGAAGCCCTTCACGAGCAGCCCGGCATCGTCCATTGGCCAGCCCGGTACCTCCGGTCCGTCATGTTCCGTCCCGGAAACATATTTACCATCGAGCCGATTTTCACGGAACGTTCGGGACTGAGCGTCTCCGGCCATGACGGCGTTTCGGGTTTTACGGAAATGGGAGACGTCGGGACCTATCGGGAAGTCACGGTGCTCGTGACGGAAAACGGGGCCGAAGTTATCGCTTGAATCCTCTAACCATGAAAAAAATACCCGTTCGAATACGGAACGTATCCTGGATGGCGGAAGTCGCCGAACGGGAAACGGAGTGGAATCTCGGATTGTCGAACCGCACGGCGATGGGGGAGTCCACCGGCATGCTTTTCGTATTTCCGGACGCTTCCCGGAGGGGATTCTGGATGAAAGATACCCGAATCGATTTGGACATCCTGTGGATTGACGCGTCAAAGAACATCGTTTGGATCGAGCGGGACGTTCCCGCGGAAGCCGATGGGAAATACGGGGAGTACGATCCTCCGGTCCTGGCGAAGTACGTTTTGGAACTGGCGGCGGGGAGTTGCGACGTGGGCGGATTGAAAATCGGGGATACGGCGGGTTTTTCCGATTAGTTTGCGCGATACCCGCGTTTTTCGTCGGGATCCGACCGGATGCTTATATATATCTCCCGTTGAGATTCGGGCAATTTGGCGCTTCCGATGCCCGATTTTCCACGTTCGGCCAACAATCTGGCGTTTCCAAGAATTATCTTTTGACAAACGACGTGAAAATCATACGATACGCGAGCTCTTTTTTGAGAGAAGCTTGGGTTTCGGCCGAAGTTTCCTGCTCCTTAACCCATACACAAGAAGATGAGAATCTTCTTGAGAGAACAAAAGATACAACCAAGTACAAAAAAACAAAGAAGAAACCCTTGGCCCCCCTCTAGAATCTGAAGCGCTCCCATCCGGAGGCGCGGATTTTCCAAGAGGAACCAAGGTCGCGATTTCCCTCAAAAGAAAAAGCGCTATCGTTTTAAAGAGTTTGATCATAGCTCAGGATGAACGCTAGCGGTGCGCCTAACACATGCAAGTCGAACGGAATTATCCATGACACCGATTTTACAAGGATCCCCTTGCCGAACCCGTGTCATGGGTAATTGAGTGGCAGACGGGTGAGTAACGAGTTTGTACCTGCCCCAGAGTGAGGGATACCCTGTCGAAAGCCAGGTTAATACCGCATGGTCCCGCGAGGGTAAAGCCGCGAGG
>CAIVSN010000109.1 GCA_903908595.1 uncultured bacterium
AACCGTATTTTTGGATATCATTCACGGGGGTATGATTTAGGTACTTAATAGGTGCGTTTTGTTACCCCTATTATGCCTATTTTATGCCCTTTTTCAAGTTTTCGTGGGATTTGTGGGCTGAGGATTGGAGAGTTGCAAAAATGAAGCAGATAGTATCGATAAAAATTACTGATTGACCTCATGAAACTCCAGAGTTTTTTCAGGAATGAGTGCCTTTTGCCTCAGCAGAGTCAGTTTTCAATGGTAAAATCAATTTCGAATCAATTCGAGGATTTATCAGTAAGGCACAAGATGAAATTTACTCACAAAAATGTAAACCTCAAAGAAACGATATTTTTATCGTAAAATCAGGGTCTACAACAGGAAAAATCGGGGTAATTGAAGAAGACATAGATTTTAACATCTGGTCGCCATTAGCATTGGTACGAGTAAATCAAGATTTATGCTACTATAAGTTTATATACTATTTCCTTACAGGCGAATCGTTTCAGAAACAAGTTCAAACTTTCTGGTCTTTTGGAACTCAGCCAAATATCGGGATGTGAATAATCGAGAACCTCCACACGGTATTACCCCCTCTTTCTATTCAAAAAACCATTGTCGAACACATCGAACACGAAACCTCCCAAATCAACTCCGCCATCGAAAAGATAGAAAAGGAAATCACCCTCATAGAGGAGTATCGCACCAGTCTCGTCTATCAGGCAGTGACAGGGAAAATACCTATTTCATAACCGCTTACCCATGGCTACAAATACCCGCGAATCCGGATTCGAAGAGCTCTTTGCGAAATCCTTGGTCGAAAACAACGGATTCGTCCAGAAATTTTACAATGCGGAACACTCGGGACACTACGACCGAAAAGAGTGTATCGATACCGTGGCATTCTGGGATTTCGTCGAGCGGACACAGCCAAAAGAAGCGGAAAAACTCCGGGTGAACTACGGCGAGAACTATAAAACGAAATTCCTTCAGCGACTCCAGAAAGAGATTGTGGAAAAAGGGATCGTCAATGTGATGAGAAAAGGAATCAAAGACCGAGATGCCCATATCATGGTATTTTTCTTCGAGCCGAATTCCGCCCTCAATCCCGATTTGGAAACCCTCTGGCAGTCCAATGTCTTTTTCGTCACCCGTCAGCTCTTCTTCAGCCTCCAGAACAACAAGTCCATAGATATGGCGATCCTCATCAACGGACTTCCCATCGTCACTCTGGAACTCAAGAACCTCCTTACGAGCCAGACCGTCAAAGATGCCATCGAACAGTACAAAGCCGACCGAAGCAGCCGGGAAGAACTTTTCAGGTTCGAACGATGCCTCGTGCATTTTGCGGCCGATACGGAACTCGTCTATATGACGACCAAACTCGAAGACGACAAGACCTGGTTTTTGCCATTCAACAAAGGAAACGATGAAGGATCGGGAAATCCCCCGGTCGAAGATGGCATTCGCACGAGCTATATGTGGGAAGAAATTCTCACGAAATCCAACCTCTCGAAACTTCTCCGTGATTTCGCTCAGGTCATCGTGGAAGAAAAGAGGGGAAAACGGGTCAGAAAACTTATATTTCCCCGCTATCATCAGCTCACGGTCGTGAACCAACTCCTCCAAGACTCAAAAGCGAAAGGAACGGGGCAAAAATACCTCATACAGCATAGCGCGGGAAGCGGAAAGAGCAATTCCATCGGATGGCTGGCCCACGGGCTGGCCGGGCTTTTCATGAACGATGGAAAATCGAACGTATTCGACAGCATCCTCATAATCACCGATCGGCAGGTCCTAGATAAGCAACTCCGGGATACCGTCAGCGGATTCGACCATACCAGGGGGCTCGTGGAAGCCATTACCGATGGAAGCAAGCAACTGAAATCGGCTCTTGAGAGCGGAAAGAGGATCATTATCACCACGATACAAAAGTTCCCGATGATCGTGGATACGATTGGAGAACTCGGAAGCCATAAATTTGCCATCATCATCGACGAGGCTCACTCCGGCACGAGCGGAGAAACCATCGGAACCATGAACGAAACCATGAGCCTCGAAGAAGAAGAAGAAGAAACGGATGAGGATATCGTTCTGGAAACCCTCCAAGCCCGAAAGATGCTCCCGAATGCCAGTTATTTTGCCTTTACGGCAACGCCGAAAAACAAAACCCTGGAGCTATTCGGAATACCATGAGAAGACGGCAAATATCGGGCGTATCACAATTATACGATGAAGCAGGCTATCGAAGAGGGCTTTATTTTGGATGTGCTTTCGAACTACGCGACCTACAAGAGCTATTACGAGCTGGCTATCACGGGGAACAAAGACCGGGAATACGATAAAAAGCGGGCTAACCGGCAACTCAAGGGATTCGTGGAAACGCATTCGGCAACCATTGAGATAAAAGCGGAAGCGATGCTCGATCATTTCTACCATCAGGTCTATCTCAAAGGGCTCGTGGGAGGAAAAGCGAAAGCGATGGTCGTGTGCGGAAGCAGAAAAAGCGCCATAAAATACGGATTCGCCTTCAAGCGTATCATTGCCGAAAAGAACCTGCCGCTTGCCGTGATAGTGGCTTTTTCATGAGATGTGAATCTCGACGGGACCGATTGGAACGAATCGAATCTCAATACGTTCAGCTCCGGCAAAATCCCTGACGAGTTCGAGAATGGAAATTATCAGATTCTCATCTGCGCCAACAAGTTCCAGACGGGATTCGATCAACCGCTTCTCCAGACGATGTATGTCGATAAGAATCTCGGATGAGTGAATGCGGTACAGACGCTCTCGCGACTCAACCGTATCCACAAGGACAAGGACAGCACTTTTATCCTCGATTTTTACAATACCGAAGAAGATATCCAAAAAGCCTTTGAACTCTACTATAAAAGTACCATACTGTCGAAATGAAGCGATCCGAACAAGCTGCACGACCTCAAGGATGCCCTCGAAGCTTTTGGGGTGTACGAAGCCTATGTGGTGCACAAATTTGCGACCGATATTCTTTCGGGGGTCGCGGTCGAGAAGCTTCACGCCATGCTCGACAGCGTTGTCGAAAATATCAGGAAACTCCCGGTCGACCAGATAGACGACTTCAAGGACAAAGCGAAATCCTACGTGAAGTTCTAAGGTTTCATCTCGCAGATAGTGACGTATGAGGTAGTGGAATTCGAAGAGCTCTATCAGTTCCTCAAAGTCTTGAACAAGAAAATTATCGAGCTGGGATCAAAAGAAACGGCTATCGGACAAGATGTGCTTGACTCCGTAGACTTCGAATCGTACAGGAACGAAAAAATAACCTCAAATGCCCGTATCAGCCTCGCGGAAGATAGGGAAATCGAACCGATGCCAACCATGCTCAAAGGTTCTGGAACGGAACTTCCGACAGATATGCTCGAACACATCGTCACGGAGTTTAATACCCGATTCGGTACGAATTTCAGCAGTGAAGATAGCGTCAAAAAGATGCTTGCCGATATTTCCGATGAGATAGTCGCCGACAAAAGGATGGTAGATTCCCTTCAGACGGACCGAGCCAACAGGAAACTCGAATTCAAAAAGCTCCTCGATGAGAAAATCACCATCGATGTCGATGACCATTTGGAATTCTATAACAACTACCATGACAACAACGATTTCCAAGAACATCTTATCCGCTATCTCGACCGGATGGTAACGGAAAAACTCAAGGAGAAAATATAGGCCTCGTGGAACTGATACCGTACTTTTTCCTCCTCGACCCCGTCTTTTTCCACAAAATAGACCGCATATCCGTTTCAACCAGGATATTGTAGACGCATACCCAACGGGAATTCCGCATCCCCAAATCGTTAAAATATACCCAACGGGAATTGGTTTCCCGGTTTTTCCCTAAGATCCGATCATATGGAAATTGCCCGTGATGAACGTTTTGAGTTTCTCGCGATATAGGTGGAAATCCTCGCCGAAGAATTTCCTTATGGCTTCCCTGAAGTCG
>CAIVSN010000110.1 GCA_903908595.1 uncultured bacterium
CAAGCACGTTGAGCGAGGAGCGCAGAAGAGGAGTTCGCATCCAAACGAGGTCCCCCTGAGCGCGGAACCTTGGAAAAACGATGAAATCCGAAGTCAATTTCGAGCACCGCAGCGAGGCGTGCTGGCAAGCACGTTGAGCGAGGAGCGCAGAAGAGGAGTTCGCATCCAAACGAGGTCCCCCTGAGCGCGGAACCTTGGAAAAACGATGAAATCCGAAGTCAATTTCGAGCACCGTAGCGAGGCGTGCTGGCAAGCACGTTGAGCGAGGAGCGCAGAAGAGGAGTTCGCATCCAAACGAGGTCCTTGAGCGCGGAACCTTGGAAAAACGATGAAATCCGAAGTCAATTTCGAGCACCGTAGCGAGGCGTACCGATAGGTACGTTGAGCGAGGAGCGCAGAAATAGACAAGGAGTTCGCGTTTTACCAAGGTTCCGCAACTATTCGGAGGAGTATTTGAGGGTAAGGGGCACCTCGATGGTAAACGTCGATCCTTTCCCCTCGACGCTCGTGACGCCGATGGTCCCGTGGAACGCTTCGATGATTTTTTTGGTAATGGCGAGCCCGAGCCCGGTACCGGTGATATCCCTCGTGGAAGCGTCCTTCACCTGCGAGAATTTTTCAAAAATGGTACCGAGGTGCTTTTCGGGAATTCCTACCCCGGTATCGCGTATCGTTACGCGGCACACCGATTCGTCGGACGTGGAACTGACAAAAATGCTCCCGCCGTCGGGCGTGTACTTGATGGCATTGCCGACGATATTGACGATGAGCTGCTTGAACTTGACCCGGTCGATGTTCGCGAAACATTCGTCCTTGCCGACGTCCAACTCCAAATGCTGGTGCTTCCCGTGAACGATGGACCGCAACCCGTTGACGGCCTCCTCGATCAGGGCCCGCAAGTCGGAATGCTCCAGGAACAGTTTGATTTCCCCGGATTCGAGCTTGGCGATGTCGAGCATCTCGTTGATCATCGTGAGCAGCTGCCGGGAAGACGCGTTCACCTGATTGAGATATTCCCGTACCTGGTCGTTGATTTCCCCGGCGTCCCCGTCGAGGATCATGGAAACGAACCCGTAGACGGCGGTCATGGGGGTGCGAAGTTCGTGATTGGCGATATTGTAGAATTCGGTCTTTTGCTGGTCGAGCGCCTTGAGCTGGTCGAGCGCTTGACTCAGCTCCTCTTGCACGGACTTGAGTTCGGTAATGTCGATACGCATGGAGATGAATTCGGAAATCTCCCCTCGCATGTTCAGTATCGGCATAACCAGGGCTTTCACCCAGTAGTGCCCGCCTCACTTTTTCCGGTTTTTCAGGATTCCGTGCCAGGGCTTTTTGGCGAGGATCGTTTTCCACATGTCGTCGAAAAGTTCCTTGGGCGTGTCGGGATGCCGAACGATGTTATGGGACTTTCCCACGAGTTCCTCGTTGGTGAATTCCGACAGCTTGCAGAAGGCGTCGTTGGCATAGAGAATAATGCCATTGGGATCGGTAATGGAATTGATGCTCCCGAGATCGAAGGCCTTCTTGTACCCTTCGAGAAAAATATTGCTCCCCTGGGAATAGAGCCGGATGAGGTTCTCATTGGCATGGTCGAAGCGGGAGCTGATGTCCCAGCGCTCCTTCGACTCGATTTTCCGAAAAATCTCCGGGGCGCCGGTGGAAAAAAACACGTTTCTTATGAAAACGGCCTTGTAGATATGTACCATGGACAGCAGCGTTTCGACCCCGACGCCCCGGATGTGCAAACGGCTCAGGAACGGGATAATGGGATTCTCCAGGGGAATTTTTTCCCAATTTTCGAGATCCTGGAAGTCCTCGGTAAGGAAAAAATAAAAAAAATCCAAGAAATGCTCCTCGTATCTCTTGGAAAATTCGGCTTCCGTTATCGATACGGACTCGAAAAATTCCAAGACTTTGGGATGCGCAAACCATTGTCGTTCCGCGACCTCGATTTCCGAGCGAATCGCTTCCCTCAGTTCCAAGAATGGGGAATCTCAAGATGGTACGGGTGGATCTTCCATAATTTCTTAAAAATTAAGATAGCAAGCGTAACACATAAATTCGAAAAAAGAAAATATTCTGCAAAAACCGCAACGCCCCCGTTCCGACAGACTATGAAAACTTCTTCAAAATGATGAAATCCGAAGTCAATTTCGAGCACCGGAGTGAAGCGTACTGGCTAGTACGCGGAACGAGGAGCGGAAAATTGACAAGGGGTTCGCGTTTTGTAGAAACCTCCATGATTATCCCTGCGGATGCGATTCCATGGCATGGTTGAACTCGTCCTGGATCGTCTTGAACTCGGTGATGTCGGAACGGATGGAAATATATTCGAAAATATCGCCGTTGATGTCCAGAATCGGCATGACCAAAGACTTCACCCAGTAATGCCCGCCTCATTTCTTTTTGTTTTTCATGATGCCGAACCAGGTTTTCTTCGCGGAAATCGTTTCCCACAGTTCTCGGAATACTTCTTTGGGCATGTCCGGATGACGGACGATGCTGTGCGGCTTGCCGATGAGTTCGTCCTTGGTATATTCGGAAAGCCGGCAAAACGGTTCGTTCGCGTAGATGATGATTCCCTTGGGATTCGTAATGGAAATGATGGTTCCGAGATCGAAGGCCTGGTTGCAGCCTTCCAGGATGTTGATGCGGTTTTTGGAAAACAGCGCCGTGAGGATTTCTATCGCGGAATCGAAATGCCCGTGGACACGCTGCAATTCGGGGATTTCCATTTTTTCAAGGCCTTCTGTCGTCAGCAACGAAAGGAAAATCCGCTTCAGCAGATAGATCGCGCTCAGGAACTCGTGGGTCTTGGTGTACCCCGGATGAATCCGGTTCAGGAAAGGAACGATGTCCCTCTGGATTTTTTTGAGGGCTTCGTCCTCCGAATCGGTCGAACCGCCAATCAGGAAATATTCGAAGAAGCTCACGAGAATTCCCTCGTACCGCTGTTTGTATTCCTCGTCGGTAATCCCCGTTTCGGCAAAAATGACGGAATTTTCCGGGTGGGAAAACCACTGGGCGCAAGAAGTTCGTATGGCGATCGAAACCTTTTCCACGTAATCGGGAAGCGGTTCTTTTCAAATATTGGTACCGGGTTGGACCATGCGACGGAATTAAGTGCCTACAGTATACGCAATTTGTCTTTTTTTTAAAAAAAATGTACGAAATGGGGAAAAACATCCCAAGCGTAACCCCTTTCCGGGGCGTCGGGGTATCGCGACGAAGCATTTATTGACAAAATAAACCTCAACGGGTAATATGCACTCCAAGCCGTACCACTATCCCATGAGACAAGACAAGCTCGAAGTCGCGAAAACCATACTGTCCTCGCTGATGGATCTCCCCGACGGATCATGACTCAGTCCCGAACGGGCCAGGGAAATTTTCCTGCTGATGAATTCGGAGCCGACCGAAAAAAAACTCGACGCCTACTTGGAAAAACTCATCGAAGCGGCGGAAAAAATCGGAAACCGGATACAAAACACGAACCGGAGCGTCAAGGACATGATCAACGCCGACAACGAACGGTTCGAACGCGACAAAGAACTGATAGATTTGGACGGACTCATCCTTTAGTCAATTACTTTTTAACTTTACCGAATATGGGAACTTCCGAAATAGTAACCCCGGACGGACTGTCCGAAGCCGGAAAAAAATTCATCGAACAGAAGCTCGCGGGCAAATACTCGCCGGAAGACGTGAAAACCATCAAGGATACCCTGGACATGGCTTCGAGAGGAGCGTTGATGCAACGCGGCACGGGCGAGAAGCTGGCGGACGCTTTCAAAAGGAGCATCCCCTTGGCTTCTTCCACTGCCGAAAAAATGTCGGAAGCCTACGCCCAGTTGTTCCAAAAGGAAATACCGGAAGACGTCAAGGCATTGGTCGCGAGCATCCAGGAGATTTCCGGAAAGAAATTCAACTAGGGACATGCATATCAAGCGCGATACCGATTCCCCCCTGCTGGGCGCCATGGAGGCGCTCGGTTTGAGCGTGTCCCCCCCGGTTCGGGCTCGGAAAATCGAAAAATGACTGGCGGAAAAAGTGGAAAGCAAACGCCAGCAGCTGATCCTGAAAAACCAGATAAGCATCACGGGGCTGAAAAAGGCGGTCACGGAAGTGAAAGACGCGGAAAAACGGCTGCTGTCGGAACTCCTGCCGGAAGACCAAAGCCTCATCGAAACGGATTTTCACGTATTCGAAGCGGACATCAACGCCAAAACCCGGAAAAACCTCAGCAAGGTACTGCCGGAGCTCGGCATACTCCTGGCCTACGAATACGAGGACCGATGAGTCGAAGCGGTCATGGAAATCATCGATATCCTCAGTCCCGACAATGCCGAAGAAAACGGGTACGTTCTCAAAATCCACGTGCGGAGGAACGCGAAAGCCCTGCCTTTTTACGTGGAAAAGATTGAAATCGTCCCAAGATAGGACCCATTAAGGAAATCCGGCTTGATTTGCCGGATTTTTTGTCGAATATACCGCAGATCCATTTTCTTTTTCGCAAACATGCTCACCCCGATCAACGAGTTCCTCCGCCCGGTAGAAGAAACCGTCCGGAAATACCAGAAATACATCGGGTATTTCTTCGTCGGGCTTTCCTTCGCGAGCCTTCCCTTCATATTCCTTCCGGAATTCCAGAAAGACACGGGGGAACAGGCCTGGAACGTCCTCCTGTTCATTCTTTTCCTTCCGATTCTTTCGAAGGTCCTCGGCCTCCGAGTGGCCCAGGCCCTCATGCCGCTCCGCAAGGAAATCGGGATCTTCATGGGGACGCTCGCGTTCGTCCACGGGGCCGGATACCTCTTCCAATACCCCGAGTTCTTGCTGGACGGCGTCTTTTGGTGGCAAAACGGCATGGTCACGTATTTCGCCGCCGGGTTTTTCGCGCTCCTCCTCACGATTCCCCTCCTGCTCACTTCCAATCTCTGGGCCATGAAAAAGCTCGGGAAAAACTGGAAAAAACTTCACCGGGCCACGTATGGGGTAGCCATCCTGACGGTGGTGCACATCGTGCTGATCGGATGGTCCAAAGATCATGCTGAAATCGGCCCCGTGCTGATTCTCGTGGCCTATTTCATCGGAAAAACCCTCGAATGGAAAGGCATTACCCTCAAAAAACCCCACTAATCCCCAACCCATGGACATCCTCAAACTCCTCCCCCGCAGCTATGACCTGCGCGCCGTGTATCCGACCGATATATCCGAAGCGGACTTCGCCCTCGTGGGACAGGCCCTCGGAAGCTGGGCGCCGGAAGGCACGGTCTATGTCGGCGGCGATGCCCGGCTCTCCACCCCGAGCCTCAAACAAGCCATGATCGACGGTCTCTTGCGGGCCGGGCGTACCGTCGCGGACATCGGCCTGGTTTCGAGCGACATGCTCCAGTACGCGACGATCCGCAACCAGGACGCCGCGATCGGCATCATGATTACCGCGAGCCATAACCCCAAGGAATTCAACGGGTTCAAAATGTGTTTCCGAAACGCGGCGCCGATCAATCTCAAACTCATCGCTCCCGAACTCATCCATATCGTCGAAGCGAACCAGCTCGCCGACCAGCCTTCCGAAGGCCGACTTTCGAGCCTCGACACGCTTCCCGACTGGATAGATTTTCTCGCGGAACACGCGCAGGGAGATATGAGTGGCCTCAAGGTCGTGGCCGATGCCGGGAACGGTACCGCCGGGGTGTTCATGCAGGCCCTCGCCGACCGGCTCGGGTTCGAGCTGGTCCCGCTCTATTTCGAGCCGGACGGGAATTTTCCCAACCACCACCCTTCGCCCATCGAGAGCAAGAACATGGCCGACCTGCTCGCCAAGGTCCGGGAAACCGGTGCGGACATCGGGGTCGCGTTCGACGGCGACGCGGACCGCGCGGTCATGTGCGACGAGACCGGGACGATCATCGGCGCTTCCATCACCCTGTCGGCCATCGGCGAGCTCCTGCTCACGCAGAATCCCGGCAAAAAAATCATGTACAACGAGACCTGCAGCCACATCGTCCGCGACACCGTGATCGCGCTCGGCGGGATTCCCGTCCGGGAAAAGGTCGGGCACGTCTATCTCAAGGAGCATATGAAAACGGACCCGGACATCGTTTTTGCCGGGGAGCATTCGAGCCACTACTACTTCCGGGACATGGGCAACGCGGATTCCGGGGCGCTCGCTTTTTTGCTCGTGCTGGAATACCTGGAGCAGTACGAGCTGACCGCTTCCCAGATGCGGGAAAAATTCGGCAAATACCACGGCATCGAGGAGACCAATTTCCGGGTTACGGGCGTGCCGGAAGTGCTCGAATCGCTCGCGTCGATCTACGCGGACGCGAAGCAGGAACGCCTCGACGGGCTGACGGTCAGTTTCGAGGACGGAAGCTGGTTCAACGTGCGCGGAAGTTCCAACGAACCGCTCATCCGGCTGAACGCCGAAGCGCTCTCCCCGGAACGGCTCGAAACGCTCGTGGAAAAAATAATTTCGGAAATTTCGGAATTCTGAGTATAAGTAAGAAGAACATCTGGAAAATGATGAAATTCGAGTGAAAACCGAGTACCGCAGTAAGGCGTACGGTCGTACGTCGAACGGGGAAACGCACGGTTCGAGCCCGAAGTCCGCATTTTGCAGAGATTCCTCCGGGGCTTATTACCAGCTATTTATGGTTCAAGACATACAGGAACTCCTCCGCGAAAACACGGAACTCAAACGAAAACTCGAGGTCAGCCGCATTTGGATGGCCCGGGAAGTGCAGAGCAGCACCCACAAGATCGCGACGCGACGGGTCGGAAAAATGAGCATCGGCGACCGTGACGACTTCCTCGGGCAGAACCAGGAAGAAATCATCGCGAACCGGATCCGCGGATACTTCGGGGAACTCCTGCTTCTCAATGCCCCGAAAAACACGGTGGAACACCTGGTAGACTCCGAAATCAGCTATTTTTCCTTGGGAAAAAGCACCAACGGAGACGGGATCGGGGTCGTCGGCTCGTATACCAAGATCCTGGACAGCCTCATCGAATCCATCATCACCAACCAGTTCCGCAAGTTCGTCGCCAAGCAGGGCGCGGTCATCCTCCGGAACAACGATCCGCTCGAAAAGGCGCTCTACCTCGTCGTCAGCAAGAAATACATCCTCTCCACCGGCCGGCTCTACGGGCTCCTCAAGAGCGTGCGGCGGGGCGAATCGCTCCTCGAATTCAGCGGGCTGTTCAAGAGGTACCTGGAAAAATACTCGGGCCTGGGAGCATTCTTGCTCGGGGACGATTTTTTTCTCCGCTATTCGGAGCTGATCGAAGGCGAAGTGTTCGCCGGGAAACGCCACACCGGGAAGATCAGCCGGGAAGAAACGCAGAAGGTCCGGGGACTGCTCGTCGGGGATTTTACCGATAAGAAGGGGTTGATCTACCAGTTTCTCGTACAATCGAGCGTGATATAGGGGGAAACCCCGGTCAAAACGCGAACTCCTCGTCGATTTCTGCGCTCCTCGCTCAACGTACTTATCAGTACGCCTCGCTACGGTGCTCGAAATCAACTTCGGATTTCATCGTTTTGACGAAGTTTCCCTAGAACAGCTCGCCGAGTTCGGCGAGCTCGCTTTCCGTGAAATATCCAAGCATGTTTACGAACTCGTCGCGCTGCTTGGCGGACATGTCGGATTCGCGGATTCGATTTTCGAGAGGGACTTCTACAAGAACCTCCGATACGGAGAACATGATAAATTCTGATTTTTGGATATATTGGAAAGCGTCACGTGACCCGGAAATTCGCACTCGGTCCCCGTTCACCCAACGAAGTTATTAAAGCATAAAATAGTGGATATGTCAATTATTCTTGGAATCGACCCGGGGACTACTACGGTAGGGTACGGAGTGCTGGAAATACGCGGAAACCAGCGGATCATCCTCGACTGCGGGGTTATCAAAACCGTGCCGAAAATCGAGCTTTCGCAAAAAATGCTCGATATCAATGCCGACCTGGTCGGATTGATTGAGAAGTATCGTCCGACGCTCTGCGGAATCGAAAAGCTGTACTTCCACACCAACGTCACGACCGGAATCGACGTGGCGCAGAGCCGCGGGGCGATGCTCCTGTGCCTGGCGCAGAAGGGCGTGCAGATCCGGGAGTATACGCCCCTGCAGGTCAAGAAAGGGATCTGCGGGAACGGGCGGGCTCCGAAGGCCCAGGTACAGAACGCGCTCCGGTTGATTTTTGGGTTGAGGGAGATTCCGAAGCCGGACGATGCGGCGGATGCTTTGGCGATAGCGTATATCGCGAGTTTGAATTAGGGACCTCGCGAAAACGCGAACTCCTCGTCGAATTCTGCGTTCCTCGTTCGACGTACTTATCAGTACGTCTCACTACGGTACTCGAATTCGGCTTCGGATTTCATCGTTTTGGCGAGGTTCTTGGGGTTGGGGTTGGGGTTGGGGTTTTGATTTGTTCCCGTATCGTGCCAATATTGGAACCTGATTGGAACAAATGTGGAGGAATCCGTTTTGCCGGGCGTACGTATTGGTGGCAATATCGAAGGCATCGGACTTCCTCACTTCATAACTATCGTCTTGAATATTCCACATAAAAACATATTATCTGGATAATTTTCACTTTATAAATACAAAAAGTATGTATAAAAGACTTTTAGAGGCAGAATTCCTGGCCTGGATGAAGCGGGAAGAAATACTTATCCTCACCGGATCCAGACAGGTCGGAAAGAGCACTTTCCTTAAGGACATACAGTCTCGCATGAGCGAGACCACCGTATTTTACAATCTCGAAGATCTCGATTTGCTCAACTTATTCGATGAAAATCCGAAAAATCTTCCGAAGCTCCTCCGGGAAAATTTTCCCAAATGAGAAAAAATCTACGTATTCTTGGACGAAATCCAGTACCTCGCAGACCCGACCCGGTTTCTCAAATATATTTACGACGAGCACAAGGACGGTATCAAGCTGATCGTTTCGGGAAGCAGCGCGTTCTATATGGACGAGAAATTTCGTGACAGCCTTGCCGGCAGAAAGAAGATTTTCCATATGGCTCCCCTGTGTTTCAAAGAATTCCTTATCTTCAAAAATGAGGAACGCCTCGTTGAATCGCTTGCGAATTTCTCTCAATTGACCACGGTTACCCAATCGAGAATCAATGACCACCTTGATGAATTCCTCACGTTTGGAGGATATCCCAAAGTCGTTCTGGAAGGCGACTTCGAGGTAAAAAAAGAACTCCTGTGAGAGCTGCTGAACTCTTTTGTCAAAAAAGACATCCTGGAATCGAAAGTGGAATTGCCGGGCAAATTCTTGCAGCTCTACAAACTCATTTCGAGCCAGACCGGCAACCTCCTCAATGCCAACGAGTTGTCGAATACGCTCGATTTGAGCACGACCGCGGTGAATCGGTATATCCACGTACTGGAAAAAACCTTTCACATCAGCGAACTCCGGCCGTTTCATACGAATATCAGGAAGGAACTCACCAAGATGCCAAAAGTCTATATTCAGGATCTGTGAATCAAGAATTATTTCGAAAAGAACTTCAATCGCCTATCCGACCGGGTGGACTTCGGAGCGATTTTCGAAACCTTCGTATACAACGAGTTGCGGTATATTCATGGGGAGGATGCTCTTAATTACTGGCGGACAAAGGATAAGAAAGAGATCGATTTCATTCTCAGGAACGGGAGTCGGAACGAGGCGATCGAGGTAAAATATACGGATCAAAAAGTGAATTTCGAAGTTTTTTCAGGGGAGTATCCGGGGTTTTCGACAAAAGTCGTTTCGAGGAAAAACGTGTTTGGGATGTTGTAGTCAACCAGGGAACTCCCTACTCCCGAATCATCTTCGCGAGCTCCCCATGGAGCCTCTCGATTTTCTTGTTCCTCTCCCCCATCCGGGCGACTATCGTGTCCGGCGCTTCCAGTGCGACTTCCTTCGCCTTGTTCGGATTCTTCGCCGAAAGGTCGTAATCCCGGATATCGCCGACGTTCACGATCCACGAATTCGGAGTAATCGCCCGGGTTTTCTGGAATTCTCCGATATCCTTGATTTCCGCATACGTAATCGGCTTGTTCTTCGTGAGGGTGCGTCCGAGACCGATCTCGTAGTACCAGATATCCCGGGTACTGCCGACCTTGTCGAAGAAAATCACGTTCGTTTTCACGCCGCTATACGGGAGAAACACCCCGGCAGGGAGGGAAATAATCGTATGGAGGTTATAATTTTCGAGGATTTCCTTCTTGATATTCTTGAACGCTTCTCCGGTATTGAAGAGCACGCCCTCGGGCACGACGATGCCCGTGCGACCGCCGACGCGTATCATCTTGGCGATGTGTTGGAGGAAAAGCATTTCCGTCGCGTTGGTCGGGAAAATGAAATTCTGCTGGATCTGCTCCTTTTCCTTCCCGCCGAACGGCGGATTCGCGAGGACGATATCGTAGCGGTCCTTGTCCTGTATGTCCCGGATGTTGGTCGTGAGGGTGTTGACCTTGCTGATGTTCGGATTGCGAACGCCGTGCAGGATCATGTTCATCACGCCGAGGATGTACGCGAGCGGCGTTTTCTCGTTCCCGTAGAACGTGCGGTCATTGAGGAATCCGAGCTCCTTGTCCGTTTTGACCTGGGGCTTGATATGGTGGAACGCTTCGATGAGGAAACCGCAGCTTCCCGCCGCAGGATCGTAGACGGTCTGTCCGGCTTTCGGGTCCACGATGTCCACGATGAGCTTGATGATGCACCGAGGCGTATAGAATTCTCCCGAATTCCCCCCGTCGTTTCCCATCCCTTGGAGGAGGTCTTCATAGATTTTCGAGAGCTCGAAAAGGTCTTCCTGGTTCTGGAAGTTCAGGCTATCGATGATATCGAGGATTTCGCGGAGCGTATGCCCGCTTTCGATCCGGTTTTCGAGAAAGAAAAATATCTCGCCGATTTTGTATTTGATGGAATGGTAATCCGCATCCGCATGGCGGAATCCTTTCAGGTACGGGAAAAGCTCCCGGTTCACGAAATCCTTGAGGTCATCGCCCGAAAATTTGCCCTTGTCGCGGCGGATCCAGCTCGACCAGCGGAACGCGGGATCGAGAATGTACCGGTATTCCTTGCCGTCGAGCTCGGCGGAGTCGGCTTCCCGCTGCTCGAAGTCGTCGAGGAACTTGAGGAACAGTATCCACGAAATCTGCTCGGTGTAGTGCATGGCCCCGGAGATGCCATCGTCCCGGCGGAGGATATCGGTGATGCGGTTGATGTGGGATTGCATGTTAGATTTTGAATGAGAGGATGAAGGCGTAGGCGGTGTCGAAATCGAATCCGTAGTCGTCGGTCAGGACGGGTTTCAGGTCGGTGAGGATTTGCTTCCGCAGGTTTTCCCGGTTCGCTTCGAGGGTGTAGAGATAGTCGGTTTCTTCGAGCTTCACGGCGAGGATATCGCGAAAGTCGGCATTCGCGAAATCGAAATCCGAAAACTCTCGGACATACCAGATATCGAAAAAATCCCGGATCGCCGGTTTTTGCCTGGTGAGCGCGGCCCGCATTTTTTCGGCGAGGGATTCGGCGAGGTCGATGCAGGAGAAGGTACACTCGGGGAAAATATCCTCACCCATCACCGTATCCTTGAAAATCGCCCGGATCGGCAATCTCCGGGGAGCCAACCGGAGGGAATTTTTGAGGGAAATATCTATTTTGATCGTCTGTACGAAGCCATCCAAAACGGACCGGTATTCGAACGAAAACATCGCCAAGCGGTATTCGTCAAATTTGGTACGCTCGTCCCGAAGCGCGATGCCGAGCTTCTGAAGCTCGGAAACCATGGTATTCTCATATCGTTTCAGGAGCGTTTTCCTGGCTATCCGACCGAGATCGTCGGGATTTTGTAGCACGAAATCCAAGTCTTCGCTCAATCGGAAATAGGGGAAATATACCTTGTTCATGCAAGTTCCGCCCTTGAATACCAAATCGGGAAATAGCTCTCAAAACCGGACGAGCATGAGCGTAAGCAAAAAATCTTTCTCATACTTGTACCCAAGTCCGGGGCGCTTGGCGAGGCTTTGGATCATGGTGACGAAATTATCCTTGCCGATATTGCGACAAGCCGGGAGGAACGATTGGATTTTATCTAGATACATAGGCTATTTACTCTGGATTGCAGGGGTTTCGAGGCGTATTTTTCAGCGAGTCGGAGGAGTTTTTCTTTCTGTACATTTTTGGGGATTATCGGGAATGTCTTGCCTTCCCGAAGCATCTGGATGAAAGCTCGTTCGGGAGACATAATTCGGTACTCGTATTCGTCGGCTTTTTCCGTACGGATTCCGTAGAAAAAATTTTGCCGTTGCCGTATGAAGCTGTACCGGATTCCCGCGATTTCCCGGTCCCCGGAAATTTTGGTATTGTAGACGGTGTATATCTCGGCGATTTGTTCGGAAAGCGAATAGCGATTGTATACGGACATGCCCCCGAAGGCATACGTTTCGTCGCCCATGTACAATCCTCCCACCACGAACGGGTTCACGAATCCCCGGGATTTGCGGTTCAGGTACCATCGGCTTCGTTTTATCGGGCGGACGATATCGAGGTTGCAGAGTTGCTTGATCGTGTAGTTCGGAGCGAATTTGTCGAGGATTTTCTGGAGAAAAACCGCATCGATATAGGGTTTCCCATACAGATCCAATTTTTCGCGAACGAGGGCGATGCTATTTTTCGCCTCCATGTATTTTGTAGTTAAGAAAGCATAGATATTATATCTTTGTATACTACAATTGCAAGTATGGGTTATTCCAATACCAAACGCCCAGAGAAGGCTTCTTCGAGGAGGCTTTGTTTCAGGGTTTCGAGGTCTCGGATCTGGGATTCGTAGTCGGTTTTTAGGATGGAAGTTTGGGAGAATACTTGGTCGAGGTGGGCGACGATTTCGAGTTGGCGAGGGAGGGGTGGGAGGGGGATTTGCAAATTATCCAGATATCAGGAAATCAGACTATGCACGGTAGGTCATTTCTTGATTCATTGCGTAATAATTTCTCGCTCTTTGGCTTTCAGAACATAGTAGAGATATTCAATATTCAAATTCTTTCATGGGATCAGAGCACGGATATCCTGGTTGAACGTTACCGGAATAGTATTGATGGCTACGGGAAATGAATGAACCAAAATGCCCGAACGAGTAACGCACAACAAGGAATTTATTGGCAATAACTTTGTCGCGCTTGAGGCAACCGCCGTTTCACTGACATAGTCGGTCGCACTGTCGAGTTTGTGACGCTTCATATCTTTTGGGGAAATCCAAGGGATATTCCCATTCCAAAATGCCTTATTGTCTTTTGAAGGCGTTCATCCGCTAAGAGATGTTACGATCTCACCCAGTTTTTTTATATCATATTCTGTATTTTGAAAAACCTCTTCCAATACGCTTTTTCCCACACTCTCCATATCCGCAATACTCGTGCGGAGAAGCGATATCTGCTCATCGATATTCGCAAAGGCGGAGTCGAGGCGAGCGACGATGCGGGATTGGATGGGGAGCGGTGGGAGGGGTATAAAAACCTCTTCCTTAAGAAATTTTGGAGAAACCCTTGGCATCCTTGCCCCGCTTATATTTCAATTCGCAAGAGCAATAAAACTCGGGGTGCGTAGAAAATAAGAGAGGTACGTATTGAGCAAATCCTTGCCACATTCTATCGGCAGGATTTCCGTAGTCGCGATTCCGTCAAATTCTACAACAAGTACTTTGTTGAGATATGGTCGTAGCTTTCCGTACAAAACCATTCATTTTCTGAATTCGACTTTATTGCTCTTGATTTTTCATCACTCGGTTTCGGAAAAATCAATCAGTCTCCCGGTATGGGATTCGATATTTTCCATACCGACATATTTATCGGATCTTAGATGCACTTTTCGCTATCCATAGCCTAAAACCTTACTTTTCCCTCTAAAAAGTAGTCACGACTTTTTATATATTTATATTGACTTTTGCTTTTATTGAATATACTTATGGTGTATATTATAAGTAACGA
>CAIVSN010000111.1 GCA_903908595.1 uncultured bacterium
AAATAAAACCTGTTCCGGATCTGTAACCGTAAAAAGCCGAAAACCAATTCCCGTTGGGTATAGTAAAGGTCAGAAGCGGAATGCCGAAAGTGAAAAAACCGATTGCATGCCCAAAGGCCAATAGGATTGTATCGTTCATTTGTTTGGTTACCAAATGGAATACCAAGTATACAAAACCCCCGAGAATCAAATGGTGAATCGGCCAATATCTCTTGAATATGTTCAGGATTTCGAATTTCATTCCTGATATTTTTTCAACGTAGGATTGGATTTCCGGGTCGGTTTGCCGTTGGTTTTCCATATTTGAATTTTAAAATTGCTTTACCCCCGAACCCGCATTTTCTCCAAGTTCTCGATATGCGCTTCAAGGCGGGCTTTTTGGAGTTGGAGCGCTCATTGGTTGCTGATGTCTTCTTCGGAGTGCGCTTGGGATTGTATTTTCGATTCCAAAGCCTTGAGTTCTTCGGCGTGACTTTTGAGAAAGACCTCGATGCCCCTGGTGATTGTCGAAGTTTTTCTCGATAGCCAAAGTTTTTGGGAATACAGGAACCTGGAAACAATATCGGCATAGCGTCGGGATATCAAACCGAAAAATTTTTCGAGAGTTCATGAAGGCGCTGCTATGAGTTGGAAATACAAATCAGAATTCAACAGTAGATATTCCATTTTTTCCACCCGTTTGGCATTCGTTTCAATTTCTTTAGAGATTTCCGCGATTTGCATGGCATTGACTCAGGGGGTATCGAGGTCCTCGTGAAGCAATCGCAGAAACGAATCGAAAGACCGGATCAATAGAATTTTTTCCTTTTCAATATCCCGGATCAGCATGATTATATTTTTCGTAACCGCCAATGTATTTTCTTTCGTAGGAGTTAAAAATAAAAGCAATATGAGGAAAAAAAATGAGATTGCAGACAAATTTAGAAATATATTTACATAGGTATCTGCGAAATCGATTCAAATTGCAGAAGCCAATCAGTACGCTCATGTCAAAAGACCGAAGATTGCGACCAGTCATATCAAATACCAGAATGGTAAATCTCTCCATTTTTTTAAAAAATCGTCGAAATTCACCCCCTCTATCTCTCGGATATAGGACTGTATCTCAGGGTCGATTTGTTGCTGGGGTTCCATACGTAAATTATAGTGATGCCATTATCCCCGAATCCTCATTTTCTCCAAGTTCTCGATATGCGCTTCGAGGCGGGCCTTCTGGAGGCGGATGGCTCATTGGCCGGTCGCATTCTCTGCGGTTGCCTCCTGCCGTGCCAACTCGGTATCCATAGCTTCGAGTTCCTTGGCGTGATATTTGAGATATATCCGGATATCATCGGCGATTTCTGAGGCCTCTTGCGATAGCCGGCGTTTTTGGGAATCCAGGAGCGAGTCGATGATTATGACGTACCGCTTGCAAGCGAACCGGAAAGCCATCCCATTGATTCACCGGGAACGGGAACCGTTTTTTTTGAGATCCGGGTAAAAATTCACGAGCAATGCCCTCAGTTTCCGTACGCGAATCGAGATATCGTCGATCTTTTTCGATATTTCGGCGACCTGCGCCGCACTGACCCCGGGAGTATGCAAATCAGCCCTGGCAAGGCTTCGGAATGTCTGAATGGTCCGTTCCAAAGAGATTTTTTCCGACTCGATGCGGAGAATCCGATCGATAGCATCATTCCTGACGTCCGATACCGTCCGTTCCGAAGGGGTTAAAAATAATACGATCGGAAAAACGACGATAGCCACGAATAGGAAAACCATGACGGTTATTCCCATAACGTACGCATACAAATTGCTTTCAGTTTTTAAAAATAGAGTCACTGATATGAGCGATATGGGAAGGACTCAGAATGCCAGGAATCTGAAAGCCCATCGGTTCAAGCTTTCTTTCAACTTCAAATGATCGTCGGAATCCACCTCCCGTATTTCGCGGATGCACGATTGGATTTCCGGATCGGTTTGCCGGCGAAGTTCCGTTTTCGAATTCTCTGCATGCCATTGCCCCAGAATCCTCATCTTTTCCAAATTCTCGATATGCCCTTCGAGGCGGGATTTTTGAAGCTTGAGGGCTCATGGGTCGCTTGCGTTTCCCGCAGTTGCTGCCTTTCGTGCCAACTTGGCATCCATGTCCTCGAGTTCTTTGCCGTGACGCTTGAGGAAGGTTTCCATGCCATAGGCGATTTTCTGGGTCTTTCGAGAAAGCCAGAGCCTTTGGGAACCTATCAATTCCGATAGGTTCTTGGAATAGCGCCGGCGAATGAAGCTGAGTACCGTTTCCGTAACGGCATCTCCTCCCGTTTCCCCCCGTTCAAAAGTTTTCTGAAGATGGCCCAGCTGTCAATTAAGCGTATTGACGCGTTCGCAAGTCGCGGCTATCTCCTTGGAAATCGCGGCGATTTGCATCGCATCCGTCCATTTTTTTGCGAAATCGTCGCGAAGCAGCTGAAGTAAGGACTCGGACGAGCCGTCCAGCGCGATTTTACCCTGTTCCATTTGGCGGATGGTTTCGAAGACGGATTTGACGAAATTCAGGATGCCGCCTTTCTTGAAGAAATAATAGAGGAAAACGAGAGGAAGAAGATACAGGGGCGATATGTACAAAAGACTCAATGTGAAACCTACGTTTTCGTATGTGAGTATAAAACCGCAAACGAGGTAAAAAGCGCTCGTGACGATAGAACTGGTTAATTCCTTATCTTTTATATTGAAAAAATTCAATACGGAGAGCTCGCGGATATGCGATTGGATTTCCGGGTCGGTCGGTTGTTGGGTTTCCATGGATAGGTTATTGTGATGCCATTATCACCGAATCCGCAATTTCTCCAAATTCCCGATATGGGTTTCGAGACGGGATTTCTGGAGTTCGAGGGCTCATTGGCCTGATGCATTCTCGGTTGATTCCGCCTGCCGTGCCAATTCGTTGTCCATGGCTTTGAGTTCTATGCCGTGATGTTCGAGGTAAGTTTCGATCCCTTCGGTGATTTCCGGAATTTTTTTCGAAAGCCAGAGTTTTTGGGAATCCAGAAGTTCCAATATAATCTTGACGTAGCATGCATTTACGGCATTGAATATCGGGATGGTAATGATATTTTTATATTGCCAGCGTTCAAAGGTTTCTTGAATATTTTTCAACAGCTGCTCGAGTATTTTTACGCGTTCGGAAGTCGCGGCTATTTCCTTGGAGATTTCGGCGATCTGCACCGCGTTCACTCATGGCTTTGCTATGTCGTCCCGGGATTGCCGGAGGAAGGATTCGAAAGATTGGTCCAACTCGATCTTCTCCCGTTCGATTTGGCTGATTTTTTCGATGGCGTCATCGACGTTAGCCGATAAGTCGCTACTCTTGAAAACAAAATAGAGCAGGGCTGGAGTTGATAATCAAAATAACGTCAAAAAGATAATATACCCCGTTCTCGGATTCGAGGACAATATTCCGGATCAAATTATGAAAAATTGAACTATCAAGACGATAAGAAAACTCCATTTTACCTTCTTTTCGAAATTTTTGAGTAAACTTTTGAGTTCGGATAGCTCTCGGATATATGTTTGTAGTTGGATGTCCATATTTGAATTCTTTAAAGTAAAGTTACGCCCGTACCCGCAATTTCTCCAAATTCTCGATATGCCCTTCGAGTCGGGCCTTTTGGAGTTGGAGGGCTCTATGATTAGTAGAGTTCGGGTTTGAATTTTCCATGGATTCCATTTCCGCAATCAGTGCTTTGAGATTTTCGGAATGGTGATTGAGAAAAACTTTCAAGCTGTTCAGGATTTCCGGAACCTTTTGAGAATACCATATTTTTTTGGAATCCATGAATCTCCCGAGAATAACGGAATAGCGTCGAAAAATCAGCCGGAACGTGAAATTTTCTGAAAAACTCGAATGCGTCCGATGAAGCTGTAAATATGATCGGCATTCATATATCATCTTTCGAATATTTTCAACGCCATTGGAAATCATGTTGATTTCTTTCGATATCTGAACGATATCGACCACATCGACTCCAGCTTTTTCATAGTCCTTCCAAATCAGTTGGGCAAATGAATCAACCGACTTGTCCAATGCGATTTTTTCCAGTTCCACGGTAAGGATAAAATCGTAGATATCCTCCTTGGCATTCGATATTTCTTTTTCCGTCGGCATATAAATCATGATGAGCGGCACGACTATCAATAATGCAATTCAAGCAGAAAACGAGAATAATGACCATATCCAAATTGGAAATTCCATTCAGAAGAGCAGTTCCATTAATTTCATCAACAAAGTTCACCAAATAAGATAAAAAGCAAAAAACGGTATCGCGTTTTTCCTTTGCCTGAGAAGGATATCGAATTTCACCTCCGATATTTCCTGGACATACGCTTGTATTTCCTGGACATACGCCTGGATTTCCGGGTCGGTTTGCTGTTGGGTGTCCATGAGTAAATTATTAAAATGCCATTATCCCCGGACCCGCACTTTCTCCAAATTCCCAATGTGGGCTTCGAGACGGGCCAACTGGAGTTCGAGGGTTCACTGGTTTCGAATATTCCCTTCGGAAAGCGCTTGGTTCCGTATCTCCGCATCCAGAGCCTTGAGATCTCCGGTATGGCAATCGACGAAAGTTTCGACGCCTTTCGCGATTTCGGAAGATTTTTCCGAGAGCCAGAGCATTTGGGAATCCAGGAATCTCGCGAGAATGTCGGAATACCTTCAAAACAGCAAACGAAAATGACGGTTCGGGATATTCAATGAATTTTCCCGCCACGGCTCGTAGGATTTCCGCGTATCCGTCAGAAGGGTTTCCAGATTCTTCACCCGGCTGGAAACCGCGCGTATCTCCTTCGAAATTTCCGCGACAAGAGCCGCGTCGATTCACGGCGATTCTCGGTCTTTTCGAATCATTTTGAGACACTCGTCGAAAGAACGGGCAATCGCGGTTTTTTCCACGTCGACTCATATCATCCGATGGATAATATCATTTAGGATACTAAGTGCCATTGTGCTTGAGGGGAAATAAACGTCGATAAACGGAAAGGTAACAATGGAAAATACGGAAAATGCCAAAAAAAGAAGGGAGACGAGGTGTTCGGAAAAAATAAATCCCAGAATTGCGAAGAACATAAGGGATCCAAAGCACCACATGACGCCAATTCCGTTCCGTTTTGTAAGATCGTTGAATTGTACCAGGAGTATCTCTTTGGTATATGCTTGGCATTCTTCGCTGACTTGCGGAAAGTTATACATGGTTAGGCGGTTGAATTATAGGTAAAATTATTTCCGGATCCGGAGTTTCTCAAGGTTTCCGATATGCGCTTCGAGGCGGGCTTTTTGGAGTTGGAGGGCGGATTGGTTACGGATTTCCTCTTCCGAACGTGCCTGATTTTGTATTTTCTCGTCCAAGGCCTGGAGTTCTTCGGCGTGATGGCCAAGAAACATCCGGATGCTTTCCGTGATTTCCGGGGTTTTTTGCGAAAGCCAGAGCTTTTGTGAGCGCCGGAAATCCTCGATGCTTTTTTCATATCGCTGGCAGATGAATCGAAACGCCGTACGATTGAGTCATTTCGACGAAACGCGGTTCTTTTCAAAATCCGCTTGAAAACGATTGAGCAA
Organism: uncultured bacterium; assembly: GCA_903908595.1. GTDB lineage: Bacteria > Patescibacteriota > Gracilibacteria > BD1-5 > UBA2023 > CAIVSN01. The sequence goes on from CAIVSN010000111.1 coordinate 5,591, forward strand.
CCGGTCCATCTTCCGAACCTTGGCGCCGATTTCGTCGAGTATTTTTGATATTTCCACGATTTTTCCCACGTCGATCCCGGGAGTTAACAGATCTTCCTGGGCGAGTTTCAGGAAAGTGCCATAAGCATGGTTCAGGAGGTATTTTTCGGATTCGATACGTCAAATATGGTCGATGATATCCGATTTCACATTTTCGATTGCCGAATCCGTAGCGCTCAGGATTCGCATGAGCCATACGGACAAGGGAATTGCCATCAGAAACATACAAAAAATAATCATCTTGAAGATGCCGAACGCGATTCACAAGGCCGATTTGGAATCGAACGAAGGAAACGATACGATGACCATTAAGAACGCGAAGAATATGAATGCGCTTGAAAAAATAATCACTCATATGACATCGTCATACCGTGGCCAACGCTCGAAGAAGACGAATTCTATTTTTCGTATCCCTTCGATATAGGATTCGATTACCGGATTCGATTCGGCCTCTTCATGATTTTTTTCGATTCGGTCGTAATAATCTCAAAACCCCATGTCTTCCAGGTTTCCGATGTGAACTTCAATTTTTGTTATTTGGCATTCGTTGGTTCATCGGTCGGAGTCGCGCTGCGGGGAACCGGTATGTTTTTCCGAAGGCGCTTCCATGGCTACGATCTCTTTTTTATGAAAATCGAGAAACATCCGGCTCCCGTTCGATATTTCTTGGGTTTTCCGGGAAAGCCACGCCCGTTGGATTTTTTTGAATTCTCCGAGGATGCCGGAATATCGTGAAAAAATCGAATGGGAGATGACGAATCCAGAGATGTCGAGCTCTTTTGTAACGTCTTTGATAAAATCGTCCGTCATACGTTTCATGTTTCGCAGGCGTATCGAAATCGCTTCGAGTTCTTTGCCGATAGCGGAGAATTGAGTGAAATTGACTCCAGGCGTGAGATAATCGTCTCGGATCATATCCTTCAGCGTGACTAGGGAGCGTTCGATTTCCGCTTTTTCCGTTCCGATTTCCCGGATTTTTTCGATGACGATATTTTCTACGAAATGCCTCCAGGGATTCATGAAGTCATCCAGCGGCACCTCGGATATTTTCTGGATGCAGGATTGGATTTCCGGGTCGATTTGTAGTCGTGATACCATACTGGAATTTTATAATGCCGTTACCCCCGTACCCTCATTTTCTCTAGATTCCCGATATGCCCTTCAAGGCGGGATTTCTGGAGGAGGAGGGCTCATTGGCCAGTCGCGTTTTCTGTGGTTGCCGCCTTCCGTGCCAATTCGGTATCCATGGCTGCGAGTTCCTTCGAGTGATTGCTTAGGAATACTTGGATATTTTCCGAGATTTCCTGAGTTTTTTGAGAAAGCCAGAGTTTTTGGAAATTTATGAATTTTGTGAGGATTTCGGCGTAGTGTCAATAGATTTCCTTCAAAACCACATCGTACATCTGTTTTGCCGAATTTCATGGCAGGATATTTTTCAGCGTATTTTGCAAATTCGACAATTCGGCTTCGAATTTTCGTATGTTGCCGGACACCGCTTCGATATCCTTCGAGATGTCCATAATTTGCGCTGGATTCACTCCGACTTGTTCGCGGTCATCCCGATACGTTTGAAGAAATGAATAGAAAGAATCGCTCAACGCAATTTTTTCTTTTTCCATGCTTTTGGTTGAATCGATGATATTCTGCGCTATGGTAAATACGAAGTTGTGTTTGAATATGGAATAGAGTACAAATCATGGTATAGCAAAAGACAATGCTGCTGAAACGATAGTAAGCCATGCGTTATGATTATCCAACATATCCGGGATTCACACTGTCAAACCTCAGCAGAACAAACATAGCACATATCCCGCCTTTTTCATTGGTCTGACAATCCGGTATTCCGATATTTCTTGGATAAACTTCTGGATTTCCAGATTCTCGATATGGGCCTCGAGTTGGGCTATTTGGAGTTCGAGGATTCATTGGTTGGCAGCACCGTTGCCCGGATCCGATGCGGTCTGAGGTTCAAGATTCGGAATGCTCAGCCTCTTGTTTTGGCTGAGATATATTTTCAAATGGCCCAGGATCTCCGGCATTAAATGAGAAAACCACAGTATTTGTGAATCCAAGAGTCTCGTGAGGGTGTCATCATAGCGCCGGATAATCACTGGAAAAGCATGGTTCGATACATATCGGGAATATTTTCGATTATTCTGCAATTCGGTTTGGAAAAAATACAAGATCCTTTTCAGGGTTACCACCTGTTCGGTAATTATGGCGAGTTCCTTCGATATTTCACCGATTCGGTCGCTTCAAATCAATTGCCGTACTGTATTGGAAGAACGCTGCAATGCGTTTTTTGCCATTTCGCATCGAAGGATCAAATCGATAACGTCTTCCGTTACGTTCCCTATGCTCCTTCTCGAAGGCGTAACAAATGCAACGAGCGGCGTTATGAAAAATAGCAATGCTCATCAGGAATACGTGAAATACGTGACCATGTCTTCCATGTCTGGTCAGGGTAAAAAATATTCTTTCGATATTATGATGACTGAGCAAAGCAAATATATGACAAGGACGATAAACGATATCTTCCTCTGCCTCAAGATATCGTCGAAATTCACCTCTCATATCTCGCGGATATACGATTGGATTTCCGGGTCGGTTTGTGGTCGGGTGTCCATATTTGAATATTTAAAATAAAATTACGCCCGAATCCTTATTTTCTCCAAATTCTCGATATGGGCTTCGATATGGGCTTTTTGGAGTTCGAGGGCTCATTGATTTTCAATTTCCGCAGAAGATTTTTGTTCTCATGATTTCTGAGAAAGTACGGAGAGTGCTTCGCTGTGGTATTTCAAGAAAGCTCGAATATCTTCGATAAAAATGAGAATATGCTCCTGCAGCCAATTTTTGCGCAAAGCCAAATACTTTTTCATAGTTTGTTCGTGATACTGGAGTGCCCGGCGGATTTTTTTCGCGGATACCGCATCCGAGCGGATCAGGTATTCTTCCAGATCGGTCTCCCAATGATTCAGCCGAAGGTTCAGTTGTTCTATGCGTTGCGCAATCAGAGCGATGGAATCGGCGGTTTTGTTCAGGTCTGCTTCATGGTTTGTAACGTCCAACGAATCGGATTTGCTCAGTTTTTCGAATCTGTCAAAAAACTCTTTCAATTCATGCCTCGTATTTTCCGTATCGCGCATCCATTTGATAATGCCATTTGAAATATTTTGGAATTGTTGGTCCAGCTGCAATCATGAGCGTTTGATCCTTGTTCGAAAAAACAACAAGCTTGCCACGATGCCGATCGTAAAAATCGGGGTAAGGAATTCCACAAAGCCAGAATCATGCAAGTACTCGAATCATATTAGGGCGGTTAAAAACAGCAAAAAGGGTATGCAATATAACACGAATAGGCGTATTTGGCTGACATCGCTGGTGCTTCATTTTCCCGCCAGGTGGTCCATGTATTTGCTCCCTATGGCTTGTATCAGTTTCTCGATTTTCGGATCGAGTTTCCGCTGGGTGTGAAGTTGTTCGATATGCCCTTCGAGGCGGGCTTTTTGGAGCTCCAAGGCTCATTGGTTGGCAGTGTTGGTTATGGACTCTGACAGGGTTCATATTTCCATGTCCAATGTTTTGAGCTCCTCGACGTGTTGGCTGAGAAACGTTTGGATATCGTTCATGATTTCCGGGGCGATCTGGGAAAGCCATAATTTTTGGGAATCCAAAAATTTTTTGATGATTTCGTCGTAATGCCGGTACACGCTCTGAAAAACCGTATCGTTTAACGGTTTTGATTTCTTTCGGTATGATTGGAGCTTTTCGGGGAAATTCATCAGGAATGCTTCAATTCTTTGTATTCCACTGGAGATGGATTGGATCGAATCCGAGATTTCGATGATTTGGGCGGCATTGACTCAGGATTGATCGTGGCTTGCATGGGTCAGCCGACGGAATGAATCGATCGAGTGTTTCAATTGGGCCTTTATTCCTCGAAATATTTGCATCACGTTGACGATATCATCCACGATGT
>CAIVSN010000112.1 GCA_903908595.1 uncultured bacterium
GGCACGAAAGGGTTCCTCCCGCTTTTTTCCGGCGTGAACGCGTTAAAAAACGAAGGAGGGGCATTTAAATGGGGCAGGTTTTTATGGAAAAACGTGTCAAGCGGAAAAGTTTTTGGTGGTGGCGGAGGGGTTGATAGTTACAAAAATGCAAGGTATCATTTTCTCTATGTTGAGAGGAAAATTCACTTTGATTATGGTAATGCCTCTCAAAAATGCAAGTCATCTATAAAAAAATGCAAGTTATACCTGACCAAATTTGGTTTTCGGTACTTCGGGCGCCTCGTGGGACGAAAACCTATCCGTTCCGGAAAAACGCGAGATATTGAACATGCTCCGGGAAATACAAAAAATCGTTTGCCTTTCCCTTGCTTTCCCTACAATTGGTAGTAATTGTTATTACCCATTCATACCATGACTCGGACCGCCGCAACAAAGAGCGCTCTCGTATCGGTCAAGCTCGATCAGGACGATAAGAACCGCATCGCTTCTTTGTCGCTCTCAAAAAACCGCACGCCGCACTACCTTATGAAAGAGGCTATTCGCGAGTATATCGTCCGGGAAGAAGCTCGACAGTCATTGATCGACGAAGCCAAGGCTTCTTGGGAGGAACATCGGCAAACCGGTAGCCATATTATGCTCGAAGAATTCGGATCTTGGGTTTCGTCGCTTGAAAAACATCCCAAAAACTCCATGCCTCCATGCCACGAGTAATTATTACGGCTCAGGTACAGGCTCAAATCGAGAGATTTTACCAATTTCTCTCCGAACGCGATGAAATATCGGCCCTTCGTGCCGTTCAAGCCGTGTATCAAGGTTTTTTGGCGCTGGAAAAGCATCCGGAAATCGGCAGGCCCATTGAGGATGAGCCATGGCTGCGGGAACGGATAATCGATTTCGGGGATTCCGGATACGTCGCGCTCTATAGATACATAAAGGGCGAAGCGGAAGTTACGATTCTCACGATTCGCCATCAAAAGGAAACCGGATATACGCAAGGGAGATAGTCATTTTGCAGGAGTTTGATATTCGTCTTCGAAGACGAATGCAAGGATCTCCGTAGTATGCCGTCACACGAAAATCTTCCATTATTCTATATTCAGTAGTATAACTACTTAAAAATAAATTTAAAAATATTTTGACTTTGCCAAGCATTCTGATAGATTTACCCACATCACGGTAATCCGCCTACTAGCAAAAAAACTTTCTTGAAAACCACCATCAAAGATATCGCAACCATCCAATCGGGAGTCTTTCTTCTAACGGTTCAAAAGGGGTCGATTTGATATTTGCAAGCCAAAAGCTTCGACGATTCAGGAGGTTTAAAGCGCAATTTTACCAAGGATCTGTCCGAAGAAATTGTCCAGGAGCGACACCTGCTCCATGACCAGGATATCTTGCTCGTAGCGAAGTGAACCAGGAATTTTGCCACCCTCTACAAAAAGGAATACTGACCCTGCGTGGCCTCCTCCACCTTTTTCGTCATTCGGCTCAAATCCACCGACGAGATAACTCCCGAATACCTGAGCATCGTTCTGAACCACTCGCAAAATCGAGAGTACTTCCAAAATAATTTTTCGGGTTCCACTATCCCATCGATTCCGAAATCCGTACTCGAAAACTTCGAATTCCATATACCGCCATTGGAAAAACAACGGCTTATAATTCGGCTGGACGCCCTGCACAAGAAAGAAAGGGAACTCCAAAACAAACTGCTGGAAAAGAAAGAACGGCTCATAAGCCAAATAATTTTTACCTCTTCTCACTCATAGTACCATGGCTACCATCATTACGCAGAAAGAATTGAACCAAATCATCTGGAACGCCTGCGGCACGTTTCGCGGGGTCATCGACCCGAGCGAATACAAGGATTACATCCTCACGATGCTGTTCATCAAATACGTGAGCGACGTATATCGGGACAAGCATGACGAACATTTGAAAAAATACGACGGGGATGCCGAACGCGCGGAGTATGCGATGAAGCACGAGCGGTTCATCGTCCCGAAAAATTCGACGTTCGATTCCCTTTTCGAACACCGGAACGATTCCAATATCGGGGAGCTCATCAATACGGCCCTGATCGATTTTGAAGAAGCCAACCGCGAAAAGCTCAGCAGCGAGGACGGGTCTTCCATATTCCGGAACATCGACTTCAACAGCAACAAGCTGGGCGAGACGAAAGACCGGAATACCCGGCTCAAAAATCTCCTCATAGACTTCGGCGACGAAAAGCTCAACCTGTGACCGAGCCATCTCCAGGGAACCGATATCATCGGGGACGCGTACGAATACCTCATCTCGAACTTCGCGAGCGACGCGGGAAAAAAAGCGGGCGAGTTCTATACCCCGAGCGAGGTTTCCACGCTCCTTGCCAAGCTCGTCAAAAGCAAGCCGGGTTCCCGTATCTGCGATCCCACTTGCGGATCCGGATCGCTCCTCATAAAGGCCGGGAAAGAAGTGGAATCCAACGATTTCGCGCTTTTCGGACAGGAGGCGAACGGGAACACATGGGCGCTCGCCATCATGAACATGTTTCTTCATGGATTCGACAACGCCACGATCCGCTGGGGGGACACCCTGAACAATCCGAAACTCAAAGAATGAGACGCCCTGATGAAGTTCGATACGGTAGTGGCGAATCCTCCTTTCTCCCTCGACAAATGGGGGGCGGATGATGCCGCAAGCGACAAATACAACCGATTTTGGCGGGGAGTGCCGCCAAAGAGCAAGGGGGATTGGGCGTTTATCACCCACATGATAGAAACCACCTACGAATGAACGGGAAAAGTCGGAGTGGTAGTCCCTCATGGGGTCCTCTTCCGAGGAGCCAGCGAGTGAAAAATACGACAAAAGACCATCGAGGAAAACCTTCTCGAAGCGGTAATCTGACTGCCGGCAAACCTCTTTTTCGGAACGGGTATCCCCGCGGCGATCCTCATATTCAATCGTGGCAAGAAAGACCATACCAATGTGCTTTTCATCGATGCGAGCCAAGGTTTCGAGACGGCGAAGAACCAAAACAAGCTCCGGCCTGAGGATATCGCAAAGATTGTCGAGACGTATGCTGTCTTTCACGAAGGAAAATCACCAAGGGGGATCATCGAAGAGAAATACAGTTTCGTGGCGACCTTTGAGGAAATCAAAGAGAATGAATTCAATCTGAATATCCCCCGGTACGTGGACACGTTCGTGGAGGAAGAAGAAGTGGATATAACCGCCGTTCAGAAAGAAATCGCGGAATTGAATGCGGAACTGGTAAAAACGGAGAAGGAGATGGAGGGGTATATTCGGGAGTTGGGGTTTTAAGGGGGGGCAAATTGACACTTCCCAGGAGCA
>CAIVSN010000113.1 GCA_903908595.1 uncultured bacterium
AACCGTAAAATACCGAAAACCAATTCCTGTTGGGAATATTTCCAAAATACGTCCCGCATATGCGCTTTTACCGGAACATCCCCAGTACGTACTCCTCGGCGCTCTTCCCCGCTTTCGCGCGTTCGAAATGATACCGGTATTTCCGCTCTACGAGGTCGTGGTTGAGGAAGTCGGCCCCGAGGACGGTCCAGAGCCGGTAGTTCATCCCGGGGTCGAGGTCCTGGATGAAGTTGCAGTAGAGTTCGGCCCGGCCTCCGAGGAAGTCCGTGAGGTCGTTCGCGAAGTAGCGTTCCTGTATTTTCGGCAAATGCTGTCCGTTCGCTGGAATGACGCGCTCGAACCGGAACCGGGAGAAACCCCAGGCGTAATACCTTGATTCGAAGGGCTTTCCGGGTCCGTACCGTACCTCGATGACGTATTCTCCGAGCTCGTCCAGGATGATGGCCTGCTTGAGGGAATAATTCGGGTCGGCGATTTTCGTAGGGAGAAAACGTACGTTCAACGCTTCCAGGATATCGTTTTCCTGCTTCGCGAAATCCCGCTGGTCCGTATGGAGCGGTCCGCCGGCGCGGTAGGGGAGAGCGTCGTGGCGGATATCCGCCGGGAGGATTTCACCGACTTGGATGCCGGGAATGTCCGCAGGGGCAATCGTGCCACTGCCACGCAAATCGAGGCCGTTGCCGCCGTACAATGCCTCGAAAGCGGTCTGGTATCCGAACTGCGAAGCGATGTTGCCGAAGGTACCCGCGACTTCCGATAGTCAGAAAATCTTGTTCCTGGCGAGCGCCGGGGAGAATCGGACGGGGTACTGGAGGCCTTGGCCGATGAAGAGCGAGCGGTAGCCGGGGAGTTTCCAGAGGTTCGCGAACGGGAGTTCGTGTTCCACGCAGGTGGCGTAGCGCTCGAGGATTTCTTCCTTGCGCATCGCGACATATTCTTTTCTCCAGCCTTCCCGAGCTTTCGTATTGGGAAAATCGAAGAGCCTGAGATTGCCTTCGAGTTCGTTGGTTGAATGGACGTAAATCCGGTTCTTGAATTTTTTGGACTCGAAGAGGTCGAGGAGTTTCTGCTGTTCCTCGTAGATCATCGGCGGGATCATGTCGATCTCGAAATAGGCGGCGTCCTTGCCGTGCGAGACGAAGAGCGTCATGACGTCGTCCTCGTTGGAAATCTTGTCCTCGACGTAGACGATGCCCGTGAGTTCGACTTCCCCTTCGAACGTTTGGGTCCGGAGGTGTTTCAGGAGTTCGATCCGCGTGCCTTCTGGAAGAAATTCCCGGATGGTCGGCACGAGGTAGGCGAGGGTTTCCGCGAGCAGGAGCAGGGGAGACTGGTGCCGGTAGAATTCGGTCAGGAAGTACGGGTCGAGGTGATCCATATGCGAATGCGATACGAACAGCACGTCGATCTCGGGCAATTTTTCCCAATCGAAAGCGACCTGTGGCGTACGCTCCGCACAGTCGGCGGGGGAGAATGACGAATACCACCCGTCGATCATGAGGCGCCAGGTCGCGCCGTTTTGCAAGGGGATTTCTACGAGGCATTCGGTATGCCCGAGGCTGGTGATTTTCATGGGTTCGCGTGAAATGTTACGGTACGGAAGGCGTTGCCGGATCAGCGGGGATTGCGCTGGCGATGCCGGCCACCGCGCCCGATTCGGTGGCTATCGAGGGAATCGGTTCCGCGACGGCAGTTGCTCAGGTGCTCGCGGTTGCCGGTACCGGAACTACCGCGACGGGGGGTACGGCCGGAGCAACCGGGGCGACAATCGGAGGGGTTTCGATGATTTTTCCCCCACCGAAAAGTCATTGGAGCATATCGTTAGCTCCCGGTGCTACCTGTCCCGTGACGCCGGATTTTCCGACCGATCCCTGGATCAGGTTGAGCATGGTTTCCGGATGCAGGTAGAGCCAGTAGGTCGAGACGATCAAAAAGCCCCGCCATATCCAGCTCCAGACGCGGGACCATCGGCGATGGGATTCGTCCTTTTTGAGCTCGTCGTAGAGGTAGTCGATTTTTTCTTCCTGGGTCAGCCGTTCGGGCGTACTGGGAAATCAGAACATGGGCAGTTTGGATTATTTGCCGCATTGTACGGATTTCGAGTGGAAACGTAAAACTTTTCGGAGGATATGGCCAGTATTCCCAACCGAATTTGGTTTCCCGGTTTTTCTAGCTTATATATTCGGATATCTTCTATTTTTTTCTTTGGTCACCTATTGCCGATAAGCTCCCAAAAGAAG
>CAIVSN010000114.1 GCA_903908595.1 uncultured bacterium
GCCAGGTGAACGTATTTTTCGTTTTCCGAGCTTGTCCGGCGCGGTCTGGACCGAGGAAAACGAAAAATACGTTCACCTGGCCTGCGAGCAAGTGGAGTTAGATTAATATGGTATTACTTCGTGAATTTCCACGAGGAAATAAGCCCGCTCAAAGCGCCCAGAACCACGACCGACAGGCTCACGAATCCGAACAGATCCATGCTTTGCTCGAAGAAACTGTCGATGAAGTGGGAAGACCCGAGGAACGTATCGATGCCGATCGCGTGCATACCGTAATAAAACAGGCCTCAGCTGAGAAGAATGGCCAAGGCCGAGTAGATTATCCCCTGGATGACGAACGGCCCGTAGATATAGCGTTTTTGCCCCCCTACCAGCTGGGTAATCCGGATCTCTTCGCTGAAGAAAAACACCGCATTCCCGATGCTGTGGAAAATCACGACGAAAACGGAAAACAGGAAAAAGGCAATGATGCAGTACAGCCCGAAACGGAGCGAATACAAAACGGAAATGACGATGCGGATGCGCTCGAACTGGTTCCGGTAGTTAATGACGGATTTCGCGTGCTTCTCCTGGTTGATATCCAGAACCCTGGTGTTTTGCAAAATCACCCGGTCGAGGGCTTCGTACTGTTCGATGGGCACGTTCTTCACGGATATCGTGCTCGGGAGCGGGTTCTGGGATTCGTCGTCGATAATCTTTGCCAGCTCGGGATCGCGGGCCTTGAGGACCTCGAAATTATCCTGGGAAGACGCGAACGTCGCAGCGATTCCCGGGGCGATTCGCTCGAGGTTCGCGAGCGTATCGACCACTTCCCGGCTCGTACTCGAAAATCCGGATTTGACGTTGAGCGTCAGGGAAAGCCGGGAATTCACGGATTCCGCCAGGCTCCGCATGACGAATTCCGTGAAAAAGAGCGCGAATATCAGAAAGGTCATCAGGGAGATGACCACAATGGAGGAAATCGAAAGCAAAAGGCTCCGCTTGATATTGTTGAGGGCGTATCGCAAAAGTCTCATAAGCGCTATTGTATGGTCAAGGCGGGGAAATCAAAACGAAAAAAAAGAGCCGTTCGGCCCTTTTCGGTTTAGATAACGTTTACGTAAATATCTCGGTACACCCGGCCGTCGAATCGGGTCCGTCGTTTTTCCTCGAATTGAACTACCCCTCCCGCCGTAGCGAAAAGCGTGAAGTCCGTTCCTTGGGAAACGTTCTTTCCCGGCCAGAACTTGTTGCCCTTTTGCCGGATGATGATGTTTCCGGAGAGAGCCGGTTGGCCACCGTAGATTTTTACCCCGAGTCGTTTCGCTTGGGAGTCACGACCGTTACTGGTCGCACCTTGGGCTTTTTTATGTGCCATAGTAGTTTAAATTAAAATTCAGATGATATTACTTGTTCGCGAATCGGGCGAATGCCTTGTTGGCTTCTGCCATCTTGTATACTTCGAGCTTCTTCTTGACCGCGTTTCCAGTTTCCTGTGACGCCTCGACGAGTTCGTTGGCAAGGAAGGTGGAAAAATCCGCGCCGGATTTCGCCCGTGCCGAAGCCAAGATCCAACGGATGGCAAGCGCCAGCTGACGACCTGGTTTCACTTCCTGGGGAACCTGGTAGATGGAACCTCCGACCCGTTTCGGTCGAACCTCGATCCGAGGCATGACGTTCTCGATGGCTTTTTCGAAAATTTCTTCCGGGCTTGCGTGCCCTTTGGACTTGATAGTCTCAAAAGCGTTCGTAAGGATCTTGAGCGCAAGATACTTCTTCCCGGATCTCATGACGTAGTTAGCGAATTTCATGAGCTTTTCATTCTTCATATTGAGCGAAACGCTTCCTTTGGTACTCATAGTAGTGGTTTACGTGAAATTACTTCTTAGCCTTTGGCTTCTTCGCACCGTACTGACTTCGGCTCTGTCCGCGCTTCTCGACCCCCTGGGTATCGAGAACTCCGCGGACGATATGATACCGTACCCCTGGAAGATCCTTCGCCCGCCCGCCTCGGATGAGCACCACGGAGTGCTCCTGGAGATTGTGACCTTCTCCGCCGATGTAGCAGATAACTTCATACCCGTTGGTCAACCGGACTTTCGCCACCTTTCGGAGCGCGGAGTTCGGCTTCTTCGGGGTCATGGTGTACACCTTGGTACATACGCCCCGTTTCTGTGGGGAAGCGAGATCGGACGTGACCCGCTTGATGTTATTCTTGATAACTTGCAGCGCGGGGGACTTGCTCTTTCGAGTCTTGTCCTTTCGGGGTTTTCGAATCAGTTGGTTAATCGTTGACATAACAGGTATAAATAATTATCGTTTTGACCAAGTCGGAGCCTTGCGGGCCTTGTGGAGTCCCGGCTTCTTCCGTTCTACCTTCCGTGCGTCACGAGTCAGGAGACCGGAACCCCGGAGCGTCTTTCGGAGATCCTCGCTGGATTCTACGAGCGCCCGGGAAAGTCCGTGGGCAATCGCGTCAACCTGCGCGGATTCACCGCCGCCTTCGACCTTGACTTCGAACCGTACCCGATCCTGGAGTCCGGCAACCTTGATGGGAGCCAGAAGTCGGGAAAATAGGTCGCCACGGTGGACGTAATCGCTCATGGGCTTGCCATTGATAGTTGATGCCCCTGCTTCGATGAAGAGCCGTACCTGTGCCGTGGAAGTCTTTCGTCGACCGATGGCGTAGAAATATTGGAGAGTAGTCATATTAGATGGAAAGTGGTTCTGGTTTTTGTGCTTCGTAGTGGTGTTCCGCACCGAGTTCGAGTTTCAAGCGCTTGATCATTTCGGATCGGAGCTTGTTTTTCGGAAGCATTCCTACCACGGCGAGCCGCATCATTTCCGTAGGCTTTTTCACCCGCATCCGGTCCAAAGGAACTTCCTTGAGACCCCCCATAAACCGGGAATGCGTCCGGTAGAGCTTGTCGGATTCCTTGTTACCGGAAACGACGATCTTTCCCGCGTTAAGGACGATGACAAAATCTCCGTTATCCACGTGGGGCGCGTAATTCACCTTGTTTTTTCCCTTCAGGTGAGTGGCGATAGTGGTTGCGAGCCGTCCGAGGGTTTTCCCTTCGGCATCGACGACGAACCATTTGCGATCGTTGCCATCGATCTGTTTTGGCATTAATGTTTTCATACTATTTTACGAGTTCAAGTTTAACGACTTTTGCCGAGTCACCGTCTCGGTATTTGATGGGGGTAATCCGGGTGAATCCGCTCATGAGTCCCTTGTATTGCGGAGCAACGTTGGTCATGAGTTCGATACCGGCCTGCTTGGTGAAAAGGATGGAGGCAATCTCGCGGATAGCGTTACCGTTGTCTTTGGTATTCGCTACGTTGATAAGCCGATCGATTTCTCCGACAATGGCTTTCGCCTGCTTTTCGGTGGTGGTGATGGCCTTGTGGGTGAAGAAGCTCGTCAAAAGGTTTCTGAGCATCGCGTTGCGGTGGTCGAGATCCTTCTTCTTGAAATTCTTGTATTTTTTAACGCGGTGTCGCATAGTAGGTAATTATTCGAATTAATCGTCTCCGAGGAGTTTGAGTCCCCGTTCGCGAAGGGCGTCGCGAACCTCGTTCATCGCTTTCTTTCCGAAACCCTTAATGGAAGAAAGCTTGGCTTCCGTACACTTCGTGAGCTGCTCGATCGAGAGGATTTCGCCGTTGACGAGCGCGTTGAGCGTCCGAGGGGAGAGTCCGATGATTTCGATGGGAGTATACGTCTCTTTCTCCAATTCGCTTTTGATTTCCATTTTTTCCCGTTCGAGGATTTCTTTGATATTGCCAATGAACGAACCCTCGACCTGCAACCCTTCTTCATTGAAAATCCCGAAGTAGGAAGAGAGCATGTCGCCAGAGAATCGAAGGACGTTTTCCGGAGACATTACGCCGTTGGTAACGATGGTGATTTCCAAGGAATCGAGATTCGTCATCTCGCCGACCCGCTGGTTCTTCACGTCGTATTTGACGGAGTGAACCGGGGAAAAATTCGCGTCGACCAGAAGTACGTTCACATCCTCTTCCTGTTCTTTCAATTCTTCGACGGAGAGATACCCGACGGATTTCTGGACTCGGATCGACATATCGAGCTCGAATCCATCCCGGTCGATTTCGGTGATATAGAGATCGGGATTCTGGATGGTGATGTCAGAACTGGCCTTGATATCAGCCGCAGAAACCCTACCGGCTTTCGATTTCGTCAAGTGAATCCATTCGAGGTCTCCGGCATTCATGGATACTACCAATCATTTGAGATTGAGGAGAATGTCGAGAACGCTGTCCTTAATTCCTGGAATCGTCGCATATTCATGGGAAATTCCTTTAATCTTAACTCCGGTTACGCGACACCCCGGAATGGATGAAAGCATGACCCGACGGAGCGAATTCCCGATTGTCACGCCGAATCCCGAAGGGAGCGGTTGAACGGTAAACTTTGCCGAATTGACTGCGACAGGTTCCTGAAGAATTTTTGGTACACCGATCGTGTTGTGAATGATATGCATACGGTAGGGGTGAATGTCTTGCGATAAAATGCTTCTATTTTGAGTAAAACTCGATGATTTTTCCGATGTCGATAGTCTTGTCGAAGTCTTCTTTCTGAGGAAGCGCCTTTATCGTGATCTTGAGTTTCGTAGGGGAAACCTCCAACCATTTCGTACTGGTTACGTTACCGTTTGAATTCGATTTGATAAATTCTTCGTATTCCGCGACGAGCCCCTTGTAAATTGGGGATTCCTTCATTTTTTCCCGGAGTTCGATGACGTCTCCAACGGATACTTGGTAGGATGGAATGTTCACCTTTTTCCCATTGACGACGAAGTGGGCGTGACCGACGAATTGGCGGGCCTGCATTGGGGTCCTGGCGAAGTTCGATCGGAATATGACCGTGTCGAGCCGTCGTTCCAGCATGGACAACATGTTGTCACCCGTAACCCCGGAAAGTTGGCTGGCCTTCTTGTAGTAGTTGGCGAATTGTTTTTCACTGACTCCGTACATCCGTTTAGCGGTTTGCTTCTTTCGGAGCTGGAGCCCGAAACCGGAAGTCTTTCCGAATTTCGCTCCGAGCGGCTTTCGGTGGTTTTGAGAAAGGTCGTATTTCTCGGATCCGAAGAGATTGACTCCTTCGCGACGGCAGAGTTTGGTTTTTGGTCCTGTGTAACGCATGAGAGGGAAGAATTATAATTTTCGAATTTTCTTTTTCCGGCATCCGTTGTGCGGGATGGGAGTGATATCGAAGATGGCCTGGAGGTCTACCCCGGCATTGATGATACCACGGATGGCCTGTTCGCGACCAGCACCGATTCCCCGGATATATACCGTGGCCTTTTCGAGGCCATGGAGCGTCTTAGCCTTGGAAAGCGCGTTTTCACTCGTAATCTGTGCCGCGTACGGAGTCGCCTCCCTAGCCCCCTTGAATCCGGAACTTCCCCCGGTCGCCCAAGTGAGAACGTTTCCTTCCTTGTCGGAGACCACCACATGAGTGTTGTTGAGCGTGGCGGTAATCGAAACGATTCCTTCCGCGACGTTCTTCCTGGTTTTTTTGCTTCGTTTGAGAGTTGGTGCCATACTGGATGATTATTTTTTCTTGTTAGCGATTGCCACGGCCTTTCATTTACGGGTCCGAGCATTGGTCTTCGTTCGTTGTCCTCGTACCGGAAGGCGTTTCTTATGTCGTTGCCCGCGGTAGCAGTTGATTTCCTGGAGCAGCTTGATATTCTGTTGGACCTCCCGTCGGAGATCCCCTTCGATCACGTAGGACTTGAGTTCTTCACGGATAAGGTCGAGTTCGGATTCGGAGAGGGTTTCGATTTTCCGGTTCCGCTCGATGCCGAGCTTGTCCAAAATGATTTGCGCAAGGGGTCGTCCCACTCCGTATAAATACATGAGAGAGATTTCCGCGTGCTTTCCTGTGGGGAGATTTACCCCGGCAATTCGTGCCATGTCGCTATAGTATAATAAAATAAATTACCCCTGACGCTGTTTGTGCTTTGGATTCTCACAAATTACCCGTACCACCCCCTTTCGTCGGATGATAGAGCATTTTTCGCAGATTTTCTTTACGGATGGTCGAACTTTCATAGATTATTTTTTTCGGAATACGATACGCCCCTTGGTGAGGTCGTACGGGGTAAGATGGACGAGAACGGCGTCTCAGACTATCAAGCTTATAAAGTGCTTTCTCATTTTTCCTGAAATGTACGCTTGGATGACATTCCCTCCGAATTCATCGGGAAGTTTTACCTCGAAAACCGCACCAGGGAGGGTATTCACAATGACTCCCTCCACCTCTATATTATCTTGTTTTGGCATACTGGATGCGGAAAATCAGGTTTGGATATACAACTAAAGCCTGCGCATTGTATGCAAAAGGCGATATGGTGCAAATCTTTTTTTAAAATAGTGTCATTTCTTTCGACATCAGGGGAATCCAAGCTATTTTAAATAACAAAAATTATTTATGTATATCATACATAAACCCACAAATCCCACGA
>CAIVSN010000115.1 GCA_903908595.1 uncultured bacterium
AATTCATTTGATTCGTCTTGCTTCCCGCGAGCAGGCCAGGTGAACGTATTTTTCGTTTTCCGAGCTTGTCCGGCGCGGTCTGGACCGAGGAAAACGAAAAATACGTTCACCTGGACTGCGAGCAAGTGGAGTTAGATTAATTTGGTATTAGGCTCACTCATTGTTCGTTGACAAGGAAAAAACTCCTCTTATCGAAAACAATCGGCTACGGGGATCCGAAGCCTCCAAAGAGAACCAGCGGCATCGATCTATTTCGCAGTCGGCGCATCGCACAACCCGTTGCCACGCTTGGTACAGGAAACCGTAACATTCACGATTCCCAAGATATTTCCACCGCTATCGACAAGACGCGCCTGGTAACTGTCCGGAGTTTTCAAATCGCCAGCGGCATTTTTCCAAACGTACTTGTGGGTAAACGATGTGGGAACCGCACAGACGCCTGTATTACCGGGGTTGCACGGGATAACGGTAACACAACCTTCCCCTACCGAACAATTGTTCGCGTTGCCCCCGGAATACATAATCGTATATGGGGCTCACGCTCCGCCTACGGGTGCCCAACTGTAGAAAGTCGTGTCTACCGAGTCAATTCCCGATAGGGATAAATCCGTGGTCAGGAGCGGGAAGGCGGTCTTCGTGGTCGTGGTCAAATATACCTTAGGGGCATCCGTAATGGTGACCTCAGCACCGGTGGCAATTACCGGGGTACGCTCCATTGCCTGCTGAACGGAACAGCCAGGGCAATTCGATCTTGAAACGTAGTGCAATTTGGGAACGTACGTCGCAACGGTCTTCATAGAAGCCGTGCGAGTCTCCTTGGCTGCCGAATAAGCGTGATTGAGGGAACCCGCGCACGTACCATAATCATCAATCGGACTGCAAGAAGAAGCATCCAGGGTCTGACTCGTGCCACCGAAGGTCGTACCGTCGCCGAAATCGAGAAGGTAGTACGAACTCGTATCGGTTGTCTTGGGATAGTTCATATTCAATTGCTTGATTGGGGTCGTATTCGTCGCATCAATGGAAATCGACGCTTTCGTTACGCAGTTCGGGAACGTACCGGCAGTAGATACGGGACAGGCTTGCGCTACCGGAGCCACGACCGTTACCGATGCGGTGGCGGTAGAAGTGATCGGCGTCGCTTCCTTGCCGATACAAGTCAGCTTAAAATCGTACGTACCGGCCTTGGAATACTGCAGATACTGTATGCTGCTCGAAGGATCCGCGACCGCCAACGATCCTACCATGCCGTCGGTAGATGATGCGCCTACGCTGCAGGATTTCATTCCGGCCGTGACGGTTTGGAGATAAAACTTGGTATTGGTCATAATCGGCCACTGAGCTCCGGCTTCCGCGAGTCCGACTACAAAGACCGTAATGGAAGAAGTGCTTCCGGCAACCGGTCCGTTTACCGTGCCATTAGACTCATAATCGGCAACGATGATGAATTCGGATGACGAACCTCCATCCCCGGTACACGTGATATGGAATCCCTTGTTTCCGTCTCCGGGCGTACCCGTCGGCGACGGCGCCTTGTACACGTACACGCCGTTCGCGGCATTGTCCGTGGAAAATTCTGGACTCGTACAGCCGGTAGCATCGGTAGCCTTCCAAGTCAGGGTGGAACTTCCCCCTCTCGCTACCCGGTCGGGAGAAGCGGTGAATTCGATGGTCGGTTTATTGGACGGTATGGAATAACCGGTGGAGGGAAGCTCGGTTGAACACCGTGCCATTCCGGCGATAACGCTGCCGTCCGGACAGGTTTTGGTAATCCATTTGCACGTTCCGCTATCATCCCGATATTGCTCGGAGTTACATGGGGCGGAGGAAACAGTACCGCCGGTACTGGAAGCTCAGGTTCCGACCATGGTATTGAGCGAGGCTACTATCGTGCCGAGTTGATCGGCGGATTTCTTGAGCTCGGCCACCCTCGGATACACGTATTGGAAAATAAACGCGTAATCGGGACCGATCTGGGCTCTCGTGGTATTGTCTAGCTGATCGACTTTGAAGAGATACGTATCCAAATACCCGTTGTAAAGGGAAAGGTTTACCGGAACGCCTCATACCTGTTCGGCCCTGGCCTTCACTTTGGCAACTACGCCATCGAGGATTTTTGAACCGTTTCCGTTGGTGAGTCGGTTCAGGAGGGCATCGGCACTTACGTTTCTCGTAGCGTACGGCGTCGATTTGATCGATCCGCCCATATCGGACGATCCATACGACAAAAATGCCGTTACGGCAAATACGCCAAAAACCGTCAAGGACTGTTTGGCGAGTGAAGAAAATCATTCCATAGGAAGAAATTAACGGATATTGTCTCGAGTATACGCAAAACTACCGATATAAGCAAAAGAAGAAAAGCAATCCAAACTGGTCTTTTTCCCAAAAACCCCTACACTTCCCAAAAAACCACCCATGAAAACCATCGCGATCATCGGAGGGGGCGCCGCCGGCATGATGTGCGCGGCCACCCTCTTGGATCATATCGAAAATCCCACGGAAGATTTCGAAATCCGCCTCTTCGAAAAGAACGCCGTCCTCGGAAAGAAGGTCTCCATCTCCGGCGGAGGCCGATGCAACGTGACCACTGGCATCGCCGACCGGAAGATCCTCCTCGGCAAATACACCCGTGGTGCGGAATTCCTCAAGCACTCCCTCGGCAAATTCTGACCGAAGAAAGTACGGGAATGGTTCGAGACGCGGGGGGTACCAATGAAGTGCGAAGCAGACCTGCGCGTATTCCCGGTATCTGACTCGGGCGCCGACGTCATCGGGACCTTCGAGAAAATTTTCGGAATGAATCAGGAAAAAATTACCGTCCACCGATCGTCGGATATTAAAGACGTCGGCTATCTGGACGGAAAATACCGTTTATCATCCACTGAATCCGAAATCGTCGCGGACTTCGTCGTCATTACCACGGGCGGCAACGCCTACGCGCACACCGGATCGAGCGGTGACGGCTACGGTTTCGCGAGAAGGCTCGGGCATACCGTCACGCGTCTCGGACCTTCGCTTTCGAGCTTCGAGACGTTGGAAAATTTCCCGAAAGAGATCTCCGGGATATCGCTTCCCAAGGCCCGGCTCAAGTGGAACGCGGAAACCTTCACCGACGGGCCGCTGCTGTTCACCCACTTCGGGATATCCGGGCCCGCGCCGTTCGCGTTCTCTTCCTTGCTCGCCTTCGAGACGATCGACGCGGAACGTCCGCTCAAGATATCGCTGTCCCCGCTCGCCGGCTGGCAAATGCCCGATTGGGACTCATATATGGAAAAGGAAGCGAAAATCCACGGCAACCGGGAAGTGCGCAACCTCCTCGATCCCCTCCCCCGCCGCCTCGTGGACGCGCTCGGCACGGCCGGCATCCTCCCGAACCGCATCCTGAACCTCAAGGGCGCGACCCTTTCCCGGGAAGACCGAAAAACCTTGTCAAAAATCCTCGGGGAATGAATCCCGCTGACGCTCAAGTCCCGACGGGCCGGAGACGAATTCGTGACCGCCGGGGGCGTGGACTGCGACGAGGTCGATACGGAAACCCTGGAATCGAAAATTTCGCCCGGGCTGTTTTTTGCCGGCGAAGTCCTCAATGTCGACGGGGTGACCGGGGGATTCAACCTCCAGGCCGCCTGGTGCACGGGAAGAACCGTCGGGAAAAGCCTGATCGAACGGCTCGAATCGATCCGGTAGGGCTCTAAGTCTCCAAGCAAAAATACGTTGCATCTTTGCCATGTAGGCATTATATACCCAACGGGAATCGGTTTCCCGGTTTTTCCAGTCACATATTCGGATATCTTTTTTTCTTCGGTCACTTATTCCCGATAAACTCCCGAAAGAAGAAAAATAAAATCTATTCCAAATCTGTAATACCAAATTAATCCAACTCCACTTGATCGCAGGCCAGGTGAACGTATTTTTCGTTTTCCTCGGTCCAGACCGCGCCGGACAAGCTCGGAAAACGAAAAATACGTTCACTTGGCCTGCTCGCGGGAAGCAAGGCGAATCAAATGAATTTGGCAAAACTATAAAATTCCGAAAACCCACTTTGGTTGGGTACAAATGTCAAGGATTTCCCAGGTCTGAAAAAATGGCAAGGGGCAATATCGCATAATTAAGAAAATCAAAAAATACCGATTTCACGGGAAATCGGTATTGGATATGCCGCGAAGGAAGTTTTGGGAAATCCGAAGATTGACAAATCGGTTTTTTCAAAGTTTATATTACGAATTCCAACGGCGAAATGTACAGGCTATCCGATGAAATTTTCATTTGTTTTTCCATATAATTATGATGAATAAAACATTTGTTCAACTTTGTGGAAAACAATTATTGACAAACACATACAAATATGTATGGTCGAAAAGTATCGCCTCACCCCCATTTTTTGCATATGCGAATATTTCAGTCATTTCGCCGCAGCATTGCGACGGTTTCACTCATTGCCATTATTTCCCAAATCGTCTTTCCGGGCTTTGCCTTCGGGGCGAACCCGACTTTGGATGCCACGCTTACCCAGACGAACGTCGTCCCGGTCGCGGAAGTGGTCACCCTCTCCGTGCCCCGGGATCTTAACCCAGGAGACAGTCTCACCTTCACGCTCAGCGGAACGACGGTAACCCAGAGTTTCGACACGAACAGCGCCGTGACCCTCGGCCTGCTCAACGTAAAGATTGACAACCTTGCGGAAGTTAATTCCAGTATAGACGTTCCAACGCGTACCTATACGGTGTCCAGTTCGGTTCCCGGTACCGGAATCCCGACTCCGGATCTCGTCATCGACGCGGCCGCCAGGAATTTTTCCACGCTCGTCAACAACGTCGTGGCCGTAGCTCAGGAAGCCGAGTTGCTCATCCCCGCGAACCTCATCGCCGGGGACGTCATCGGAGTTACCGTCGCGGGAACTGGAATCATCCAGAGTTTCAACGCCAGCAAGGCGCAAACGCTCACGGATCTCGCTACGCAGATCACGAACGGCACCGTAGTAGCGGCTGCTTATTCCGGAAGCACCGGCAAAGTTCACCTGATCGCGAAAGTAGCGGGGAACGATTTCAGCCTTTCGAATATCGTCACCCAGTCCAGCAACGTCATAAGTTCCGTAGTACAGGCCAACGTCGTACCGGTAGCCCAGGTCAACCAGATCGTCCTCCCTCGCGCCATCGATGCCGGGGAAACGCTCAGCCTGACGGTTTCCGGAAGCGGAGTAATCCAATCGTATACGGGAAGTTCGGCGGCAACGCTCGACGCGTTCGTTAACCAAATCGATTCGCTCGCACCCGTGAACGCCACCGTAGTCGGAAGCACCATCACCATCACCGCGGCGACTCCCGGAGTTCCGTTCACGCTCGGTACCCTCTCCGTCACCGGAGGCCAAGCGGTACTCGTGCCAATCCAACCGAACGTCGTCGCGGTCGCCCAGATCGACGTGCTCAGCTTCGCCCGCAGTTTCGTCGTCGGCGATACCCTCAGCGGGAGCATCGACGGTACCAACGTATCGGTCGCCTTCAGCGGTTCAAGCGCCAACACCCTCAATCTTCTCGCATCTTCCATCGACGCATTGCCATCCGTACGGGCAACGGCGAACGTCGGCCTCAAAACCGTCACGATTACCGCCCAATCGGGAGGCACTCCGTTCGTCGCGACGCCTTTTGCCATCCGAACCCAACTCACGGACACCCTGGTAACCGGCAACGTCAGCGCGGTATCCCAAAGGGAATCCGTCACGTTCGCCCGCCCATTGGTCTCAGGGGACGAAATATCCATGGTCGTGAACGGTTCCACCGTCACCCAGAGCTATACCGGAAGTTCCAATGCCACGATCACCGCTTTTGCCGGCAAGCTGAATTCCGGAGGAATTTCCGCTTCCGCATCGCTCGTTACCCGAACCGTTACCCTCACGGCGGTTACTCCCGGGGTTTCCTTCACGATTTCCACGCTCGGAGTCCTCAATCAGACTTCCCCTACCGTCCTTCAGAACCCTATCGTTCCGGTCAAGCAGGTCGTAACCTATACCCTGCCAAACACGCTCATCACGGGCGATTCCATTACCGGTACGATTGACGGAGTCGCAGTCAACGTACCGTTTGCCGGAAGCGATGCCGCAACGCTCGTAACCCTGACTTCGACCGTCAACGGTCAAAGCGGAGTCGACGCGACGTTCGACGTACCCTCCCGGACTTTGACGGTAACCGCTGCCACGGCCGGCGTAACCTTCGCGTACACCGATCTCCAGACTTCCGGCACGGCCGTCGCCGCTGCCGTCGTCGCGGGAAATCTCGCGGAAGTGCGGGCGAGCCGATCCATCGCCCTGCTCGCGATTCCTTTGGAAAACGACAGCATGATCGTTGGAGACTGCGGCATCACGTTCATGAGCGGAGCCAACGATTACGACTGCAGCGGGGATTCCACGGCGCTCGTCGACATCAATTCGGGCAACGTCGATACGATTGCCGCGCTCCTTCGCGGAATCAGCGGGCTTTCCGACACTGCGAACGGGATGCTGACCCCGAGCGGCACTACGAACGGCGTGACGTATACCCGTTCCACGAGCCAATCCGGCACCACGGCTATCGCCTTCAGCAATTCGACGACGCCGGGTACCCTTTCCACTTCTTCTGCCGCTCCCCAAGTCGCGATAGCGCAATCCGACCGTTACACCGTTCCCCGGACCCTCGTGGACGGAGATACCCTCGAAGTCACGATCGACAGCACGACGTATTCCCAGACCTTCCTCAGCGACTCCGACGCGACCGTTGCGAACCTCGCCGGCAACATCGACAATCTTCCCTACCTCGCGGCGACTTCGAGCGGAAACATCCTGACCGTATCGGCAGAAACCGCCGGAAACGCCTATGTTGCGGGAACCCTTACGGTTACCCACGACAGCCTCGCTAACCGGACGATTTCCAATACGGTCGGAGCCAAGGCTATCCAATCCATCGCCTTCGCTACGAACTTCGTGGCGGGCGACGTAGTCGAGGTGACCGTCAACGGTTCTTTGACCAGTACGCCGTTCTCCGTGGATTCTTCCACTACCCTCGGCAATGTGGCAACGGCAATTTCCGGTATCAGCGGGGTCAGCGCGACCGCAAGCGGATCGAATGCGCTCACTGTTACCGCCACTTCCACCGGGGCAAACCTCCAAATCAACCTGACCCAAGTCCAAAACGCTTCGAGCGGTACCGTACTCCAACCGAACGTGGTTGCCGTGGCCCAGGTAGACGCCTATTCCGTGCCGTACGCGCTCTCCGGAGCCACGACGGTATCGGGAAATATCAACGGAACTCCCGTATCGCAAGCATTCTCGACCGACAACGACACGACCTTCACCCTCCTCGCCGGAGAATTCGAAGGAGCCGGGGCGGTAAACTCGAGCTTCTCCGGAGGATCGCAGACTTTGACTATCCAAGCAAAAAATCCCGGAACCGCCTTTTCGAGCAGCCTGCTCATCACCTGAGAATCCGTTTCTCCCGTCAACCAAGTGCCGAACGTGGCAAGCGGGGCCCAAATCGACAGCTATGCGTTCTCCCGAAGCATCGTTACCGGAGAAGTGATGAACGTCACGGTCAACGGATCCGGAATCACCCAGAACTTCACGTCGGATTCCGCTACGACCCTCGCGGCCCTGGCGGCGCAGATTGACGGCGTTGCCGGCGTATCCGCGACTCCTGCCGGTTCCACCATCGTATTGACCGCGGAAGTACCGGGAATCCCCTTTACCGCGGGCACCCTCACCATCGATATGTCCGTAGCGGGAACCAATATCACGCCGAACGTGTTCGCGGTCACCCAGATCGAATCCGTCACCGCGCCGAGAAGCCTCGTTGCCGGAGACGTCATCGGAATGTCCGTCAACGGAAGCGGGGTTACGGTCAGCTACTCCGGATCGGAAGCGGCCACCATGGCAGATCTCTCTTCCAAAGTCGACGCGCTCTCCGGAGTATCGGCCATCAGTTCATGACTGGTCGTCACGGTAAGCGCCGAAGTGGCGGGAATCCCGTTCGCCATGGGGAATTTGACCCTGACGAACACGGTTGCCAGCACGATTACGGTATCGAACGTTTCCGCCGTCGCGCAAGTAGATGCACTGAATCTTCCGAGTTTCTACGCCGGAGACCGACTGAGCCTTTCCCTTAACGGAACGCCGCTTTCCGTACCGTTCAATGGCGATACCAGCGCGACGATAACCGATTTGAGGGGCGCTATCGACGGGGTCGGACCGGTATTGACTTCCCTTTCCGGAGGATCGCTCATCGTAACCGCGAAGGTTCCCGGAACTCCGTTCACCTTCAGCACGCTCGGAGTGACGAATACCCAAAACGGAACCATCATCCAGGTCAACGTCCCAGCCGTCGCGCAAATCGTCGACGTCGTCGCGTACAACGTGATCAAGAAATGGACGTTCCAGGTCACGGTTAACGGAAGCGCGTACCAGTATCTCAGCAATGCCAACGGTCTCGACGACTCTTCCACCGTAGCGAGCCAACTCGCTTCGGCCATCACTTCCACCGGAGTGACGGCAACGGCCAGCGGCACCCAGCTCCGGCTCATGGCCAACGTTCCCGGCGTGGCGTTCGGCTACTCCGCGACCGCGACCGACCTTACGGCACCGGCGATTTCTACCACGGTCAACGCGACGGAAATCCGAAAATCCGGAGATACGACGTCCACGAAACTTTCGATTGACGAACCGGGAAATATTTTCTTCGTCCTCAGCGGATCGGTAGCGAATACCCAAGGGAATATTGATTCCCTCATCCTCAGCGGATCATGATTCATTGGAAAAATGAATGCCGGGACCGATTTGGCCTATTCCTTCCCGATTCCTCCTGATGTCAACGACGGACAATACGGAGCCGTCGCGATCGACGTGGCGGGAAACGTGTCCGGATACCACGTCACGGGCCTCACGGTAGACAATACTCCGCCGGTCGTCGCCATCGGCACGCCCGACCACCAAACCTTGAACTCCGGAACTTGCACGATATCGGGTAATTCCGAACCGGGATTGACGATGACCATCTCTACCGTCTCCGGAAGCACGACCATCACTTCCCTCGGTAACGGCGACTTCTCCGGAAGCGTCGCCTTGGGCCTCAACGCTTCGAACACCGTCACCGTGACGGCAACGGACGCGGCGGGCAACGTCGGGACTTCGACCCTTACGGTCATCCAGGACAGCATCAATCCGATTTTCTCCTTCGCTACCAGCGCGAACGTCACCAATCAATCCAGCGTGACGTTCAGCGGTTCCACCGAAGCAAACGTCGACGTGGGAATCGTCGGGGGATCCGGAGCCGTCCACGTGACCTCCGCTCTCGACGGAAGCTTCTCCGGAACGATCGAACTCAACCGGAACGCGCCGAATGTGCTCGACGTGACGACGACGGACCTCGGTGGCAACACCTACAGCGGTTCGTTCACCGTCACCCAGGACGACATCCTTCCGACCGTGGTCATCTCGACCATGAGCGGTTCCATCGTCGACAGCGGCACTTTCCAGATTGACGGAACGACGGAAATGAACGCGAACGTCACCGTTACGAACCAATCCGGTTCCGTAGTGGGATCGACGACGTCCAGCGGCACCGGCGCGTTTAGCGTTTCCGCTACGCTCCTCCAGGACTCCGTAAATACGCTCACCGTGACCGCGACCGACGCCGCTTCGAACCAGTCCAGCGGATCGGTCACCGTCTACGAGGATTCGATCCTCAACCTGCTCATCGTTACTCCGGCATTGCCTACGGCGACGAACGCGGCAAGCATCAACGTGGCGGGTACGACCAAGGCAAATTCCCACCTCTCGCTCGTGCACGTCGGAGGATCGACCCAGACCGGGACTACGGCTGACGGAACTTTCACCTTCCCGGTAACGCTTCTCACGAACGCGTCGAATACCATTGCTTTGAGTTCACAGGATCTGGCCGGACACGTGGCGACATGAAGTTTCACGGTCATTCACGATTCCATCGCGCCTACGGTCGCGGTCGGAAGCCCGAGCATCGTGACTTCCCTCACGAGCTACGCGATGACCGGTACGACGGAACCTTTGGCCACCCTCATTATCGCGGGCGGTTCCGGAGCGGTCGTCGGAGGCGTCGCGGACGGTTCGGGAGCGTTCAGCATCCCGGTATCCCTCCAGATCGGAGCGGTCAACGCCCTCGTACTCACGGCAACGGACGCTGCGGGAAATAGCGGAACGGGAGGAGTATCGGTGACTCAGGATCCGATTCCCCTCAACGTGCTTTCCCTCACTTCTACCGGAGTCACCCTTACCAATGCCGCGACCTTCACGGTTTCCGGTACGACCAAGGCCGGCGCGAACATCGCGATTACCGGTTCCGGAAGCGCGAATACCACGGCGGGCGGATCGGGAGCATTCTCCACGGTCGTGACGCTTATCCCGAACGCGGTCAATGGCTTCACCATTACGGCCAGCGACGCGGCGGGAGCGCAAATCTCCAGCAACTTCAGCATCACGCAGGATTCCATTTCGCCCGCATTGTCCCTTGGCAATAGTACCGGATCTACCACGCTTCTTTCTTTCCCCCTCAATGGAACGACGGAATCCGGAGCGACCGTACAAGCCAGCGTGGTCGGAAGTGGCGCCTTCACCGGAAATATCGTTTCCGTAGGCACGGCATCAGGAACCTTCACGATGTCGATTCCCCTCTTGGCAAACACCGGAGCGACCTTCAACGTCATCGCCATCGACGCGGCAGGAAACGTGAGTACCGGGGCAACGCTTACCCTCGTTCAGGATAATCTCGCCCCGGGCATCGGCGGACAGAGCTTCTCCGGAACCACGGTGAACGGCGTCTCCATCGGATACTACGCATTCACGACCGACGAAACGACGACTTCGACTTTCTACGTCGGAACGGGATCGAACGTATTGAGCAGCCTCCTTTGGTCCGGATCCACGGCCGGTCTCAGCCATTCCGGAACGATCGTCGGAATCCAACAGGGGGTATCGTACTACACCTTCGTCCGGGCCGTCGACGCGCTTGGCAACACGACCGACAGTGCCGTAACGCCCGTAGTATTCGCTACGGCACCAGTTATCCCTCCAACGAATCCCGGAACTACCGGATACTCCGGAGGCGGCACCGGAGGCGGCGGATGGGGAGCCATCAACTACGGATCCACTTCCTCATTGGTACACCAGAGCGGATCGACGACCGGCACTCAATCCGGAACGACGGCAAACGGAAGCGGCGGAGTTACCGGAACCCAATCCGGAACTTCCCAATCCGGATCGACGACGACGGTCAAGAAGCCGACGACCATTAAGAAGCCGACGACGGTCAAGAAACCTACGACCGTCAAGAAGCCTACGACGAACGCGACGATACCGACCGTACCCGCAACGAATGGGGAACCAGAAACGGAAACGACGGAACCCGTTGCGAATCCTACGAGCATCACCCAGCCTCCGAAAGGCTTCGTCGTACAGGGACCGGGATTCGAATATGCCATCGTAGACCAGGATTTTACCTCTCCGACCGGAACCGGCGAAATCGCCATATTCCAACCGGGAGTCCGATTCATCAGCGCTTCCAACTCCGTCATCGTGCGAACGACCCGGAACATCCAGAGCAATCTGGTGGAAATCCTGCCAAGGAACAGCCGGGTTCTCCTCGTCGAAGAAAAGGACGGATGGGGCAAAATCCAAGTCCACGGAAGCGAAGGATGGGTGCGGCTCGAATATCTCCGAACGCTTCAGGACAGCGACTTGGCGAGAGTGGACGCTCGGATATTCGAAGCGGGGTACAATCCTGATTATGTCGTGAACTACGCAACTGTCCGAGCCTATTCCCTGAGCCTCCGCACCGGACCGGGTACCGATTACCGAACTATCCGGTATGCGAGAACGGGCGAACGGGTCGTGATCCTCGACTCCGTCGGATACGGATGGGTGGAAGTCCGAACGGCGAAGGGAACCGGATTCGTTCAGAGGAAATGGTTGAAATAGGAGAAATCCTCACTTTAAAAAGCCCCGTACGAAACGTACGGGGCTTTTTTGACAAC
>CAIVSN010000116.1 GCA_903908595.1 uncultured bacterium
ATCCTGCTTGATACGATCTGACTCGATATAAAAATTCTAAAAAGGGAATATTTCCCTTCCGAAGTCTTGTTTACCGAGGAAGAGGAATCAATTGACAGAGACATAGAAAGAGAAATAGAAGAAGATGAAATTAGATGAAGATTTTAGACAAGCTCAGAAGAAAAATTGAGAAAATCCAATATTCCTTTGATTCTAAACACGAAATAACAAAACCATCTAGAAAAAATTTCCACCCCTTTCTTTCTTGCACATCCCCCCAAAATATGCCACAATTCCCCCGTACGCGCATATTCCAATACCAATCCCATGGCCGCGAAAAAACAAATACCGAGCAAATCCGAAGAAACATTGAGAAACATATTCTTTCCCAATGTCGCAGAAAGCCCGATTAAGAAAGACGAAATACTGGCGGTCCGATTCCTCGATACCGTCTGGACCAAGCAAATATTGCACGTCGGCGGAGTCATCCGATTCAACGGCGAAATCAGCAACGGGATCAAGCTGTTCAGCCAAAGCATGTTTTCCCATACGAACTTTTTTTGCATGTCGGAAAACCTGACCGTCGGAGCGGAAGACTACGCGTGAGTCATTTGCCTGGACTACGCGGAGAAAAACGACGACGAATTCTACTACGTCGCCAAGGAAATCGATTTCGACTACCTCGCGCATATCCTCGAATTCGATTACATCGAAGAAATCTATCGGAATCTCAAAAAGAAAACCGGCACGGCCAAACGCGAAATCTCTTTTGTTCAAAAATTCTGAGAATACGTAACGGTTCGGGAATCGAACCCCGAAGGGCCGGACGGGAAACGGCCCTCGTTCGAAAAGATACTGGAACTCACGGAAGAAAAATCCGAAATCCCTGACGAAAATGCCGGAAACCCACCCCCGTCGGATCCGGAAATCGAAAACGAAATCAACGCCTTCATGTCCATGAAATCGAGGCATTTCTACGGGAAGATACCGGACAAAAACGTTACGGTCGCAGGGCATATCACCGATAAGGAATTCAAGAAATATTTCGGCTACCTCAAAGAATTCATCCTGCTCGGAATCCTCCGGAATTGCCAGGAGAAATACGGGAAACCCTACGACGTCATCGGCGCCGTATCCACCGGCATCGCCCCATGGGAAGAGCAAACCACCTGAGGCGATATCTATTTTTGTTCCGAATTCGTCACGGAATCGCTCCTGTTTGCCGGATTTTATCCGTTCGACTTCCAGACGAAGACTCCCAAGGCGGTGACCCCGGGGGATATCATGGACATGAGCATTATTTTCAAACGGACCATGGACGGAAACGGAAAGGAATCGGACGCGGTGCTGTACGCGCACCCGAAGCAGGGGGAGTTCGTGCCGGAAAACCTCGCTGACGGCGTATCGGTCAAATCCCACATTATCAACAAAGAACGTGGAAACCCCGAATTCCAAAGGCAGAAAATGCTGATCAGCGCGTTCAAGGGGATATTGGGCTACAATTTTTCCGCGGACGGGTATACCAGCAAGCCCGTTGCCGAAGAAAAGGCTCCGGCAAATCCCGCACGGTATCCGGTAAAAAGCACGGCGATGGCCTGAGGGTTCGTCCTGCTTGGAATGCTTGGCGGGTTCATCCTTTCTGGAATGACCGTGCTGAAAGCGAGCGTCGGGGAATCCGGCGAAACGTATCCGGGAGGCATCTCGAATCCGAACCTCGGGATGGCATGGGACTTCCTTGCCTGAACGATACTGATATCCCTCGAAATCATCTTCGCCATTTGCTTGGCTTGGGTACTTTTCACGGCCATCATCCCGAATGCGAAGGCACATTCGCATAGGTGGAAGAGTTGGATCGAATGATGGTATAACGGTATTAAATCCCGATTTTAGAAGCGGGTTTGAGGATTGTTTTTCGGAGGTTGCTTAGAGGCTAGCCGAGAATCGTCTTTGTATCGTCCCACTCAAATCCGACCAGATTGGGCCTTTTGGAAAGTCATAATCGAAATGCCTAGTTTTGGATAGGGGGCGTCAAGTCCAAACCCAGTTTTTTTATTCGGAAAATACGCTATACTGTACACCCCCTAAACCGTCGAACATGAAATACGGAATCATTCTCCTCTTGGTCGTCCTCGACGGATTTATCATACGCCATTTTTTCCCGAACTTGCGATGGGGGGAAATCGGGAAGGTATTCAGCAACGACGTTACCGGATTCAACACGGTCCTAGCCATATTTTTCTTGCTCCTGCTCTTGTCGCCTTGGGGAAACAACCCCTGGGTACTGGGGTGTTCCATAGCGGCGGCGATATGGCTCGCGGTCATGTTGCTGGCGGTGAACAGCTGGTAGAAAACCGGAAATATAAATAGGTTCCAAAAACCGCACATGGCCCGGCTTTCATTCTTCCCTATGTCCGACAACGTCTATTACCTCTCCCCGCGTTCCAGGCTCGACGATGTCGACCGGGATATGGTCGAGCTCGAAATCGCGTCCCTCGCGTCCCACCGCCAACTGGAATCTTCCCGAGAGCGGGTCGGAAAAATCATCGGGGCGGACTATATGTTCGCGCTGCTCGAATACCTTTTTTCCGGAAAACCCGCGTTTCCGAAGGGATTCGACCCCACGGGCACGCCCTTCCCCTACCCGTACCGGCACCATCTCGACCTGATGGAGGGACGGGAATTGGAAATTTTTTCCCGGACGATTTCCATGATTATGAAAAGGGCCTACGATCGTTCGGGCCGTTCGAGGAAGGAATTGTTCTTTTTGCGAACGGAAGTGATGCGGCGGCTCGCGATATTCCGGGGCGAGGATTCCGGAAATACCGAAAGGCCGGAATTCGTGGGAGAACCGGGGAAGGGAGGTCCATCGGGACTCCGTATCGTACATACCTAACCAAAATTGGTTTTCGGTATTTCACAGGTACAGATTTGGAATAGATTTTATTTTTCTTCTTTCGGGAGCTTATCGGGAATAATTGCAGGAAGGCTTTCATTGCTTTTTTCGATAATGATGTACGCGCTTCCGATGTTTCCCGCGGCGTCTTTGGCCGTGACGACGATCGGGGTGAACTGCCCCTCGAGGGCTCTCATTCCGGCTCATTCGACGACGATGAGTTCCGGGGAAGTTTTGTCGTCCGTGACCCGGACTTGGACGTCGATGGCATCTCCCGAAACGACCTGATCGTTCCGGTAGTTCACGAATTCGATAGTCGGAGCCGTCACGTCGGGCTTCGGTTTGGCATATTTCCGGACGGACGTATACCGGTTGTCGGCGGAGATTTCGGACATTCACCAAAAGCAGAGCCCGGTCACCAACGCTATCGACACGAGTATGTTGAAATTTCTCATACGTTAGAATTTTTCGTGGTAAATATGCTCGAATCCCCGGGATTTGAGCGCTTTGACGCTCGATTCCACCAATTGCGGATTCCCGCAGACATAGAACTCGCAACCCTCGGGGAAATCCAATTTCGTCACGTCGATCCTCCCCGTCTCAAAACCGGCGGCGGTTTCGCGGGAGAGGTACGTGACCGTTTTGAGGTTCGGAATTTTTGCGAGCCGGTCGGCATAGAAGCGGCTTTCGGAATCCCGCACGCCGAAGAGGAGGATCTTTTCGGTTTCCGGAATATGCGACATCATATTGACGATTGGCGCGAGCCCGGTGCCGGTAGCGATGAACGCCTTCTTGGAATCGGTAGGCCGCAGGACGAAAGAACCGGAGACGTTTTCGATTCGCAGCGTATCCCCGACTTTCAATTTTTTCAGCGCGTTGCCTCCTCTCCCTTCGGAAATCCTAATGCAGAAGGTCAGCTTCGACCGATCGGAATCCACGACGGAATACGGGCGGACGAACGTGCCGTCCCGATCCGAGAGCACCACCCGGGCGTATTGTCACGGGATGACCACGAACGGCGTGGCCGTTTCCACCACGAGTTCCATGGTCGTGGAATTCAGCATGGCAATCTGCCGCACCGGAGCGTCTACCGGCTCCCGGTCGTCGGCCGGCTCGGAAACGGGCACGAAATCCCTTTTGGATACCCCGCAGACCGGGCACGCCCAATCGTCCGGGATGTCCTCGAACTTCGTCCCCGGCGCGATGCCGCCGTCCGGATCCCCGAGTCGTTCGTCGTAGACGTACCCGCATGGCACGCAGAGGTATTTGGTAACGGGTTTTCCCAATGGGTTCGCTTGCCCCTTCCGGGAAGCGTCCTTGCGGAAAAATGCCACGGTCCGGAAAAATATCACGGCGCCGATAATCGCCATATACCATTCGTCGAACCTCGAAGCGAAGGCGATATGGAGCGCCGCCATGAGGAAGAGCGGGTACGCGAGGGTTTGGATTTTTTTCCAAAAACCTTTCAGCAACCGCACGGAAACATCGTTGGAAGTGACGCCGAGCAGGAAAATTATCACAAATGCCACCGTCCCCGAAGCAACGTCCAGTTCCAAGAAATGTTCCAGGACGAAGAAGGTTTTCTGGTATGCGTATTCCGCGTAGAAATATACCGCCATATGCCCGATCGCGAGCAAAAAGGCAAAAATCCCGAACGTTCTCCGATACGGCGCCCAACCGGGGCGTTCGGTCAGGGCGATGATCGGGGTGACCGACATCGCGAGGGCGAGATACAGGAAAGAAACCCTCCCAAAATCCCGAAGCAGCAGGTTCGCGGTTCATGGGTTCATCGCGTAGAACGTGACAAAAAGGACGGCTCCGGGAACAAGGGAAAGCAGGTATCGGGTCATGGAAAAAAATGAGGTCGGTTACCGTATTATGATGCTGAGGTTTGCCTTGGGAAGTCAGTTTACTTTCGAGGCAGAGGTTTGCCTTCCTTGGAAGTCAACTCGCCTTCTAGTCTGAGGCTTGCTTGGAAACGCTAGCTCGCCTTCGAAGTGGTATCGACTTTTGGAACGTACGGGGCTTGCACGGGAGTTTTCGCGGCAGCTTGGGCTTTTGCCTGGGCTACGGCGGCGGCTTGGGCCCGCGCCCGTTCTTGCTCTTGCCGGATCGCGGCCGAATTGTCGGCCGGCGCGGCGGCTTGGGCTGGCGCGGCGGCTTGGGCTGGCACGGCGGCTTGGGCTGGCACGGCGGCTTGGGCCGGCGCGGCGGTTTGGGCTGGTGCCGTCTTGGTGTCGTTCGCGGCGGGAGCCTTGGGGGATTTCGCCAGGGCCGGGACGGATTTCCTCGGCTTCTTGACCATGACGGGAGGCTCGTACTTGTTATTTATGTCGATGTAGGCGACCAAGGATTCCTTGGTGGGGAAAAACGCGGTTGAGAGCGTGCCGTTCGGCCTGCGGTACATGTAGGAATCCCTGGTCCGATTGTCCACGATACCGTAGGCCTTCCCGTTCGGGGCGACATAGTCCCCCAATTCCCTGATATCCGGATTGTTTTCCCTCAGCATAAGCAACAGCGCTTCGTAGTCCTTGAATTTTTTCGAAGAAAACGTCCCGTCGGGCCTCTCAAAAATGTACGCGCCGCCGTACAGCCGGTGGATGACGTAGGTTTTCCCGTTCGGAACGACGAATTCCACGGGAACGTTAGCTTCCGGAGGCAGGGGCAAAACGACCGTTCCCGAAGCGGAAACCGGCGTCGTGCCCGCGGGATCGCTTGCCGGCGACGGAGCTGGCACGGGTACCTGCGTAAATTGATATTCGCCATAATCGTCATCCGCATCCTCATGTTCGTCTTCATCCTCGTCGTCTTCATCGCTGTCCGCGTGGGCTACCATTACCAACGGCTTGACATTCCAAAAATTCCCGGCCACTTCCTTTTCTTTCAGGGAAACGATTCCGAAAAAAGAAACGCCCCAAAGCAGGAAAATACTCCCGATTACCACGATTCGCAAAGAAGTTTTCATAAAATGATTGAAATAACGGGATGCAACGGATGAAATTATACGAATGGAATCCTAATAGAAAATTAATACGCGACGGTTTCCGGAAAATCGAGATCGTATTTTTCCCAGAGTCACCGGGTGTAGAGCAATTCCCCGATAGAAGTGAAAATGAACCCCTCCATGCCGTTTTGCTCGATTATCCGCAGTCACTCCGATACCGGCGCGTTGAATACGCTCTTGGTGAAGCCGTCGCACTTGGCGCAATCCGGAGATATGAGCGTGACGCTGACGATCGAATTTTCATTTTCCGAAGTTTTCGGATTGACGATGTGGTGCCGCTTTTTCCGTCCGATTTCCCAGTTGCGCTTGTAGCTTCACGAGGTCGCGATCGCCGAATCCCGAAGCACCAGGGAGGTGAAGATTTCTTGGGTGAACGGATTCTCGATGCCGATGACCCATCCCCTGTCCAGGCTCCCGTTCGTCCCGCTCGCGTAGATATCCCCGCCCGCATTCACAAAAAAATCGTCATAGCCGTACATCCGGAGCATGTCGCTGGCCCGGTCGACGGCCCAGCCCTTGGCGATGCCGCCAAAATCCAACGACTGCCCAGGTTCGAGCGTCACCGTATCCCCTTCGGTTTTCACGGCATGGAAATCGGTATTCACCGACCCGTTGACCGTGACGAAATTCCCTTCCTCGAAAGAATGGCCGTACCCGAGCTTGGCGACGGAAACGAGCGGATTGAAGAACCCGTCCGTCAGCCGGTACATGTTTTTGGAGACGC
The DNA here is from genome assembly GCA_903908595.1 of uncultured bacterium. GTDB lineage: Bacteria > Patescibacteriota > Gracilibacteria > BD1-5 > UBA2023 > CAIVSN01. The sequence continues at coordinate 6,601 of CAIVSN010000116.1, forward strand.
TCAGGAGTTCCAAAAACCGCTTGGAAACGGTCGCTTTCTTATGGGCGTTGAGCAGGCTCAGCGCGGAGTCCTCCCGGAACCGTGAAAATTCCGCCTCGACCGAAACGAAAAAATCGAAAACGGCGGCGATTCGCCCATCGGTAAGCGGATCTTCGGAAATGACGGCGATTTCTATTTCCGTCCCCAAGAGTTTTCTCGTTTCGGAATATCTCATATGACAAAAAATAATTCGGGGCGATTGTACGGAGACGATATTAAGGAAGCCTTCGGAAATGAAAAAGAAGCGCTCGTAAGCGCTTCTTTCAAATGTCGAATGCCCTGGCGTTCCAGCGAACGAACCGGTTGAAAATATTTCCAAACGGATATTCGCGGATAACGGCCTCGTGCGATTCTTTGGTTCGTAGCGGGAAATGCCTGGGCATTCCCGGTTCCGACTTCGCTTCCTACACGACGAATCCGGTGACGGAACCACTCTCGCGGTCGTGCATCTCGATCCTCGACGCGCTGAATCTGAGCTGGCCATCGTGGAACCTCCAGATTGGCGCACAATGGAACGTGCCTTCCAATCCGATGACATACTCGTCTCCCGCGCATTTCATCCAAAGGTCATCCTTCGTCTGAAACCGCTCCGGATGAGTCAGGAGGAAAACTCCCGTCTCATAGGCGCCCAATCCGAATTCGTGCCTTCCCATGACTGCCCGTGCCCGACGCACGGAACGGCCGCGGTGACGGAATCCGAGTTGGGCCGGGAACACCAGGATGTCAGAGTTTTGTTTTTGTCGCATGGCATGCATGGCACGCGCTTTCCGTTCCGTTTCCCGCATGTGACTTTCCCCCAACCGCCGTTCCCGGAAGTTGATGAAACGTTCTCCATGCGCGAACCGAATCATGTCGAATACGCGTTCCACTGCCTTTTCGTATGTCTCTCCCACCGAGGCCCAATGCGGGATGGCGTACCATCCGTTCCTGTCTGACCCGATGGGAAGCTCTTCTTCTTCCCGAATCCGCAAGAGCCGCTCCGGGTCGGAATTCCGGAATTTCGGAAACAGCTCAGTAAGCCGGTCGATTTGATCCGCCAATTCCCTCGTCCGATAGGACGGGGGATAGGTGGAATTCGTATCGACTTCTTCGTCGGCGTATTCGTCGGGGCAAAGATGGCGCGATATGGCCGATCCCATTGCCGGCGAGATATCCGATTGGAATTGTCCCCCGTTTTCCAATACCCGTTGCAGTTCCTCTTTCGAGGGGTTCATCTTCTCAACCAGTTTGGCGACCGTTTTGCGTGCGGCCGATTCTGCCAATTGCGTGAGTTGGGCTACTTGCCCTGACGTGATCCCGTAGGTCATCATCGACTCCTTCATGGTACCGTTCGGAAATAATGCCCCCGAACCTATGGCGAATTGGATTATTGGTGATTTTAGAAAATAGTCAAGCGGAAATGCCTTGACCTATCGCGAATTCGATTGAATCACGAACCCTATTGATCCTGGCACCAGAGATAATCCGAACTGAGCAGATTGGCTCACCAACCGTTGGTCCGGGTTTTTGAATAACAATTGCTCCATGCGTTATCGGTGTAAAAAGTCGTGCTTCCCGCGGTCAATCGCAATCTGCTTTCGCTCAAAGTCCAAGCCGATCACCAATCCGGACCTCACATCGTCGTCCAGATGACCGTGGTTTCCGTACCGAATGCCGGCACGTCCAAGTTGTTGGCATACGTGTTCGTACAGGAATGGGTGAAATCCATGTTCCAATTGGAGGATCCGTACGAAGAGCTGCTATAAAACGCCGCGCTCGACTGATTCGTCCTCGGTCACTTCGTTCATGGCTTGATGGAATTGCAGAGATTATCCCAATCCGAAATGGAATTGACGACCGTATTGGTTTGAATTTTGCAAAGATAATTCTGCTTATTGCCAACTGAACTTGGCGTGAATTTGTAACATGCGTTGCATGCGTTTCAAACCAAATAGGATCATGGGCTGCATTTGTACTGGCAAGTATTGTTCGTCGGCGCCGTTGCCCCGCTTGCCGTCAAGCTGGTTCCGTTCGCTGCGCCGGTTAGGGAATAGCTTGTGGAAGAATTGTAAAACACGGCGTTCGCCGGAAGTCCCGTACATGCCCCGCTCACCAAATTGCTCGTGCCGCCTCCGTCTCATACGGCATTTGGCGCGCCACCCCCGAACTGGGCGCTGATCATGTTCGTTCCGAAAGCGACCAATCCTCCCGTGCTCGTATTGATGAGCGTGGAAACATTCTGATGGTTCTGGATATCGCTCGATCCATAGAGGGCCTTGAGGGCGGAAACCATATCGGTTATCCCGGACGACGTATTCGGAAGACCGCTCGGATTCGTCACGGTCTTCGATCCGGAAAACACCACTTGGTTGGGATTGAATGAACTCGCGTTACGGAGGGTTTTCCCATTGAAAAGGAGGGTTCCGGAAAGCGCGTTCGTACCGCGTATTTCCACGGAGGCTCCTATGGATCCGGTGTTCGTAACGATGCTCGGCACCGCAATGACGTACACTCCGGTTCCTACCGTGACTTTTGCGGTAAGCCCGCCGAAATTTCCCCGGATATAGGCGATGGTCGGTTCCCCTGCCCCGGCATGCGCGTCTTTTACCAAAGATTCCGCGTTATTCGCGGTTTGATTCAAATCCCCTTCATATTCCGCTTTGATTTGGTAGGCCTTACCTTCCGCGAGGGAAGAATAGCCGTACTCGGTATTTTTCAGCGGATCCAAAGGCCTCTCGTTGAGTCAGCCTCACGCGATCGTTCCCTTGAAATACTGCATGACGGTGCCGCCCACGGTTCCCTGATTCCAAACCGCGCCTCAGGAATAGGTCACGGCAAAGGAATTGTCCGGAATCGGATACGAACCGGAAGTCACGATGACGATATCCAAAGATTTGGAAACCTGCGCCACGTCACCGATCCGGGCGGAATCCCTGGCCCTGGAAGAGTATCCTCAGATGGAGAGGAAACCGATGGTACCCAGTATTGCTAGGATAGTAATGACTACGATAAGCTCCACCAAAGTAAAACCTTTGTATCTCCTCATATTGGGCTGGGTAGGCGAAGTGAGTTTATTGTCATCCATAGAAATATGGTAAAAATATATGCGTGCTTCATTCCATTGCATGATAGTATATATTTTTCCGAATGCAAGGAAGATGGATTTCCCTGTCATTTTAAAAGTTAAAATGTCGTAAACTCATGAAATAGAAGTGTCACCTTTTTTCCAAAATAGAAATGCAATTATAGGATTGATCGTCTTCCGTAAACGCGGGCTGGGAAAATGAGTGGTAACGAATTCAAGGGAGGCAATTTTGAAAACTACAAAAAAGGCGCGATTCAGAATCTCGCGCCTTAGTGGAATGGGAGTTATTTCGCCGGATTTCCCTGCATCCGCATTCCGCAGCTTCCTTTTCCGGCATGCTTGCATGTGCCGCCGGACGATTTGCCGCATGCTCCGTTCGTCATGTTCCCGCACTTCCCTTGGTGCATTTGCCCTCCCGTTTTGCCGGATTGGCAGCTTCCGCTACCGGACGAAGGCGAAGCCGGAACCGCTATCCCGTCTTTTGCCAAACGGTCGGCGAGCTTACCCTTGAGAGACCCCTTCGATGCGACTTCTGCGGCGGTCAGATAGGCGGAGTAGTCTATCGAAGTCGTGAATCCCTTCGCTCCGATTTGGCGGGCAAAACTCCGAAGGTGATTATACGAAGCTCCTCCGATATTGGAGAACACAAGCTTCAAATCGGCGTTATCGGTGGTTTTGATCGTGTCGGCGATGTCCTTGATATCGAGCATTTCGATCTTGAGCCCAACCTCGAGGGCTTCTTTTAACCCCTTCTGTCACTCGGCCTTGAGCGCGTCGAACGTGGTCTGGAGTTCCCCGTAACCGGTCGGTAACGGCAACGAATAGCGGTCGAGCAGGGTTTTTACCGAATCCATATGCTGCTGTTCGGAATCGGCAATGGTTTTGAATTCCGGATCTTGGTAGAGCGTGTGGAAATACGCATACATGTCCCTCGCGACCATTTCTTCCCGATATTGGAAGGCGAGGTCGGCTTTCTCCTGTTCGGAGAGCGCGGAAGGGGCGATGCTCATGAGCGCGCCGGAGTGGGTCGACGATGCGGGACCGCGGGTTTTGGCGGTCGCGGCAGGCTTTGCCGGGACGGCCGTCTGGATCTGTCGGTTCATTCCCTGTCCCGCTGCTCCCCGCAATGGGTTCTGCTGTCAGGAACCCGCGAATACGGCGAAGGAAGTGGCAATCAGCAATCATCCGATCGCGATTCAAGAAGCAATCATCGTGGTATTTTTCATAGGGAAAAAATTATGGATAGGCGTCTGGGGCGGCGAAGCGTCCTCACGGGGGTATACGGAAAGCCATGGAATATTTATTCAGAAAGTTGTAAAAATGCCTCTGGGAAATTCCGGAACCCCGGAAAAACGATGTATACCCAACGGGAATTGGTTTTCGGTATTTTACGGTCATAGATTCGGAACAGGTTTCATTTTTCTTCTTTCGGGAGCTTATCGGCAATAAGTGACCGAAGAAAAAAATGAAAGATGTCCGAATATGTGACTGGAAAAACCGGGAAACCAATTCCCGTTGGGTATAATCCGAAGCCGAATTCAAGCACCGCGGTGAGACGTACTGGGGTACGGTGGACGAGGAACGGAGAAACGGACGAGGAATTCGCGTTTTCCCGGGATCCCTAGAATCCCCTGCCGGATCCCTGTCCGAACCATGGCATAACCTTGTCCGCGTCGAAGGCATCCGAAGCGACCGCCGTTCCGGAAATCCGGACTTTCGCTCACGTTTCCGTCTTTGCCATTTTCCCGATGTGGGCACCGGAAATATCGATTTTCCACAGGTTTCCGTCCAGATCCCGAAGGGAAATGCCCTCGGGACCGACGCCCTGGATCGTACCGGAGAGCCGCCCGTTCTCGGGCTCGTTCCACGAGGATTCCCGGTACACGATATCGGCCAGGAACGGGATATTTCCGGCGACGTAGGAATGGACCGCCGGTCCCAATCCCGTACCCCGGAACGCCACCGCGGCCAGGAGCACCGCGATCCCCCAGACGATCGCGTTCCGGAAAACGTCGTACCGGTACCCGACCGCGGTTTTGCGGAATCCGAACAACCCAATAGCCATGAGGCCCGCGAGGAATATCCCCCAGAAAACCGGCGGGAAAAACAGGAGCTGGCCGCCGTTGCCACCTCGCCCGAACCGGAAGAAATCCAGGGAGTCGTCGATGAAAAACACCCCGAAAACCGTGGAAAACGCCAAAACGGAAACGATGCCCGCCCACAAAAACCATCGCTGATTGCGGAAATGCGATTTCGGGACCGGCACGATGTGCTCGTCGCGGATTTTCGAGAGGATGCTGGTTTTGAGCGGGGTGTTCATATTCGGGAAAGTTATTGGCCGCAGTGGAATGTTTCGAGGAGCGTCCGGAGCTGTTTGCGCGCCCGGTTGACGAGGGTGCTCGCCGTGCCGATGGGAATCTTGAGAATGTCGGAAATGGCTTCGTACGAGTATCCCTCGATGCACCGGAGGAGGATGATTTCGCGGTATTCGGCCGGCAGATGGGAAATCGCCTTTTGCACGCAAGACTTGAGCTCCTTGGACCGGAGTTCCTTGTGCGGGGTATTCCCGTCCGATACCGTATCGAGTATCGAATCGTATTCCTCGTCGTCGAGCGAGACGTTGCCCATTTCCTTTTTGCTTTTGCGGAATCCGTCGATCGTGGCGTTGTGCGCGATCCGGAATATCCACCCCGAGAAATCCCACCGTTCGTCATATTCGTTGATATTCCGGTAGACCTTGATGAAAATATCCTGGACGAGATTTTCCGCGTCCTCGTAGGAAACTCCGGAAATCCGCATGACGTAGCGAAGGAGGCGACCCTCGAACATCGTGACAATTTCCCCGAACGCGTCGGGGTCGGAGTTGATTTTGCGGATGAGCGGGAGGAAATCCATAGTAGCGGGGTTGGGATCCATTGTATGGGAATACGCGGATATGGGGAAAAATTATTCGGGAAAATAAAAAAACTTGCTATACTCCTTTAAAAGTTCGGGACGTGAATTAAGGGAAGATGACTGAATCATTTCTTACTGGCCAAAATATGGAACCGCAAAATAGTATCGTCATATACGAGGGGGATAACGGAGAACTGAGAATAGAGGTGCTCATGGACTGAGAGACGGTCTGGCTGAACATTGAGCAGATGTCTGAATTATTTGGGAAAAGCCGCTCTACCGTCAATGAACATATCCTGAATATTTATGAAGAAAGCGAATTGACCGAAGCGAATACTTTGAGAAAAATCGGAATTTCCGATTTTTCTACAAAACCGACAAATTATTACAACCTCGACGTGATTATCTCCGTAGGCTACCGGGTCAAATCCGTACGCGGTACCCGCTTTCGCCAATGGGCTACCACGCGGCTACGGGAATACATTATCAAAGGTTTTACCATGGATGACGAGCGACTCAAAAAAGCGTGAGGGGGGAATTTTTGGAAAGAACTTCTTGATCGTATCAGGGATATTCGCAGTAGCGAAAAAGTACTCTACCGACAAGTACTCGATCTCTACGCTACCAGTATGGACTATGACCCGAATTCGGAAGAATCGATCCGTTTTTTCAAGACGGTTCAGAATAAGCTCCACTATGCAACGAACCAGCATACCGCTGCGGAAACTATCTATGAACGAGCCGATGCAGGGAAAGATTTTATGGGGCTTGCAAATTTCAGAGGTGCCTTGCCGGTAAAATCGGAAGTAGGAATAGCAAAGAATTACCTTACCGAAGATGAACTTTTCCGACTGAACCGAATGGTCTCGGCATTTTTCGATCTCGCTGAAATCAAAGCGTCGGAGCACGTGGAGATGAAGATGTCCGATTGGGTAAGCGAACTCGACAAATTTTCGGAAAATTACGGAAAATGAGTTCTCGATGGTTCGGGGAGAATCAGCCACGAACAAGCTCTCGAAAAGGCAGAACGGGAATATAGAAAGTATCAGGAAAAAACGCTTTCTCCCGTCGAGGCAGCCTATCTGGAGAATATAAAATCGCTCGCGAAGAAAGTAGAAAAATGAGCGAAAACAAAACCACCTCTCGGAGCTTCCTAGTTTTTTTGGAGCACCCAGTAGGGTTCGTCCTCCGGGTCGGCGTTGATTTTCGTTTTTCCTACTCCCGGCATCAATGCTATTGATCCCCTTCGAGTTCCTCCCAGGTCGGTCGGTGAAACTTCCCCTCGTACGGACAAAGGGTCACCCCCTCCGCGTCGATTTCGACTTCTTCCACGTTCTGCAGGGGAAACCACTCTCCGGAAATCGATAAGAAATCCTTGTCTCCTATCTTGAGAGGACTTGCGGACACCCATTCCTCCTCATAGGTCCAGCCGACTTGGACGAGAAATTTCGAAATGTCCTGCGGGGTTTTCGAATCGCAGGACCGTTTCGGGAAATACTGGTTGTTTTCCGTCAATGGCAAGCGCAGCCGTATTTCGCCGACGCTCTCTTTTCCCGGATCTACCGCCGTTGCGACAATGGGAGTGCGACGGGAAACCTGCATGAACATCGGCGGAGTGAGAATTCCCTTTACGACACGCGCGGTCGATCCGCTTTGGAAAACGTAGGCGCTTCAATCTTCGAAAGACAGTTCCCCGTTTTCCCCGAATGACAGGAGTTGGTCGAAAACGAAAATCCGCTTGTTCACCGACAAATTTTTCATGGCATATTTCAGGACGATCTCGTCGGAAGTCCGTTCGGATACCGTCGCCTTCAGCTCGACTCGCCTTCCAGGGGGAGAGATGGTTTCCATAGTCGTTTTGGGATTATTGATAACTGCGGTGTTCTTGGGCTTCGGGGCCTGTCACGCATCCAAGGGCATTGAGCCCGAACCGATAGCCGGCGCTTCCGGCGCCTGTGCCTTTCCGCCGGTCGACATTTTGGAAAATACGAAAAATCCGATGACGGAAAACAGTATCGCCAAAGCTAGTATCGCCGTAATTGCCCTGGATTTGTACATAAAAACTGCCTTTTTAAAAAAACGAGTTGGCGAATAGCGATGTTTGGTGCACCCAGCTGGGCTCGCCCGTTGGGCCGCCCGGGGCCGGAGTCCAAACCGTTGGACTCCTCGATGCTCCGCATCGCCCCGCGTTCTCGCCGGGGGTTTTGATTATTTTGGTGCACCCAGCTGGGCTCGCCCGTTGGGCCGCCCGGGGCCGGAGTCCAAACCGTTGGACTCCTCGATGCTCCGCATCGCCCCGCGTTCTCGCCGGGGGTTTTGATTATTTTGGTGCACCCAGCTGGGCTCGAACCAGCGGCCTCAGCCTTCGGAGGGCTGCGCTCTAATCCAACTGAGCTATGGGTGCATGGCGGCATGATATCTAAAACGTCGGATTTTTCAAATTCGATATACGAGGTTTTTTTCGGATTCCGCGCGGTTACAATTCTTACAGTGCAACTGACAGTCATGGACATTGTTATTGCCACGGAAGCGCAATCGCCTACGGAGACTTCTGCAAAATGATGAAATCCGAAGTCAATTTCGAGCACTGCAGTGAGGCGTACTGGCAAGTACGTCGAACGAGGAGCGGAAAAATTGACAAGGAGTTCGCATTTTGCAGAAGTCTCTACGGATCGAATATCAGCTTCAGCATTTCCCGTCCGGTATTCACGCCCGTAAGTTCCCGGTCTCACCCGAGGCCCGGGGTGGCGTTCACTTCGAGGATTATTCCCCCGGTTTCTTTCAGGGGCTTGGAAAAATCGGTAGACAGGATATCGATTCCGCAGATTCCCAGTCCGAATTTTTCCGCGATTTCGATACACGTTTGCCGGGTTTCGGGATGCAGCAATGGGGTAATGTCCCGGGCGGTGCCCCCGGTTCACAGATTCGAGTTTCATCGCAGCCGGAGGCAGGCTCAATCGGGCAAAACGCTTTCGGGAGAATATCCCTGCTTGCCGATGAAATCCCGGAGTTCCCCGTCGATCGGGATCAGGGAAAGCGGCGCTTCGTATCCGTTTCCCCGGAGCGAATTGCTTTCGTTTTCGTACCGGATCAGCGCTTCGACGGTCGATTTCCCGTCGCCGGTCACCGCCGGGGGAATCCTTTGTAGCCCGAGCAATACCTTTCCGAGCACTACCAAAACCCGACATTCGTCTCAGGCGACCTGCTCCTGTACGATCATCCGGGGGTATTCCTCCAAAGACGCCGTCAGTTTTTCCGTCAATTCCCGAACGTCCCGCAAGCCCATTTTCACGCCATTGCCATGGGCTCCGTCGACCGGCTTGACGATTACGGGAAAAACGAAGTCGGCAAAGTCCTCAGGCCCGAAGCCTTCGGACAGCCGTTTGGCATCGACGTAGCAAGTGCGGGGAATGGGAAAACCATATTTGGAAAGCATAGCATACGACAATTCCTTATCGTCCGCGATATTTTTTCACAAGGCGGAATTCGCTCAAAAATCGGTGCTTTTGAACGTCACGGATTTCCGGGGCGATCGCACGATGAAAAAATTTTTTTCGGGAATGACCACTTCGACGGTGAGTCCGAGATTTTCCGCTTCTTCTTGGAGAACCTGGGAGGAAATCGACCAATAGGTCATGAAGTCGGTCATAATTGGAAAAATTAGGGAGTCCCATGCGAAATGATGAAATGAAATCTGTCTCAAACAGCGGGATCCCTATTGGGCATAACAGCTTGCCACCGAGTCGAGCCATTCCTTCGCGAAATACCGTTCTTCCGGTTCGCACAGATATCCGGTCATGATGTTGTTCTCCGTGAAATAGTATTTTCCGTCCTTTCCCACGAGGATGTCCAACCCTCCGTGAAACTCGGGAACGATTTGGCAATAGCGGAGGATTTTCAGCTGGACATCCTCGGGAATGACGCTCAGATCCAATCGTCTCAACGTGTTTCATTTCGCGATATTGTGGAGTACCTGTCATTCTTGCCGCTCTTTCCCGTGCACTTCGAGAAGTTTGGGACTTCATCCTGCCATTTTTGCCCAATATACCCGGTATTCCGTATCGGAAACGTCGAGCAGCTCCATGATGACGTAATCCCCGCCGCAAGCCTGGGACACGAACGAACGGAGCCCGTCTTCGAAACCGGTTTCCGCGACCCCGAATATCCGTATCCCCTCCCCGGAAGAAAATCCCGCGTTCTTCGCGATCGCCGATTCGCCGAACCGGCCGGATTCCCGTATGAATTTCACCAAGTAGGAGAAATCGCCTTCGTCGCAGACATACGGCACGACGCATCGGGGAAAATTCTCGCCATCCGCATAGGCAAGCGCGTGGCACTTCGAAGAAAGCGGGGTATTCTCCGGATTTTCGAGATTCGTCACCACCCGGATGTCCCACCGCAATTTCGCGCTTTTCACCAAGAAAGCGAGGAACGATTTCGGCAGGCCTCCGGTCCTGTGGAGATATACGGTACTCCCCGGGGGGATTATGGAAAAATTCCCGTTTTCGTCGATCCCGAACAGGCCATCCTGCGATACGAAAATATTCCCCGAGAGGATGTGTCACATTTCGGATCGATCCCGGAGGAGTTGGGAAAATACGTATATGACGTCCACTCAACTGTCCCCGACGGAAAAATATGCCTTCGAGTTCTCCGCGAATCGGGAAACGTTTTCGAAGGAAAATCCCCCGTACGACTCCGAAACCCGTTTCAATTCGGAAACGGAAAACGAGGTAAAACAATATTTTTTCATACTCCCTGGGGGTGAGGATACGGCATTGCGACGGCATTTTTCTCCCGATTTTTCGAAAAATCGGAACTTTGGAGCGATTCGGATACGCACGTTATGATTTCCCATCGTATGGGATTTCTTGAAAAAGTCAAAGCCGGCCCCGATTCCGCGCGTAGCCGGCCGGATGCATTTTGCGAATCGCTGGAAATATCCCATGAGCCAGGCTCAAAAAGAGATACTTGGGAAATAATGGGGCACGAAAAACGTCATAGGGTCGTACTTACGGCCCAACCCTATCGTGGAAACCAAAAATTTCCGAGATTTTTCCGTGATTTTCGTAAGGGAATCGGTAGCGTGTTCCCCTATCCATTACCCCAATCCACCATGAAACTCCTTACCAAACGCATCCTCGAACAATTCCGGAAAATATGAAACCAGTCGGAAAACCCCGATCCCCTCGTCATCTGCAAATTCTTCAACCCGGCCGGGGCGGGCACGTGGTACGCCTCGGAATTCGACGAGGAAAGCGGGATATTCTTCGGGTACGTCTCCATTTTCGGGGATTGGAACGACGAATGGGGGAATTTTGCCCTTTCGGACCTCGAATCGTTCCGCGGAAAGTTCGGGCTCGGAATCGAACGGGACATCCACTTCGAGCCGGAGCGGTTTTCGGAATTGGGAATCGACCGCCAAACCGAGGAGGCGGATGCGGAGCCGTATGCGATTGGGCAAATCGCCTATCCATCGACCGGGGAAATCATTGCGACGGCCGTGCCTTCCACGGCGGCGTAACCCAGAAATATACCCAATAGGAATTGGTTTCCTATTGGGTATAAGTCCCGGAAAAAAGCAAAATCCGCGCTATTTCGCCAAACCCTCCGAATGCCGCTTGAAATTCTCCAAGATGGCGCTCCAGCCCGCGATCTGCATTTCGTGGGAATGGACGTCTTCCGCGTCGAAAATCTCCGTAACCCGTATCCCGTCGGGCGTTTCTTCGAAAACGACTTCCACTTCCCGGCCGGCCGGGAGGAAATATTCCTTCATCTCGCCCATCGTGTAGGAGACGCGTTTCATCGGCTCCACCAGGTCGTACCGGGCGGTGAAATCGAAGGAAGCGCTCCCGTCTTTCGCGGCGAACGTATTGCAAAACACGACGCCGACCCCGGGTTCGGGAGAGTCGGATTTCGGGCAGTGCCAATCGTCCGAGGCGAAGCACCAGCGGACGATGTGTTCGCTCTTCCAGAAAGCGTCCCAAACGGTGGGAAGCGGAGCGTGCACCAGGGTAGATACGGTAAGTTTCATAGGGAAAAAATAGGTGATGGAGCGTCGTTGTATTTTTTACGGAAGAAGCGAACCGGCGGATTGCCAATGGATTGGAGGCGATTATTTTTTCTCTGCCGACGTTTCCCCGAAAATCATAGTAACGATAGCGAGGACAATGGCAAATACGGCGGCTGACAAAAATCCGTCCAATACGAATCCCGGTACGATTTTTGCGACCAGCATCACCATGAGCACGTTGATAACAAGGGAAACGAGCCCGAGCGTCAGGAGGTTCAGGGGAAGCGTCAGCAGCTTCAAAACAGGCGTGATGGTGGCGTTGACCACGGCGAGGACGACCGCGACGATAATCGCCGTCACGTACCCGTCCACGTGGGATCACGGGGTGAAATAGGAAGCGATGGCGATTGCCAGCGCGGAAATCAGAAGGTTCAAGATGATGGCCATATGGGGAAAATTAGGAATACGGCCTGACATTATACGCGTATGTGCGGGAATGGGTAAAGATAAGCCGGGGGGCGGGGGGATTTCATGATTTGATATCATCAAATATAGCAAATACGGGAAAATTCCATACACTTCGCTTATGAATGGATTGTATTTTTTAAATTTTATAAGATATGTTCAACACGTTCTTTTCTTTTTTGATAAAGCCTACTGAAGTTACCAAGGAAATTTTATCTTTCGATAATAAAACGAAGGATATCGTTACGGTATCGATAGTCGTTCTTTACTTCATATCCTGACAGTTACTTGCCTATATGATGTTGCCGGAACTATATCTGCTCTGAATTTCTGCCTTGTCCGTTGTCACGGCATTTGCAATGTCATTTATCGGGTTTTACTCGTTCAATCTTGGAATGCAACTATTCGGGAAGGCAATTGGTGGGAAAGGTTCATTTAGGGATGTAAGCGTCGTGACGGCGTATTCGATGTTTATCTACGTTATCTTGACCCCTCTGATTTCCATTGTCTCAAAGGTGCTTTGACTCGGGTTTATCGGAACTGCCAGTATGCTTATACCATTGGTCTGGTTCTTGATAATATATTCGAAATCACTATCGCAAGCACAGCAATTTTCTGAAACCAAGGTATTGGTAAATGTGCTGGTTGTTGGTGGCATATTCTACTTTATCATTGCTGTTTTACCAAAATTAGGTCTTTAGGGTAAACTTGTACTTGGGCTCTTTTCCCTCAGTGTCGATTCCGCTTTCCAAGCGGACTCTCGCTTCGGGAAACGCCTTGCGACAAGCTTGCCATTCCAGGCAAGCTTTCCCCGGCTCGCCGCTCCGCGCTCGCCGGTGTCGCTGCGGTTCGAGCCCCGCCAAACCCGGCGTCCCGCGTGAAAAAACCCGCTTGCGCGGGTTTTTTTGGAGTTCTGATGGTGGGTTACCCAACTCCGCTAAACATGTTTTTACCTCAATACCTGAAGCATCTTTTCTCTGAAAACATCGTTTTTAATTTGAGAAGCATAATCAATGGCCGATTGATCAAGCGAATCCATTAAATTTGGGTTTACTCAAAAATCTATTAATAACTTCGCCGTCCTGACTGCTTCTTCAGAAGCACTTGACTGTTCTTTTTTTGGTAAGGTATTAAAATTATGAACAAGATAATCATTAAGATAGAGACGTTCCTGAATTTCTAAAATCAATGCAGTGCGTCCAAGATCATCTACTGTATTTGGATTTGCATCAATGCTTTTGAGGTAATCAAAATCATTTTTTGTTAATCCTCTTAGTCGATCAAACCATACGGGGGAATGGTATGATTCCTTATATGGATAACGGGCTGGTCCCCATATCGAAGCAAACAAAGTGATATTTACATCTTTAATGCCGAGGCATCTTCCTGATATCAGAAAGTACGACATATTCCCGCCATGCCTATCATTAAGAATGATTTGTTTGAGTTTTTGGCAACCGTGTGACCATTCTTGGGAATTTGGAAACTGTCATATACATAGAGCATATTGGGAGTATGTTCCAGACAAACCACTATCGAGCGTATTGATTTTACCACACATATTGGAATCTTTATTTTTGATTGCTTCTTGTATTAATTGTAACCTTTTACACGAATCACTATAAACATACATGTTATCACAAGAAATCGGGTCATTTGAATAAATAGTTTTTGAGGTAATTTCTTCGAGTTTACACGAAGCATACATATGTGTATTGGGAGTATATATTGAGCAACTTGCATTTTGTTCTACAAAAGACTTATAATTTGCACCTTGCAAACAACCACTATACCAGCTGTTCCAAGTTGAGAGCATAGATTTTTCTTCTCCTTGAGATATTCATGCTAATGGTAGTTTGCAAAACATATCATTTCCTGTTACTTGTGCTAAGGAGCTTGAAAAGATTACCAAATTTTTCTGCCAAACAAATAAACTGCAGATTAGAATTGGAATTAGGAGTGCAAATTTTTTTATTGATATTTTGGGCTCTAACTTTCGTGATTTTACAATTTTCTTAATCGATAGAAAAATACCAAAGATTACTATTGATATATGGGCATAGTAAACAAAACTGACGAGCTTATACCAGATAAATAATTCAATCATATACATTCTGATTATCCGATAAGATTTATTTGCATTAAAACAAGTAAATACCATTCTCGGCATTTACTTGTTTTGTCTTTCGTTACTTTCTTTTATCAAAGCCAATCTTCTTCCCCTCACCGAGAGGAGGTAAAAAAGTTTGACGGTCTTGGTACAATGGTGGGTTTGGCGGGGCTCGAACCCGCGACCTTGGCCTTAAAAGGGCCCTGCTCTACCTGCTGAGCTACAAACCCAAAAAAGTGGGTCTCCAATCCTTCTCATTTTCTACTTCGGGGGCATTGTAGACAAAGAACCCGGAAAGTCGAATTTATTTTGAAATTTTCGCCCCTTCCATTCCTTGCAAACCCCGGCATATATGATACTATGGCCCCTAGAAAGATATCCGATCCCTTCCATGTCCGTATTTCCCAAACCAAGCAGGCTCAAAAAATGGGTTTCCTCACTCCTCATTTTTACCATGTTCGCGAGCCAGACGGTGCAATTCCCGTTGCTGGTTCCCAGGATCTTCGCGGAAGGCAGCGACGTTCCGAATTTGGTATCGATCATCGTCAGCGAGTCCGTCTTTACTGGCAACACGAAGGACAAAATTTCCCAATATTCCAAGGATATCCAGGCTTCGATGACCAATACCCGGGTCGTCATCGTGAACGTGCCCGACAACATCGCCCCGCACAGCATCGCGGCGCTCAATGAAAAACTCTACTACGAAGGCGACGGCGACGGGATTTCCCGGCTCGTGGGGACCGTCCTGATCGGGAAACTCCCGATTCCCGTGGTCCACAACGGAAGCAAGAGCTTTCTCAGCATCTATCCGTATACCGACTTCGACGAAAAGGTCTTCATGTTCGACGTGGAGAAGGGCTACTACGAGGCTGGAAGCGGACCCGTGGAGCATGACAGCCCAGAAATCTGGCACGGGGTCATCCAGCCGAATTCCGGGGATTCCGCCACCGACCGGGCCAAACTCGAACAGTACCTCGACAAGACGCACGATTTCTATGCGAAGCAGGGGGTGTTCGCCAACATGAGCCAGACGCCCTACGTTTTCTATCTCGACATCACCCACGACCAGGAAGCCGCGAGCGCTTCCAATTGGAAGGCGTACAACCTCGGCCTCGAATACCTGGAAGATCTTACCTACAAGCGCTTCAACAAGCACCTGGCCAAAACGCTGTACGACAAGTTCCAGGGCATGCAGGATTCCACGGCGGATCTGACTTCCGAGGAAAAAGCCGAGCTCGGGGCCGCTGGGGTGGACATTCCGCCGATGGCCGATTCCATGGATTTTTCCAGTTCCCCGGACATCCAGACCCGCACCGCCATCACCGAGGTAACGAAGCAGTTCTTCGAGATTTTCAACGAAAAATACCTCGGGGACATCCTCAAGTTCATCTACAACACGGGAAGATACGGCGACGGGAGGGATACCCGGGCCGATATCGCTCCGGTACTGGTATCCAAGCGCGACGAATTCATGAAGCGGGTCATTAAGGACAGCAATACCGCGCTCGAAAACAGCATCGACCAGCTCGTGAAATCCGGCCTCGCGATCGATCTGGCCATTCCGACCGACGTCAAAATCACCAAAACCGGCTCGGGCGCTGACGCCAACAACCCCGTTCCGCCGATATACCGCAATTACTATTATGGGAAATTGGCGAGTTCCATTACCAACGCGAAGGAGTGCTCCATCGTCCGGGGTTCTACGCTCCCGGTCGAAGCGAACCGGGGATACAATATCCTCAACGTCGAGCCGGATTTGCAGAAGCTTACCCAATATTCGACGCTGTGCTTCCCCGGAGGGCTTCCCGCGACGATGGACTGGTGGGGCGGCAACAGCCCGCTCAACGTGAAGACCGATTCGTTCACGGCGGCGGATTTGGCGATCTTGCAAAGCGCGACGGGCGGAACGGACCTCTCCGCCTACGAAGGCAAGCTCTCCACCAAGTTCGAGCTCAAGGGCAACGTCTATAAGGATTACGTCATCCAGACCTTCGATCTCCTGGGGCAAAGCGAAATCTCGCGTACCGGAGCGCTCCGCGTCAATTCCCCGTCGGATTGTCTCGCCTCGAACTATATCGCGGATCCGTTCGTCGGAAAATCCGAGGATGGGATGTCATTTTCCCAATTCCAGCATCCGCAGACTACGGGGGGGACGCAGTTCGTCTGCGTGATGCGGGACAGCAAGGGGGTGCTCGGCCACAAGTTTTTCGTGCAATCCAGCACGACCCTTTTCGCGGACGCCATCGCCGACCGGATCAACCCGCCCCTCTGTACCGTCGTCAAAGTCAATCTGGTGGGAGGTTTTTCCAAGCAGTTCGGACGGCTGTGCGATGAAGAAGTACCGGTGGCGACCACGGGAAACGGAACGGGAGAATCCTCCGGAACGGAAACGGTGACGACCGGGACGACCGAGGAGTACGACTTCAAAAAGATATCTTCCTGGATCGTCCACAAATCCCCCACGGACGAAGAATACGGGGCCGCCGTCAAAGGCATGACCACTCCTTCCCTCGCGAGCGACGGGGACCGCTACATCGACTTCATGGGCCCTGCGGGAACCGTCCAAAAAATCGTCTATCCGAATTTTTTCCGGCTGAACAACCAGTCCTACGAGGCCGCGTTGGCAACGGCAGGAACCTGAGGCAGCACGTTTTTTGGCGATCTCGTGACCGTCGTGGACCACTCCCTCGCCTCGGCCGGCTGAGGCACCGTGGCCAACACTGGGGCCAGCCTGCTTTCCGGCAATATGCCCGACCTGACCATCGATATGGTCAAAGATTCCATCAAGGCGGTCCTCGATAAGAAAAGCGCCGAAATCAACGCCATTATCAACGCGCAGGATCCGGCGCTCCTCACCGGGGATCAGGCCGCGATCTACCAGCTCATGAATACCGGCGCCTATCCGGCCGCCAACGTCGATCTCTATACGATGGTCGCGAGCAGCGGGAACATGCTCACGACCCTGGCGGATACCATCCTCTGGTACAACCGCACCAACGCGACGAGCAAGTATTCGTTCATCCTCGAGAATTACCTCGACCGCGACGGGAACCGGGACTACCCGCTTTCCGGGCACCATTCCGATTATGAAATGGGATACATCGGCGGACCCGGCGACGCGCAGAACATGTACGTCAAGGTCGACCCAGAATCCAAAGGCACCCTGTCGAAAGACATTACCGACATCCAGGCCGACTACGGTTCCCTCGTAAACCTGCTGGACGCCGCGAACGTCGCCGAGTACAGTCCCGAAGATTCCCAATTCAAGTGCGGGCCGCCGGAGGGCGTGGTCATTTGGAAATGGCTTCCTGCCGTCTTCTGCTGGCTCGGGACGATTCTCCCGCCGACCATTTCGGCCGGATCCTGCGGACCGCAACTCGGCTCCGATACGGACAAGGGGCAAGACCGCGATTTTTTCACTTCGATTCCGGGCACGGACGGCAAGCTCGCCTGGCAGCAAGACCTCGACCATAACGGAATCCTCGACGGATACGAGTGGGTCAAGGACGGGGAAATCAAGCTTGCCGCTTCTCTCAAGCGGATCGGATACCGCTCGGGCGCGGCGCTGACGGCCGATCTCACGAAGGACGGCCGGATTCTCGCCCACGATTCGTACAACCAGGTATTTTTCGACGTCAAGAAAATCACGCTGCTGAAGGGTCAGAACGATCTCGAAGGCAATCCGGTGACTTCCGACAAGATCGTCTACGTCCGGGGAGGAACGGGAGCCGCCGGAAGCATCGAGACGCTCAAAAAATACGTTTTCTTCACGCCGATCGCGGTCCGGGCGGAGGCGGGAACGGCCACCTACGGCATCCAATCCATCGACCGGGACATCGATATCGATATCGTCGCCACCGTCGCTCCGAAAGACAAAAACGGAAACGTCGCCTTTTCCAAGGATTCCAATCTCATTACCCTCAAAGTCCGGGACGAAGCGCTCAAAATCGGTACGGAAATCCAGGAAACCACCGGAACCGGATCCCGGGTCGATCCGACCTTCAAGGCGGGAGACGCGAGCAAAATCACCTTCAAGTTCACGGTATCCGGGAAAAATCCCGAAACGCCGACGGCCGCGAAATCGCCCATCAAGATCAAAATCCTCGACGACGTCGACGGAACGGAGCTTACGCCGAGGCCGGCGGATATCGGCAGCGACACGTTCATTTATGCCGGAAACCTCCTGAAACAGGCCGGGAATTACCGGTTCGAATTCGTCGACGCGGAAGACCGGTACGGCACCGTCATGGTGAACGTCCTCCCGGGCGACCCATTCAAGATCGAAGCCGTAGCGGCCTCGAACATGTTCGTGAAAGGCCAGAAAAATATGGTCCTCGTAACCGTGAAGGACCGATTCGACAACTACGTCAAGGGGGACTTGCTCCAGGTCGCCGGCACCGTCGACGGGGGCGCGTATTTCACGGAAAACCACGATGCCGCCAATTCGAAAAGCACCGTCGAAGGCGTATTGAGCTTCGAGATGAGCGCCGACGCCGGAAGCACGGGCAACAACACCCACAAATTGGATTTCAGCACCGTCGACAGCAAAGGCGCGACCATCAAGATGGCCACGCCGCTGACCGTCCAATCCATCGACTACGCCAAGATCCAGGTAAACGTCGCGAACCGCGGCAGCCTGGTGGCCGGAGGTTCCGGACAGACCGTCACGCTCAAGATTACCGACAATCTCGGGCAGGTATTGACCGGGTTCAACGGGGTCGCCAGTCTGGATTTTCCGAAAAATTCCGGATTCTTCAGCACGCCGTTCGTCCAAATCACGAACGGGACCAATTCCGGCGCCCTGACCTTCACTCCGGGAACGGTCGCGATCCTCGATGCCAAAATCGACGTGCAGGTCCCCGGGATCGTCGACGTGGAAGGCGGAACGCTGAGCATTCTCCCGAACGTGCCGATGCGCGTGGGACTCCTCTCCGATACCGCCAAATTCGAAGCCAAGGTCGGGAATTCCGCCGGGATTACCGCGCAACTGTTCGACCGGTACGGCAACATCGCCTACAATCACCCGGCCGGAATGTCGGCGAATTTCACGATTCCGAGCGGTTACGGCAAGTACGGCAGCATCAGCGGGGGGAACGTGCCATTCGCGAACGGGGAAGCCAAGGTCCAAATCAATTCCAGCAGCAGTCCGGGCACCCTCTATTATATGGTGGAAGTCGCTCCCGGACTCGAAACGAATACCTTTACCATAGAAGGGGAAAATATCGACACGACCCCTCCGACGAAAACTTCCGTCACGATCAAGGGGTATTCCAAAAACGTCGCCTACATCGAGAGCTACTACCTGTGGAACGCGGAAAAACTCGCGAAAACCAACTACAACGTCCTCTCCACCACCCTGCTCGGGGCCGACTACGGAAACGTCACCGTTCCGAACTATCTCGCGGGCGAACTGATTTTCAATTCCGGCAGCTCGTCGATGGCGGTCACGACGCTCCTGGGCAACGCCGAAAAGCGGGACGAAATCGTCCAGATGACCCCGGGAGGAAAAATCGTCCTCGACCGGGGCCAGACGGCCGAAGTCCAAATCGGTTCCAACAAGAACCGGACGACGCTCGATATTTTCGACCCGTTCAAACGGGAAAATATCGGAAGGTTCTATCTCAATACCAGTCCGGCGACGCCGACGTTCGCATGCGCCACGGACGAAGCGGACGAAATCGACGCCTGCGACTTCCAGGGCAAGGAATCCTATATGGTCCTCAAGGGATTGGGCGAGGCCGAAGTGACGAAGATCGGCAACCGGCTCAGCCTCGGTTTCGACGGCATTCCCGTCTTCGAAATTTCTCCGGACGGAACGATCACCAAGTATCCGAACGTCACCGTGGAAGCGGACGGGGAAGAAAGCAGGAATCTCCTTTCGCTCTCCATCGTCAGCAGCGGCATCAAAATCGGACGGCTCGGCATCAAGTGGGACGCTCCGGAGATTATCGTCAGCTCCCCTTCGACCCTCGACGCAGCGCTCGCGAGCCACCCCGGCACCATCGTCTACGAGGGCATTTCTCCCCGATACGGCATCAAACAGGACAACCTGGGGAATACTTCCGCGGGAGACAAGGGCCTCAAGATTTTCGCCCAGAGCGAAGACGTGGAGACGGACCGGGATCTCATAGGATCCTCCGGCAAGCTGGGATACGAGGAATACGCCAAAAACAAGGGGATCGGATTCGGCGACGGCAACAACACCCAACTCGAATTCGCGAGCCAATCCACCGTCGGGCAATCCGCCAAATCCTTCGCGACCTACTCCGAAATCGTCATCGGCGACCCGGTCGCGAGGCTTCCGGAAATCCTCTCTCCCCAGAACTTCGACCGAACCCTGGGAAAAAGGCTCATGAGCAGCGCCGGCGGAATCATCGAATCCTATTCGACGATCGACTACAACCGGGACAACATGCAGGACATCGTCGTCTTCTACCAGGACGGCAAGGTCGAGCTCCTGCAAAACTACCGGTGAACCTACAAGAGCCTCGGCTATCTCCTCTACGTCTTCGACGCGGGCAAGGAACGCAAGGGCGCGGGGGATTTCAACGGCGACGGCTACGGGGACTTGGTCATGGTGGACCAGGACGGCAAACTCATCGTCATCCAAAACCGAAAGGGCAAATTCGTCCGCGTACCCGCAAAAATCATCGACCAAGCCGGTGCCGAAGCCAAAATCGGCGGATCCGTCATGCAGCTGGAAATATTCGACATGGACAAGGACGGCAAAACCGACATCGTCATTTCCGACGATTCCGGAGAATTGAACATCCTCTACGGCGGCGGCACTCCGGACGACGTCGTTTTCACCAAAAAATTGCTCGACGACGGCATCGGAATCAAGCTGGGAACCGGGGAATTCACGAACGGCGGGGCGATCCGTTTCGACGGCATCAAGGAAATGACCCCGTTCACCCAGACCGGGTACGTCATGGAAACCGAGGCTTCCAGCGCGGACGCCGACGTCGAAACACTCAGCCTTCCGGACCAAATCCGGCTCTTGGACAGCAAAATCTACTACCAGCAAACCGTCTACGAGGAAGTTCAGAACCCGGCGGAGGCCCAGAATATCCGGCTGCTCAGCGGAGTGGGCGACGATCCGGACAATCCCGGCGTCCCTAACCAGGCGCTCGCCGATGAGATCAGCCAGACGATTCTCGATTTGCAGAACCAGGCGGCGAGCGGCAGCATCGACACGAGCGAACTCACGAACGCGACGATCGAAAAGCAGCGCTCGTTCCTCCGATCCGAATTCGCGGACGGAAAAGACATAAAAATCGCAAAAAAATATACCGATAGCAACGGCGGGTTCCTTCAGGCGGGGGATCCGATCCTGGTAACGATCGACGTGACCAATGCCGGAAGCGCTCCCCTTTCCGGAGTCATCTATCTCGACAGTTACGAAAAATCCGTGTTCCAGCCGGGAGAAAACGATTCGTATGCCATTTACGGCGGGTCGGGCAGCATGATGGGAACCGGGGCTTTCGCCGCCTTCACGGGAAGCACGTTCTTCGACGAACTGGCAACGGTCGTGGACCATTCATTGTCCGCGGCCTCGGGCGGCTGATCGGCCGGAAGCGCCGCCGCCACGGGATCTGCCCAAGACGGGCTCATTGGCACCGGCAGCCTCGACCAGCTCACCGAAGGGGAATTCGACTTCCAATTCGGAACGCTGACCATCCCCGTGGGCCAGAAAATCACCATCAAATACCTCCTCAAGGCCAATGCTATCTCCGTCGGGAAATTCCACGTGGGCGTACTCGAAACCGATGACATATACGGGGACGTCAGCATGAACGCGAACTCGGTCTGCTGAGACCAGGAATGGCTTTGGAAATCCATCGTACCGACTCCGAGAACGTATTCGGCAAGAACCCTCAGGGATATCCCGGAGAGCGGCGACGTAGCCGGTACCCAAAAGGGCAAGTTCACCGATTTCAACGGCAACGGATCCCCGGACTATATCGACCTCCTTTCCGGAACGGGCGGTAACGATTCCATGGCGTCCTCGCTCTGGGATCCAACGCGACACGGGATCCTGGTTTTCCGCGAAACCTCGACCGATACCGGGCTGGACGGAACGAATTTCGAAGTCGGACGGGTCGTCTCCAATTCCGAAACGGGGTACGTCCAACTCAACCCCGTATCCGTAAAGGAAGACGTTCCCGTTCTCGCGACGCCGGCGCTCGCCAACGGGACGATCAACGGAAACGAACTCGGCGCCGGAAGCGTCAGCAACGTCCTGACCGGAAGCGTTACCAATACGCTGATCACGACCGCCTGCGGACAACCGGGCACTTCCGTTTCGGATCTCCGGCTCACGGGATACCGGCAGATCTATCATCCGAGCGTCATGTCGGACATTACGGGAAACCTCTCGCTCGTCGCCGTCGGAACGTCGAAAACCCTCGACGCTTCTGGAAGCGTCATCGGTACGGGCGACTGCATGATCGACATCAATTCGACGTCGAATCCGGCATGGGACGGTACCAAGGTCACCGGGCTCGGCTGGAAACTCCTCACCAAGGGAACCTTCCAGCACTTCAGCCTCGGGGGCACGCAATCCAACCTCATCGCCGAGTCCGTCGGAATTCCCGACAGCCACGAACCGCTCGGAAGCGATTTGTTCACGTTCGAAAGCGATGGGTCGCTCATCGGGGGAACCGTCGACATCGGGGGCATGTCGGACGAAAACATCGACAAGGTCAACGGGGCCATCGATACCATCGTCCAGGGCCTCGGGTGCGGATTCGGAGGAGGTAGCTGCCTCTCCATGCCGATGAACTGGGCCCCTCTCGCCCCGGGTTCCGCTCCGGTCGTCATGGGATTCCCCATCGGGGGACTCAGTCCGTCGACGGGTTTCCCGGTATTCAGCAGCCTCACGGGCATCCAGACGATGTGCGGCAAATCGCCTTGCTGCATACCGAGCGTTTTTCCCATAAGCCCCCTCGCCTACGTACCCGGACCGGCTTGCGGATCCCCGAGCGCCGGAGGATACCTGGGCACCTGGGCGCCAACCAACACGTTCCGCTTCTATATCACCCCGACCATCACGGGAGCCGTGGGAATCGCCGCGTGTTTCGGAGGTACGGCCATGGTTACCGGACGAATACCGCCACAGGCCGTATCGCCGCTCGTGCCGGGAGGCAACTGCGTCGTCGCGGCCAAGCCGCTCCTCGGCTGCAAGGACGACGGTTCCGACGGGACGTTCGAGGACTTGTGAAGCACCGATAACGGAACCCTCAATGCCGGATCCTGCAAGAACCAATCCGACGAGGAAACCGTTTCCGCCGAAGACCAGGAAAAAATCCGAGCCTTCGTCCGCGGCGACAATACCTTCGTGAGCGATATCGTCAAAAATGCCGCGGGCCGCGGAAGCATGATTATTCCGAACGGTCCCCTGCTCTCCATCTGAGGCCGGGGCGGAAGCGGAGCCGGCAGCTTCGAGCTGGCCATCGATCTCAAGAGCATCAAGAACTTCGATATCGGCATCATCACCAAAATCAGCAACCAGCGGGTTTCCGCGTTCCCGGATTTCATCATGGACTGGGTCAACCGCCAATTGGAAGAAGTCGCCAACAAACTCACGAGCCTCCCGACGCTGTATATCATCAAGCCGGATTTCCGAGGCGTCATCGACGGCAACTGGAACGGGTTCACGGAGAAGCTCGGGAAAGCCTACGGTACCGGAAAGAAAAACGGCAGTCCGGTACTCGGCAACGAAAACGCCGGCCGGAGCATTTCCGGCGTCAAGTCAGCCTACGAATTCATGTCCCGGCTCCCCCTTATCAAATTCGAGAAAACGACCCTGGACATCTCCTATCCGGACATCGGCCAGGAAGACCTCAACAAGGCCCTCAAGAATCTCAAGAATACCAAGGCCCAATGGGAGCGGGAGATTTCGAGCAAGAAAGCCCTGTACGCGGGCACGTTGACCGCTACCGGCATGGACGCGAGCATTATCGTCCGGTCGGAATGACTTATCAGCAGCATCAACCAGAACATCCGAACGATAGAGGAATACAAGAAATTCCCGGAAAAACTCGCGAAGTACCTTACCTGGAAGGAACGGTATGCGGCGCAATTGCTCTGCAATATCACGGCAATCCAAAACATGCTGGACAGTTTCATTACCAAGAATGCCATCCGCTTCAAGGCCTGGGTCGAGTTCTTCGAACTGCTCAAGAACATCCTCAAGGGCTGGCAGCTCATCCCGGACCTCTTCTACAAGAACGAGGCCGAATGCGGGGTGTGCCGCAACGAGCGCTACGACGCGAAGCATTTCATGTTCAAGCTCATCAAGGCCATCATACCGCCGCTTCCGATCATCAAGTTCCCGAAGTGGCCGGACATCATCTTGGACCTCCACAACGTTCGGCTCGGCCTCCGCATCGCCATGCCGGAATTCGTGTTCCACCCGACCCCGATCGTCCTTCCGAGATTCCCGAATCTCGCGTTGCCGACGCTTCCGAAACTGGGCATCGGTTTGCCGAGCATTCCGACGCTTCCGAGCCTGCCGCCGTTACCGGAATTGCCGGATATTCCGTCGCTTCCGCTCATCACCCTTCCGGAACTCCCGCCGCCGCCGACCATCCCGAAGCTCTTCGGAGCCATCAAATTCACGTTGAACATCCTCAAGATCATCGCGAAGGTCCTCTGTATCATGCGTTCGAATCCGTTCGTGCCGGAATGGCGCGCCGGAGACCAGATTGCCCAGATTACGGAACGGCAGGGCAAAATGAAGCTCGACTTCCTCAATATCGAATTCCCGCAGTTCAACGCGAGCTTCGTCGATGCCATCAAGGTGACGACCTACGTGAATTTCGAGTTCCAGATCGACTTCCTCCTCGAAATGGCCAAAGCCACGTTCGAACCGATCAACGCGTTCACCTCGAACCTCTCGAACATCGTTCCGAACGCGACCAAGGACATCCTTCCGAACAAAGTGGACCTCCGCGGGCTCAATCCGGGCAACCAGAAAATCCAAATCGGTCCGACCGGAATGGAAGGCAAAAACCCGTTCGTCAAGCAATACGCCCAAACGTTGGCCCAAGCATTCGTTACGACGATCAAGCAAGGACAATTCTACGCGAACGAATCGGCGGCCTACGAGGAAATACGGGAGAATCTCGCCGACGAGCTCGCCCATACCCACGCGACCCCGGGAACCCCGGGATTCGCCATCCTCGAAGAAATGCGGGAAGGACTCCGGATTCGCGGCGATGCCGAAGCCGAAGCCCTCGCGACCGAACTCCGAAGGGACAACGACGAAAAGTTCAACCTCGCGAACGGTTTCGTCAAATCGGAGATGCACGAAATCACGGAACTCCAGGCCCAACTCCACCTCGTGCAAACCGGCAAGAAGGACCTCTCGGATATTTTCGGGACCCGGAAAAGCGGGGGAAATGCCGAATTGACGGATTCCGCGAACCCGTACAGCACCGAATCGGAACTTCCAGATTTCACCAAATTCAACGAACGGGCCTACGTCGCCTATTCCGAACTCCTCGCACCGAAGCCGGACGACGAACTCGTGACCATGGGAAAAAATCTCAAGGACAGCATGCAAGCCTATTCCGCGGAAGCCGAGAGGAAGTCCGCCGAATACTGAGCCGGAACTGACATTGCCGGCGGAGGCGAACTCGCGAATTACGAATACCGCGGCATTTATACCAAGGACAACGGTCGGCAGATCCGGCTCTTCGATTACACCAACGACCTCATGGGAGACGAGAGAGCCGTCCAGGTCGACCGGCTCGGAAACGGGGCGATAGAATATATCTACCTGAGCGGGGACGGATTGTATCTCAAGACCAAACTGGGGAATTCCGGAACCTCGGCGACGAGCGGAAGCGCTTCCACGGGCGGAACCGGTTTCTTCGACGAACTCGGCACCGTCGTGGACAATTCCCTGTCCATGGCTACGGGAGGAACTCCGACTGCCAACACCGGAGGTGGGACTTCGGGCAGCGTCACGACCAGCATTCCCGTCTACCGGCTTTCCGGCATCATCGATCTTCCGAATTCCGAAACGTTGCGGCCGACCGCGCCGAACCGTTTCGTGGAAAGATTCGTGGCTTCCGGGGAAATCAACTTCTCGTTCCGGCCGGCCGACTTGGTCAACGACACGATTTTTCGAATGGAATTCTACGATTATATCGATCGCTTCGACCTGCGGATGAGTGGGAAAGACTGGAAGGATATCGCGCCGACCACCCGGGTTTCCTACGTGGATCTCGTCCCGGAATTCACGGGCGAAACCGTGACGGACGCTTCCAATACCGGCATCATCCTCCAAAAACCCTATGCGAAATACTTACAGGGAACCGGGAACGGATTCATCAGCGGGGCGGACTACCGCACCCTCTGAGCCGGCTCGAAGATTCAGGTTGCCGCGAGCAAATCGATCTATGCTGACGGAGGCGGAGCGAAAATCGCGTACAAAATCGCCGACAGCGCGGCTTCCGTTACGGGCAGCACGGTGACCATACCGAATTCCGGAGAACTCAAATTCTTGGACAACATGGACATGGAAGTCCTGAACGGAAACGTCATCCTCATTAACGAGAGTTCGAGCCCCGTACGGCGGCCACAGGATTTTCAGAAACTGAACGGGCTTCCCGTCATCCTGGGTCAGAAAATAGAAATTCCCGCGACGACGGCCCGGCTCAATATCGAGTATTACAACGGCGCATCGCTCCGCATGGACGGGCCGAGCCTCTATGAAAGCCACGAGCTCGGAGCGAAATCCGACGAATATGACGTGTCGCTCCGCCAGGATAACGGCTGGTACTACGCCAGGCTCGAAAGCGTTTCGCCGAGCCCCCGGACCAGTACGCGGATCACGCTGCTTTCGCCACAAATGGAAGCCGACAAGGAAGCTCCGCTCATCGAGGTCGCGGGAGGATTCCGGGCGCCGGTCTATCTCGACCGTGCCATAGACTTACGCGAACAGATTACGGACGTTTCCGGCATCAGCGACGTGTTTATCGACACGGATCTCGCGGCCGATTCCGACCGGGATGGGCAAATGGACAACGACCGGGATTCCGACGCGGCCGGATCGATATTCAGAAAGGGCAGCTCCAATCTCGAATGGATCGTCAAAGCCCAGGATCGACTGTTCGAGAAGAAAATCAAAATCTGGGCCGGGGACGAAAGCGGAAATTTGGCAGGAACAGAGACGGATCTCCGCATCTATGCCCCGGTTCCGAATATTTCGACCCAATCGGGAACCACGATTTTCGGAAACCTCGACGAGTCGTTGGACGGCGAACCGACGGATATCGTCCGGTACCGCAACGGCAAGATTTCCCCTATCGGCAACGCGGCGCTTACCCAGAGCGGCGGGGAATTCCTCAATACCTTCGGCACGAATACCGGAATAGCCATCAGATGACCGTCGGGCGAATTGGCAAAAATCAACGAAAACACCGGAAAACTCACCCTGAGCGGCAGCGAGAACGAATTCGTCGTCCTCCCGGCCAACGCCGACGTCCCGATGCGGATCGAAATCCAGAAGAAATCGGATCATTCCGTCCTCTACTCGCAATCCGTAGCACTGGGAAGCGCCGGGAAGATAGAACCCGTGTCCAGCCTCGCGGAAGCTCTCGCCAAAGCGAAATGAGGCCTCGGCGTACGTCTCGATGCCGGATGGAATTTCGTCCGGAACCCGGGCAATAGCCCGTCGCTTCCAGGAGGCATATTCGTCACGGACGCGGACATGAAACCGGTGTTCGGTATCGCCAAGGATGGCAACGTATACTTCCTGAAATCCTCTGGACTCAGCCTGAAATACGGAACCGAACAGGACTACTTCGTCATCGAAGTCCGCGACGCGGACCATCTCGTCGGAACCCTCTATTACGTACTCGATGCCGAATATGTCATCAAATAGCCTCCTTATCGCTTCGGTGACCGATCCGGGACACTGGTACCTTTTCGACGACCGGGACGTTTGTACGGCCCACGAAACCCATTCCATCGCCGGCAAGGAATTCGACCGCTTCCTCGATACTGCGGTCGGATTCCTGAAGGGCCGAAATCTCGGATTCGCGGATATTTCGACCATTTACCTAGTCACCGGACCGGCTTCTTTCACGGGGGGTCGCATCATGACGCTCACGCTCGGTTCCCTCGCGCTCGCCTACCCGAATATCCGGCTCGTCGGAATTACCCTCTTCGAATACTGGGCGATGGCGGGAAACGCCTACCCGATGGCCATCGAGGCGAACCGCGAAGAATTGGCCATCCAGCGGGGGCCGGAATCGGAAATCGAGCTCGTCTCCAAAGCGGAAGCCGAGATCATTCCCTTCCGCACCTGGTATTCCCGCATATGAAAGTTGCCGAAGTGGGAAAATATGATACAATTCGACGAACGAATATCTTCTTTACCCAACGCCCTGAAACGGAAACCCCCTACTCGGACCCTGAATCCGCTGTATATCAAAAAGCCGAACATTACCATCTCACCGACTTCCCATGATACCAGTAGACCTTCACATCAGTAACCTGCGACCGGGGGAACGGATCGAATACGTGCTTCACCGCCACTGGATTACCCTCTTCTATACGGGCGGATATATCTTCGTCCTCGTAATGGTCACCATACTGATGCTGGCGTTCCACGATTCGTTGTCCGCCTTCCTTCCTTGAACGTTCCTTTCGCTCCTGCTTCTCGCGTTCATGATGTTTTTCACCCTGTTCATCTACGTCTACTGGGTGGACAACGAACTGGACTTCTACATCATTACCAACGAGCGGATCATCGCTATAGAACAGCTGTCCTTCCTCAACCGGACCGTCAGGGAATGCTCGCTGGAACAGGTTCAGGAAGTCAACGGGTTCGCCCGGGGACTGCTCGAAAACATCCTCAACTTCGGGTGCGTCACGATTCGGACGGCTTCGGACATCTCCGAATTCAACATGGAACTCGCGCCGGAACCGCTCGAAAACGCCCGGATCATCCTCAATATCATCCAGGAATACAAGGGGACGCACCGCGAACGCATGCGGGATTTCGTCCGTGACGAAAAGCCGAAGGCGCCGGAAATACCTTAGGAGATCCTACGACAGAATCCTATTTTTTAACCCATATTCCCCATGTACGGAACATTCGTCAAAGGACTTTCCAAAAAAAACGACAAATACGGGTTCGTAAACGAAAACGAAGTGCGGATCGCCACCGGCGTGACCTTCGTTTTTGGGCTCTTTTCGCTCTTCCTCGTGCTGCTCAAATGAGAATTCACGATTCCGCTCGTCCTGCTTTCGCTCGTATGGCTCGACTTCGTCGTCAAGGTGTTCGTTTCCCCGGAATACTCGATTTTTGGAAGGTTCGTCCGGCTGTTCCTCAAAAAAGAACCCTACTGGATCGGATCCGTCCAGAAGCGGTTCGCCTGGTCGATCGGACTGGTGATATCCACGATTGCCGTGCTGTGCCTGATATTCCAATCCGGGCTGTTCGTCGACGTGGCGCCATTTTTCCAAACCGCGTACGAATATATCCAAGCGCAGCTGAAGCAGGCGACGTTCATCAAGCACCCAAACCAGCTGATGTATACGCCGCTCAATCCCCCGATCCTACTCTGTATCCTCTGCCTCGTGTTCATGTGGTTCGAATCCGTCGTCGGCTTTTGCGTCGGGTGCGCCATCTATGCCTGGGGAGTGAGGAAAAAATTCTGGAAAGCATACGAAGGACAGAACTGCACGGGCGGGATGTGCCGACTGGACTAAAGCTCGAAATGCCTTCCGAAATCGGAAGGCATTTTTTATTTTCCCCTTGTAATATATTTTTTCGGCTATATATTGAAAATCGTCAATATGCCTATGATGGAAAGATACCTATCGGAGATGCCGAGCAGGAGCGAAGTCCGGCAGTCGGAACAATCCATTCTGGAAGCCCGAACGTTCGAACGCCTGCTGGAATCCATGCCTGAAAAAAAGAGCAAAGCCGTGACCCGGCTGGACCGTACCGATTTGTTCAAAAACGACATCGCGTACCTCCGTTTCGTCAAGGAAAAAAAAGAAAACGGCAAGACGATTCAACGGACGGACATCAAGGTTTCCCTCTTCGTTCGGGGGGTCCACGGACCCCTCCTCTTCTGTACGGCGAGCTTGGAAAACCCTTCGCGTGAGGGATCCCACAATACCGGAAACTGCATCATGCGGCTCCCCATTATCGGCAACCGCGACGGGATACTCCTGGGGCGGAGGGCGTTTGACAATCTCGCCAACGAAGTGGGATACGGCCTCACGGAAGAGGAGCAAGAGATGCTGTCGGAAAAATTCCTCGACGACATCCAATGGATACCCGACTACCACGAGCGGTACCGGAACCTTTGAAAAGCGGTCCGGGGATTCGTCAGCGACATTTTCGCAAAATAATTTGTACATCCCGGCGGGAATCTG
This sequence comes from uncultured bacterium, assembly GCA_903908595.1. Lineage (GTDB taxonomy): Bacteria > Patescibacteriota > Gracilibacteria > BD1-5 > UBA2023 > CAIVSN01. The sequence continues at coordinate 37,594 of CAIVSN010000116.1, forward strand.
ATATCATTCCTTCGCCATGCCCAATTTCGGGCAAATCAACCAATTTTGGGAAAAGGAGAAACAAATGGCCACAATTACCATTGTGAAAAAAGGTTCCGGGATCCGCGTCCGTGCAATCACGACCGGTGGGTACGGCAGCCAAGAAGGTTACACCGACAGCAAAGGCATGGTACGATTCAACGACAGTGCCAATAGGACTCAGATTCAGGTCTGGAGTCCGGGCGGCTCGCGTTGGGTCAATACCGGCGACGTGCTTTCCTCATTACGGGGAGATCACGACTGCTACATGCCCTTCTGAAGGATTACGGCCCCCGTTATGCGGGGGCCGGTTTTTGTGTGGAACCCCGGCAAAACGCGAACTCCTTGTCAAATTCTGCTTCCTCGCTCAACGTACCTATCGGTACGCCTCGCTACGGTACTCGAATTTGGCTTCGGATTTCATCGTTTTGACGGGGTTCTGGGGTTTTTGCAAAATATTTCTGTCAGACATGAACTTGTGCCTTCCGCTTCGGCAATACCTTGCCATATCCGGGAAACAGGCGGAATCTACGGCGGAACAACCCACCGTGAGCCGAGACCAGTATCCGCTTGCGCAAGGGGTACGTGTCGAAGTGCCGGGCAATGCCCGGGTACGAATTGACGGCGGAAACGAACGACTGCTTTTGGCACCAAAAGATTTCGCTCGTTAATTCAAAAGTATTAAATGGGTTTTAACTTGACACTACCTCAATCAGGATAAATCGTTATTACATTCCTTAGTAGAGAGTAAAACTGAACCGATTTTTCGAGTACATTTCGTATAGTAGGCGTCAGGTTAAAACCCATTAAGTATTATTTCCGAAAGGGAAATTATCTTTTTCCATTGACCGGACCAGTTATTCCGTATGATACTCCCAAAAACGCCTATACTCTCTCAAATTCCGTAATCCCTTCCGAACATGAAAAAACGATTGCTTCCCATTCTTTCGACACTTTGCCTCATGGGCCTACTCGTCGCCGAATCGACGACCTATGCGTTCCCCAAGTCAAATTTTTCGGGAAAAACCGAAATCACCCAGCGCTACGGCGAAATGACGAAAGCTTACGAGTCCAAATACTCCGCTTGGGAAATCAAAAAATCGAAGCGCGTCAAAACCATGGAAAACAAGATTTTTATCGCCTACAAGAATCTCGCCAAAGCGAAAACTTCAAAACTGAAAAAGCGGTATGAGACCCAAATCGTCCAATTCCAGAAGAATTTGGACGCGGAATTGCTTCGATTGAGCAAGCTTCCCAAGCCTCCGGCAAACCTTTCTCCAAAAACGGATAGCCAAAACTCGGGGATGGACGCGATAGAATCGGCCATCAAGGAAAAACTGAAAAAATAGCCGAAACGCATCAGTACTCCCCTTTTCCACCAAAGAACCCCCCCCCCTTCAGAAACAAGCCGGACGGATTTCCAAAGCCAATCCTTCAATTTTCCAACCTATGAAACATTCATATATCCCAAAAATCGCGTTCTCGATCGCGTTCGTCGCATTTTCCTTTTCCACTGCTTCCGCAGAAGGCCTCGTTTACGATTTCGACCGCGTCGACGTGAAATTCGCTACGGAATTCCAGGTCATGCCCGCCATCGAGAGCAACGGGACCAGCTGGGCAACCGAATTGGCCGGCGGTACTGCCGACCCGCTCACCGTCACGTACGGAATCGTCGACCTCATCAAAAACGATCAGCCCGCCTGGTCCGAAGAATTCGTCAAGGTTACTGGCAAAAACGGATCGGAACGATTTTTGGTGAATTCCGGATCGCCGGAATTCTACGAATGAACCGACAAGCTGAGGCATAACCGGTCGTTCTTTTGGTCGGCAAAAAAACTCGTCGGAAACTCGGTCATGAAAGATTTCAGCGGAACCGTCAAGTCCATCGTGCTCGAAATGAAGCTTTCGGAAGACCAGAAAATCGATTCCGCGAGCCTTTCCTTTTCGGACAACGGCCAGCAGGCCAGCGAAGATTTCTGGTATCCGGAACGGAAGGGGAATTTTCAAAATTATTACGAATATTCGAAAGGTACCGTCGCCGGTACGACGGTACCGGCTTCGAATCCGTGCGAAGAAAGCATCGCGTACGACGGCAACGAATACCCGGTCAAGCTCATGCCGGACGGAAAATGCTGGACGACGACTATGAAGCATCTTCCCGTCAAGCACATTCCTTGGAACGCCGAGGGAAGCCAAAGCGGTTCGTCCTACGTGGGCAATTCCTGGAACTACGGGGATACCGAAGCGAATCTCCCGACGAACGGCACCGGCGCGGTATCCGGAAGACTGTACAGCTGGTACGCGGCCATGGGACTGGACGAAGGATCGGCGGAGACGGAGGAATCCTCGAACCGAACCGTCCGTAGCGTATGTTCGGCTTTGGGAAGCGGATGGAAACTCCCGACCGAGGAACAATGGAGGACTTTGGAAAAAGCCGGGGGCACGAAAGAAATCATCACGCACTATCCCGGATATCAGGACTCCACGGGAACGTTCCGGGATTATGGCAAGGAGAAAAATTCTTGGGCCGCCTGGAGTTCGACCTCCAAGGGAAGCGAAGCGTACTTTTACGCGAATTTTCAGGGGAATCACTATCTGGGATACGGCGACATCGGGAAGAAGCAGGGAGCTTCGGTGGTTTGCGTCAAGAATTAAGTGGTTTCGGATGGGCTGAAAAGAGTCATATTCACAAAAAAACGCTCGTTTGGTATGAGCGTTTTTTTGAAGTTTCCATTTTATACCCAACGGGAATCTCGTTAAAAACGCGAACTCCTTGTCAAATTCTCCGCTCCTCGTTCAACGTACTATCGTACGCCTCACTACGGTGCTCAAATTTGACTTCGGATTTCATCGTTTTAACGGGATTCCCGCTGCACGATCCGCACCACCTCCCTCCCAACGGTCTGCCCCGGCCTCCGATAGATCAACGATCCGTACTTCGTCAATTTTACTTCTTCCCGGTCTGCCAACAACGGGTCCGCCCGGAATCCGTGACGCCCAAGCAACTGGTAGAATTCCCCGAAATAAATGCTCGATTCCTTCGTCTCCCAACACGGGATGGTCATGACGATGACCCCGTCCCATTTCGCCTTCGCGAGCCCTTCGAACATCGGCCCGTAGATTTCGAGCAGGTGGATTTTTTCTTCCGCCACGAGTTCCGGTTTGATGGAGTGCTGCCCAAAAATCCGTCCCAGGTATCCTTCGGTCACGATATGGGTGACTTTGGCAATGGCCGGGAACGTCGAGATGAGTTTCCCGTCCAGAGTTTCTATTTTCAAAGGAGAAATCCTCAGTGCCGGGTCGTCCGTACCGGAAACCCGCGCGACGTAATCCGCCACCCCCTGTTTCGTCGCGGCCGTCATTTCCGGGCTGATGTCCGAAGCGTAAACGCGGGTAATCCCCATATGGAGAGCTTCGATCGGTACCGTCCCGAGCCCGCAGAACGGGTCGTAGAGATGCACGTCGTCGCCGGGAGATTCCGTCCCGAGCGCGAGATTAATCATCGATTGCGCGAGCTTCGGGGGAAGCATTCCCACGACCATATCGCGGGATTTCCCGAGGTCCCGCTCGGAGTACGCGTCGATATCCTGGATATGGATGGTGTGCGCCATATAGAATTTCTTCCCGCTTTCGAGTAGGAAAAATTCCGTGGCCGTTGCCACGAGGCCTTCTTTTTTGACGACCGCGGACACGAGGTTCTGGTCGTCCTTGTTGACGGTCCGGAGGTTGAATCCCTTGTCCCTGAGGTCCTTTTTGAGCCGCAGTCATTGCGAAAAAATCGGCACGCTGACCCCGATAGCCCCGAGCCCGAAAGTAATTCGCGCTTCGTTCGGAATCCGCCCGATGCGCTTTCCGACCTCCGCCCCGAACGAACGAGGATCCCGAAGCGGCGCGTCCATTTGGAACGCGCGGATGATTCCCCCCATCCTCGACGCGATTTGGGCCACGTCCCGAGATGTCTGCACGACGCAAAGTTTTGGGGTGACGGAGACGATGTTTTCCGCTCCGAACAGCGTTTCGATTTCCGCGAGCGAGAGCTTCCACTCCCGGCCGAGCTCGAACGCGTGCCAGGTTTCCGGATCGAACCGGTGGGAATTCCGGCTTTCCGGAATGGGCTTGGTAATAGGTTTCACAAAGCGGGATTAAATGACGATAATAATTCTTTCGAGCCCCACCCTCCCCTTCTCCTTGTCCACGTTGATGATCTTGACGTTCACTTCCTCCCCGACGCTCACGTATTTGGAAATGTCTTCCACCCGTTCCTTGACCCCGAGTTTCGAGATGTGCATCATGCCGGACTTCCCTTTCGACCATTCGACGATGGCGCCGACCCCGTCGAGGATCTTGACGACTTTGCCGTGCAGCACGTCGCCGACCTCGTCGTCTTTGAGAATGCCCTTGATGCGTTCCAAGGCGGCCTTTCCGCTCGCCTGGTCCTTCGCGGTAACGGAACATTGCCCGTTGTCTTCGAGATTGACTTCGACGCCGAATTCCTTCTCGATGCCCTGGATGGTTTCCCCGCCCTTCCCGATGACTTCCCGCATTTTCTCTTCCGGTACGAACACGCTGAGGATGAACGGCGCGAACGGCGAAAGTTCCGACCGGGGAGCCGCGAGCGCCTGGGCCATGCTTGCCCGTATTTCTTTCAGGGCCGCGACGGATTGCGCGAACACTTGGTCGATTACGCCGAGTTCCAATCCGGAAATCTTGCAGTCCATCTGCAGCGCGGTGATGCCGTTTTCGGTAGAAGCGACCTTGAAGTCCAGATCCCCGAGGAAATCCTCCTGGGCCTGGATGTCCGAGAGCACCACGTATTCGCGGGTCTTCTCGTCGAAAATCATTCCCATGGCGACCCCGGCGACCGCCCGTTTGATCGGCACCCCCGCGTCCATCAGGGAAAGCGTGGATCCGCAAACGGAAGCCATGGAAGACGATCCGTTGCACGTGAGCGTTTCGGAAACCACCCGGATGAAGTACGGGAATTCCTCAAGCGACGGGAGCACGGGTTCGAGCGCTTTTTCCGCGAGCCGGCCATGTCCGACTTCCCGCCGTCCCACGCCTCGCAGCGGTTTGACTTCGCCGACGCTGTACGGGGGAAAATTATAATGGTGGATGTACCGCTTGGTATTTTCTTCGAACATGTCGTCGACGATCTGGATGTCGCCCGGACCGCCGAGGGTCGTCACCGAAAGCACCTGCGTCACCCCCCGCTCGAACAATCCGGAACCGTGGGTCCTCGGAAGGATGCCGACGGCAGACCGGAGCGGACGCACCTGGTCGGGTTTCCGTCCGTCGAGTCGGACTTTTTGCCCGAGGACCGAAGCCCGCATGTGGGTTTTGACCATGGAATATACCGCTTCGGAAACGGCTCCGGCGTCGATGGCGTTTTCTTCGGCATCGGCCTTGTAGCCGAGATCCGAGAGCACGGATAATTCCAATTCCTTCAACCGGTCGTAAAATTCCGTTTTTCCGGTGCGGAACAACGGCTTGGTGCGTTCCGCGGTAACGAGGATCGCCACCCGGTCGTGGAGGATTTCGTCATCCTCCTTGAGCGTGAGCTCGATGACCGGAAGCGCGTACGACTTCTGGTATTCCGTCAGGAAATCCAATTGCGCCTGACAGATTTCCCGGACGATTCCGTGCGCGAAGGCGAACGCCCGCGACATGGTCGCTTCGTCGACTTCCTGGGCCTGCGACTCCACCATGGTAATGGCGTCGAGCGTTCCGGCGATCGTGAGGTCGAGTTTCGCCGCCGCGATTTGCGCGAAGGTCGGATCAAAGACGAACTTCCCTTCCGCGTCCATCGCGATGCGGACGCCCGCTACCGGCCCTTCGAAATCGCCGACTCCCGCGAGCATGAGCGAGAGCGAGGCTCCCGTGATTCCCCAGAATCCGAAATCGGAAGTTCCGCCGGAACTCATGATGGTGGAAATGATCTGCACGTCGTTCTGCACGCCCTTCGGGAACATCGGACGGATCGGCCGGTCGATGAGCCGGGAGGTGAGAACCGCCGTTTCGGAAGGCCGTCCTTCGCGCTTCATGAAGCGGTTGCCGCCGATTTTACCGGTCGCGTAGTACCGTTCGACGAATTCCACCGTGAGCGGGAAAAAACTCGCGGCCTTGGGTTCGGGATTGATGCCCGAGGTCGTGAGGAGATAGTTGCCGAGCGTATCTTGGATGACAATCGCGCCCTGGGCGAGCCGCGCCATACGGCCGGATTCGAAGGTTACCGGCTTGCCGGCGATATCAAAAGTCTTGGAAACGGGAAGTTTGCCCATCACGTTCTGATCGGAGAGTCCGGGAATCATAGGAAAAAAATAAAAAACATCTTTCCCATATCCGAACGAATGCCTCTTGAGACCCTGGAAAAATGATGAAATTCGAAGTCAATTTCGAGTACCGAAGGGAGGCGTACGAGAGTACGCCCGCAAGGAACGGAAAAATTGACGAGAAGTTCGCATTTTTCCAGGGTCTCTCTCGGCTTGCGACGACGGCACGAACCGCCGACGCAAGCAAAGAGGCTACGCTGGGTTTGGGAGATAGCCAGAGTATACGGGAAAAACCGCTATTGTAAAAGCGTAGGCGAATTTCGTACCGAATCGTCGGCGAATTTCGGCCTTTTGGCGTTCCGGAGGTACTCCGTGATTTTCCGCCCCTTCTGCTCGTATTGGCTCGCCAGAATCGGATGTTCGCACACGTTCTCAAAAATCTCCGTGACGAATTCGTAGAGTTTCGGCATTTTCTTATCGCCCATATGCATATACTCGAAGTACCCGATTTCGAAAATCAAAGCGATGATGAACGGGTCGACGATCTGGTCGAGCATCCCGATTTCCTTCCCGTTATCGTCGCGTTCCATCATGGAATAGATCGATTCGTCGGTTTCTTCCGAAAAATCCACGTTCGCGAATTGCTTCAAAAATGCCGTGAACACGTCGTTTCTCAGGCTTTTTCTCCGATCTTCGGAAGTTTCCTTCGGTTTCTTGTTCTTGCCGAGCGAATCGTCGATCTGGAAATCCTCCATATATTTGAGGAGATCGTTGAAATAATCGAGCGTAAATTCGATATCGTCGCCATGGACCCTCGCGAGCGTCCGGGAATAGAAGAGGTGCTTGGCAATATCGGCCCATTCCACCCGCTGGAGCGATTCGATGCGGTCGATTTCGTCGAACATCCGGATGTCGTACTGGTCCAAGAGCTCGTCGGACAGCGTTTCAAGCCGCAATGGATCCGAGAACAGGAGCGTCCGGCAGGCGCGGTGGAAAATCTCGGGATCGCCGTTCGCGGAGAGTTCGAGATACGTGCCGAGATAGTCCGGATGGTCTTCTGGCAAATCCTCGATGAGTTTCAAAAGTTTCGAAGCGTCGTATACGCTCTGGTCCGGGCGTTTTTTCGCTTCTTTTTCCATAATCAGCCGGTTGGCCCGGGCGATGTCCGAGAGAAACCTCGGATCCTGGGTCTCCTGGTGGATTTCCTCGAAAAGCCGGAGGGCCATCTTGGGCTTCGGGGCCGAATACAGGTAGTATTCCGCAATCCTCGTCCTGGCCCGGAGATTGCCGGCGGCGGCGGCATCGCGGAGGATGGAGAGGCCGCTCCGGATTTCGCCGTACGCAATGGCGGTTTCCCCGAACATCGCGAGGATTTCCGCGGGATAGCTCCCGTCGGGAAGGATATTTTCCTTGAGGATATCGGCAACGATAACTTTGAGGTCGATCGGGTTCTCGGGATCGAAATCCGGTCGGGTCGTCAGCGCCACGACCAAATCCTCCGGCGCGTGATTGCCGGAAAAAGCGAGGTTGAGCATCGAGGAGACCACCTCGGGATCATGGAGATCGGCTTGGGCGAACGCCGACAGCGCGTACCGTTCGTACCCGCAGTTCTGGAGCAGCCGCCCGAACTGCTTGGCGGCCGCGGGAGGCATGAAATCGAGATTGATCTTCTCGATCATCGCTTCCGTATAATCCACGTCGGCTCCGTAGAGGATCGCGGCCATCGTGAACGCGACCAGGCTTCCGTAGTCCTCAAGCGTGGGGGTATTCAGCTGGAACTTGCCTTCGAGCACGGCGATCTTGACCGCGTAATAGTTCTCTTCGGCCTTGAGCACGGACATCGCGGACTTCTGCATCAGGATGTAGAAATCGGCAAAATCGTCTCCGAGCAGCTTGAATATCGACTCGATCCGGGCGTGTACCAGCGTCAGGTCGTGCATCAGGGGCTTCAATGTCGCGAGGTCGTGTTCCTCGGCAAATTCCTTGAGCGTCCGGATCATGTCCGCTCGGTCGGGAGTGATCGCGAACCGCGCCGCGAGATAGAGGTGCGCGGAAAGCGTCGGTTCGAAATCGTCGGTGACTTCCGTATCCTCGGAATCGGCTTCTTCGTCGGATTCGTCCCCGGCTTCTTCCTTCAAAAATGCCCGGGCCCTCGGCAACGGATTTTTTTCGAGGAAATCCTTGAGCAGCGCCCGTTTTTCCCATCCGCCTTCGTACAGTCCCATGACGAAGGTCACGAACTGCTGCGAAGCCGGATAATTGCGGAATTCTATCGCCGCGAGCCGCAGTCCCCGGAGCTGGTACAGTATGGCTTCGGGCGTGCCTTCCTTCTGTTCTTCCAATCCGCTCGCGACCGCTTCGAACAGGTCCTTCCGGAATCCTGATCCGAGAAAGTGATCCGCGCCATTTTCTCCCAGTTTTTCGATCGCGTCGAAGTCCCTCGGGAACCGGTAGTCCCGCAGGTGGGTTCACAAATCGCCGTCGAGCGGCTCCCCGAGATCCCGCAGGTATTGGAACAGCGGAATGGCCTCTTTGGAATTTTTCGTGATGAAGTGGACTTGCGCCAAGGCTCGTAGGGACTCGACGTCCCGGTACTGCTCCCATCCCATGGAGAGGATCCGTTTCGCGAGCTCGATTTTTTTCTTTTCGAGGAGGATTTGCGCGTACGGCACGATGGCCGCGGCATCGCCGTCGAGCTGGAACGCGGTCCGGAAGGATTTCGCCGCCGGCATGGTTTTCTTGGCGACGTACCTGAGGTACATCGCGTAGGCCCGGTCGAACTTGGGATCCCACTCGCCCCGGGCCTCGATTTTCTCAAGGAATTCTAGGAAAAACGCCTCGAACCGCTGGGAAAACAGTTCCCGTTTCCGGCCGAATTTTTCGTCGGCATCCGAATCCTGCGACCAGTAATCATGCCCCATGATCGCGATGACGTTCTCGCACAAGGCGCCCGGCACCTCGTTCATGATCCGGTTCAGCCAGCTGAAAATCCGGACCAGCCAGCCTTTTTCCAAGAGCTGGAGCGAAATCTTGACGATGGTTTCCCGGGGCATCCCTTCGAGGGAAGGAATCGCGTCGAGGCACGCGCCCGCCTGGGACTTGGACGCGGCGAGGAGCCGGTAGGCCCGCTGTCCGTCCTCCTCGGCGGAAAGGCGCAACATCGCCTCCTTGTCGAAATACGGGATAAATGCGGGATTATCGTTTTTACCTGGGGCGGGAAGGTTCATATGGCGGGATTGGATTTGGTATTTTATAATTGAATAATTTGCAAAGTCAAAAGATAGCGCCGAGGGATTTTTTGTTTTGACATTCTTTCCGAAGAACTGGATGGGTGTAAAGATAATCCGGGAGTATACCTAACCGAATCTATGGCCATAAAATACCGAAAACCAAATTCGCTTAGTCTCTAAGCAAAAATAAGTTGCAACTTTGCCGCGTATGCATGAGGTATCAGGCAAGGCGACTCTTACGCAGTGGAGCGGGCTCCACAAGTATGAGGCAACGATGGCTGATATCTTATGCATACGATGGGAAAGTGTAAGTTATTTTTGCTTAGAGACTTAGGTATATTTTTGGAATTTGGGGAAAGTGACAATGCAACCATGGGAATGACACGCTCAAAATCGAATTTGACAATCGCGATACGGTCCATATATTGCGGACGGCTCAACCAAAATCAGTTGGAGGCCGCAAAATAGGAGTATACCGTGGAAATACAAATATACCTGATTGGCTTCGATCTCTGGCTTCTCGTCCTCACGACCCTGCTCGGAATGACGGTAAGCACGATCGGATATGTGAAACGTTTGCCGAACGGGAAACGGTTCGATATCGTCAAAGCATGGAAAACGTCAATCATTGCCACAATGTTGCTATTGTGGGGATTGATCATCGCGCTCATGGTCTGGTTTTCTTACGAACCGGAATCGTTCGGCAAGTTTTTCTACTATCCCATCCAACTCTTCTCTGCCGGAATCGTCGGCGAAACGTTGGCGCTCGGGTTGTCCTGGATTCTCAAAGGGCATCGCAATTCCCTTCTGAATCTCGGGAAAACCTGAAATCTTCCCCGGGAAACCCCCGTGGAAACCCCCAATCCCGGAACGGCGACGTTCCGGGATTTTTCTGAATCGGGAATCCCGGGATTCCATTTTTTGAAAATCCCCGTACAATGCCTGCCAATCCTAATCATAACCCATTATGAACACGCCACCATTTTCCCTCGCGCTCGGCGGATGAGCCGCCCGGGGACTCGCCCATGTCGGAATCATACGGTATCTCGAAGAACACGGGCTCCGCGCGGAAGAAGTCTCCGGAACGAGCATGGGATCCATCATCGCGGCGCTCTACGCCTATTGAAAGACGTCCGAAGAAATGCGGAATATCTGTGCCGATATCAAGTTCGTCAAGCTGATCGATCTCGATCTCAAGAAATGACTCCTCAAGGGGAACAAGATCGAAAAGCTTCTCGAATCCATATTCTGAAACGCGAAGATCGAGGATTTGAAAATGCCCTTGAAAATCGTTTCCGCCAATATCGACACCGGAGAAAAACGCGTTTTCGAAACAGGTCCGGTCGTCGACGCCATCCGTTCTTCCATCAGCATTCCCGGAATCATCATGCCGAACGAACTCGGCCTCGAACGGCTGGTTGACGGGGGCATCGTCAACAATCTCCCCGTGGAAATCCTCAGGGGCAAAAACGTCATCGCCGTTTCGGTCTTACGGGACGTCTCCCGTCCAATCGACATGAAACTCAAAGTCCTCGGGTTCGAGATGAACCAATCCATTTTCTGAATCGGGTATCAGATCTTGCAGAAAACCATCGACATCATGGTAAACCAGAACGAAAAAAGGTCGTTGGAATCGGAAAAGCATATCGTCCTGCTCGAACCGAAATTCCCGGGAATCGATTATTACGAATTCCAGAAGTACGACGAAATCATCGGCATCGGATACGCTACGGCCATGAACGCCGGGCTGATTGGCCGATTATCCGAAAAATTCGAATAATCCAAATCGAACATGCCACTGGAAACCATCGTCGCGTTCGATCGATACTGCATCCTTTCGGTATCCGCGTTCCAAAGCCCCTGGCTCGACCCCGGCATGATTGCCCTTACCAAAGTCGGGGATATGGGAGCGGTATGGCTGATCGGTACCGCCACCCTGCTCCTCTGGCAGAAATACCGGTACGAAGGAGCCGTTATTTTTTCCGGACTGGCATTGAATACGGTCCTCGGGGAATGAATATTGAAGCACGTTTTTCAAAGGGATCGCCCATTTCTCGATCTGCACGAAGTCGCGCTCAAGATTCCGGCTCCGATTACTTCGTCGTTTCCGTCGGGACACACGAGTGCTTCGTGGTGTTTTGCCCTGCTGTTCACGGTATTTTTTTGGAAACGTTCGAGATCCGCCGTCATCCTCGTCTGGACGTTGGCAATCGGCATCGCGTTTTCCAGGTTTTACCTCCAGGTACACTATCCGAGCGATATTCTGTGAGGAATGGCTATCGGTACGGCCAGTTCGATTGCGGTAATCTACATTTTTGGAAAAATCGACGCCAGTAAAAAACTCCCCTAACCGGGGAGTTTTTTACTGGCTGGCAATTCCAATTATTTCTTAGCCGGAGCGGGAACCACTGCTGGCGCTGGAACCACTGCCGGAGCGGGAACCACTGCCGGAGCGGGAACCATGCCCGGAACGGTCATTCCTTCGGGAATACGTCCGGTCTGCTTGCTGTCTACGGCGTCCAAGAACGACCGGAGAATGTCGAATCCGATTTTCTTCCTTTCGATTTCCGATTTCGAATCGAGCTTCACGTTGATGTCGGAAGTCGCCTTATGGAGGTTTTCCCCGACTTGCTTCATTACGTTGACCCCTTCGACACACATGTTGAGCTGCTCAGCGACGTTATTCGTGAGAATCTGGCTCAGGGTCCGATCCACGCCTTCCACGAGCGCCCCCTTCAATTGGTCAAGCTGATCCTGGGTAAGGACGGCGCCGTTGGTAAGCTTCAGATTGGTGAGTTGGATACCCATTTCGGTATTGAGAACCCCTTCGAACTCCTTTCGGGAAATCTCCACCGCTTTCACGTTGAGTTCCTTGTATTGTGCCAACAGCTTTTCCTGCATGACGGGAAGGTACGCCTCGAATTGCTTCTTGAGTTCCTCGAAGAGGACCGGTCCGCTTTTTTCTGCCGTCTTACCGAGTTCTTCCGTAATCCGTGGCATTACCTGGACTACGCTGTATTTCGCGTTTTCCAAAAAGGCCGGGCTGGTGAAATACCGGTACATACTCACGAAAATGAAAGTATTGTAGAGGATAACCACCAGGATCGCGATCCATACGTACTTCTTGGTCTTGTCACCTTTCGCGCGCTCCTCCTTCTCCGCGAGGAGCATCTTGAGTGCTTGCTGAATGTCTAACATTTTCGCGGAATCCGCAGAATTGGAATCTTCCGGTGAGGCGTTGGTATTTTTGTCTCGAGCCATAAAAAAAAGTTAAAGGTAAAAAAGTATTAAAAAAAGATATTTCTTTTTTTGTACCGCGGTAGTATATATACATTTTTTGAATATTCCAAAAGATTATGCATAAGGGGGAATTAAGCGTCAAGGGAAAATCGGTTTCCTTAAGAAAAAATATTGTTTTTCCGGTAAAATAAAACGTTGGGAACCGTCGTGAAAAAATGGTTTCGAATGGGAAATGTTAGGAAGCGGAATCCGAGGAAGGATCGTATTCTCCGCACCAAATAGAGTTTCTTCCATGTTCTTTCGCCTGGTACATGGCATCGTCGGCCTGCTTCAATATATCGTCGGCATGCGTCTCGTCCCCATCGAATACCGCTATTCCGATGCTTCCCGTACACCGGTGATTGACGTGGATTTTTTCCCGTTTTTCGTTCGTTATGGAGAGCGAATATTCCTCGCCGAGCGAACTGAGAATTTTTTCGGCGACGTTTTTTGCCAATACGGAAGAATCTCCTGGATCAAGATTCAATTCGTTCAACAGGATGGCGAATTCGTCTCCTCCGAAACGCGCGACCGTATCGGTTTCCCGAACGCAATCCTTCATGCGGTTCGCGGCCTCTATCAGGAGGAGATCCCCGAATTTATGGCCGAATTGGTCGTTCAGCGGCTTGAAATTGTCGAGGTCGATGAACAGGACCGCGCCAAACGACCGGCTCCGTTTATGGCTGATCATGGACAGTTGCAGGCGCTCGAAGAACAGCCTCCGGTTCGGCAGATTCGTCAGCCCGTCGTGGAACGCCATCCGGAGCACCTTGTCCTGAAGCTCCTTCCGGTCGGTGATATCGGTAATGAAGCCGTGCCAGATGGTCGAACCATCCGCTTCCCTCTCCGGAGCTGCATCGCCAAAAAGCCACCTTACGGTCCCATCGTCGAATTTTATTCGATACTCGTGTTTCCAGAGCGACAGGTTTACGGCAGAAGCATTGATGGAAGCGACAACCCCGCTATAGTCCTCGGGGTGCAAATTGGTGAATACCTTGGAAGCATCGTTCTTTACCTCGTCGGGAGAAACCCGGTAAATCGCGAAGATGGCCTCGCTCGCGAACGGAAAACACGACGTGCCATCCGGCCGAAGCCGGAACTGGTATACGAGACCGGGAACGCGGCTCGCGATTTTGAGCAACAGATCGAGCGTGTTTTTCCGGTCGGAAATATCGGTATGGGTACCGAACATCATGAGGGGTTTCCCGTCGGGAGTCCTCGTGATAACCTTTCCGTGATCGCGCACCCAGATCCAGCGTCAATCCCGATGCTTCATCCGGCAATCGAAATCGTAATACGGGAGCTCACCGGAAAAATGCCGTTCGAGCAACGCTCACGATTCTTTCAAATCGTCAGGATGGGCCAATTCTCACCAGGTCTTGATGCTGATGGGCTGGAGTTCGTCGAGCGTATATCCGACGATTCGAGCCCACGTTTCATTGAAGATCGTCTCGCCGGTCTGAACGTTCCATTCCCAAGTGGCCGCGTCTGTGCCTTCGATGATATTCTCGAACCTCCAAGAGATATTCCGAAGCTTTTCCTGGATGATTTTCTGTTCGGTGATATCCTGTCATTCCGGCAACAGATACATGACCAGCCCATTTTCGTCGAAAACCGGGGAGAGGCTGAAGTCGATGAAGTGCCGGGTTCATTCGATATCCAGGTGAATGACTTCTTTCCTGACGAATTTCCCGTTTTTCGCTTCCCGAATTGCCTCGATCAGCGTTTTTTGGGCATCGGGAGAATATGACCACCATACACCTTCCCAGAAGGGCTTCCCCACGATTGCTCCGATGTCGGTCCCGATGAAATCCAACGAGGTCCTATTGGCTTCTATGACGATGCCGTCCGGATCCAGCAGTCCGATGAACTCGCGGGAAAGGTTGAAAATGGCTCGGTACCTTTTCTCGCTTTCCACCAGGTTCCTTTCCAAGAGTTTTCGCTCCGTGATATCGTGGATGACCGAGAAGAGGATTTTGCTCCGGTTGAATTCGATGGGGGAAGAATGGACTTCGACCAATCGTTCTTCCCCGCTTGCCAACTTGTGGGGAAAATGGAAATAATTCCGATGATCGCTGACGGCGTTGACCAGTTCAGTTCTGATTTGTCCATCGGATAGCATGTTGAGTTCCCGGATGTTTTTTGCCCGGAGATCGTTTTTTGAATATCCATAGAATTCCGCGGCGGCATCGTTGGCATCGAGTATGGCACCGGTAGGGGGATCGACCAATAGCATGATGGCGCTGTGTCGACCGAACAGGTTACGAAAATCCCCCCTTACTTCCAACGGCAGTTCCGGTATCTCGGCCTTCTCGACCGGTTTTCCCCTACCGCCATCGGGAGTCCCGACGATCGCTTCGGCGCTCAGAGAAATGGCCTCCTGCAAGGCTTGGACTCCGTATTCCCGGATCATCCGGGCCAATTCCAACCCGTCGGCCGTCGAAAAGGATTTCGGAGGGGTCTGCGAAATCGTCGAAGAATGCACCAATGGAAGAACGCTCATTTTATCTGGAGGGTATTATCGAGTTACGATCGCGATGAACGTTCATAATGAACATTTCAATAAAAAAGTCAACTAATATTGGCCTCATGCGTTCGTTGCGATTTTATACCCAACGGGAATTGGTTTCCTGTTGGGTATATTTGAAAAAGCGTCGGAACGCATCGGCAAAATGCCCGGTCGGGATTTTTCCGATATCCCCCTACCGGAATTTCACGGAAAAATCCTTCGGATCGCGATCGTATGGAAGTTCGGTACACTTCGTCGACGAAGAAGAGATTTCGCACGAGACGCCCAACCCCGGAAGCGTCTCCGGGAAGGGCTGGTCGAAGATGAAGTTGCCGAGCGAATAGTAAATCGGGACCCCCCGGTAGATTTCCGAATCGGCCATGACGTGCGGATGGTGTCCGATGATGAGCCGGGCTCCCGCGTCGACGAACCGGTACGCGAGTTTTTGCTGCGCTTCCGTATGGGACGCGGAATACTCTACCCCCCAGTGCAGCGAAACGATGGGCACGTACCCCGAAAACGACAACGTTTGGACAGCTTCGACCTTTTTGTCCCAATCGTTCGTGATGTCGATGGCGTTCAGTCCGACGAACGCGTACTTCGTCCCGCGGATTTCGGTCTTGAAAATTTCGGATTCGGTCTTCCTGCCGTCGCCGAAGTACGCGAGGCCCGCTTTCGCGAGGTCGTCTTTAGCGGCAATATAGGACGCGGTTCCGCAATCGTACGCGTGGTTGTTCGCGAGATCGACCGTGTCGATGCCGATCGATCGGAGGATGGAGAGGTTCGCCGGCGGCATGATGATGCGGACGGATTTCTTGGACGGCAGGCACCCCTCCTTCGTGGAAACCGCGGTTTCGAGATTGGCAATGACCCGGTCGAACCCGGAAAGCGGGCGGTGATACCCCGTGTCGAGCGGGATTCCGATGTCCCCCTTTTCATAGAAGGAGGCCAGCGAGCGGGCGATGGCGCCGGAAGACGCGGCCTCGCGCATTTGGAATCCGCGCCCCAGGTGCGTATCCCCGAAAAACGCGAAAAACGCGGGGGATTCCCGACGGACCGCCGGGTCGGCAGGCGCGAAAAATCCGTAAACGTGGCTCGTGTTCCCCGTGAAACTCCGGGTCTGGAATACCGTATCGACGCTGGTCCTCGCCACAATGGAAAAATCGGTCAGCCCCGCCTTCGTCGCGACGCTTTTGGCCACGGCGAGGCAGTTCCGGCAATCGACCTCGGCCTTCGCGAATTCGTCCGTGCTCCCGTTCCGGAGGATTTCCACGGAAAGCGAATCGTGGAGCTTGGCGAAAGGTTCGTCGGTATTGTGGGAAAAATCCACCGAGGCCAGGACGAGCACGTTCCCGGGAAGTCGGGCAATCGCCGAAGCGAAGCGCTCGCTTTCTTCTCCCGGTTTCAGTTCGCGGCGGAGGACGACCGGCATGATTTTCGCGTCGGGAAAATGCTTGGAAACGAAATCGAAATGCTCCCCGAGCCCGTGCTCTCGGGTTTCCCCGTTCTCCGTAAACAGCGGGAACGTCGATGGGATATCCACGAATCCCGGGAAGGGCACGGCCGAGACGTGGCGGTCCTTGAAAAATATATCCCGTTCCGATCCGACGGATTCGAGCGGCTGTTTGCCAGCCCCGAAATGGTTCGGCGAAACGATGACGACCGTCGAGGGGATTCCGTATTTTACCGCCAGGAGCTCATAGAACCCATCCACCCGGGCCCGGTCGACCATATGGTGCGGCAACACGGCGACATGGATGCCCGGAACGGGAACGGAATCGGTCGGCAATCCCGCCATGGAACCCGGATGGGCCGGCAGGATTTCCCAAGGGGCCATCAAAATCCGGTACGACCAAATCCCCCCGTAGAGCAATACGAAGACGAGAAAGGCGCCGAACACCGAATACGGACGCAGCCGGAACGAAATATTGGGGAGCTTCATTATCTGATAACGGTATTTTCCTTGTCGGAGAGCGGTCCTCCCCATTCGAAGACGTCATATCCCCCGCTCCGGTCGAACCGCCGGAGGATCTTGCTATCGAACGCGTTCCCTACGCTCGGCCACGAGAACTTCGGATTGACGGAAGGGATTTCGTAGGATTCCAGCAACACCCGGAAGACGGAGTCGGGAGCCGGGGAAAAATTCAAAGCCGCATAGGGGGACAGCCGATCGTCGAATTTGAAGGAAACGAAGTAGGCGCGGTCAGCATGGAATTCCGGAATCCAAAATTCCATGAAATCCCGTTTTTCCACTTCGTTGAATCCCATGGTTACGAGCTTGTTTTCGAAGAACGCTTCCATATCCCGGCCGTTCACCATCCACCCTTCGGTATTGAAGCGGTAGTTCGGCACCTTCGCGGAATAGTACAGGTACGGATACCCGGATCCGAGCACCGAGACGGACCCGCCGGCGTCGGCACGGAAATCCCACGATTGTTTTCCGGTGAAATCCGGGATGAGCTTGGTGAAGGCTCCTCCTGGGGCGAGAGTCACCGTGAGGGACTTGTTCCCATTCGGATTTTTCGAGTCATAGGCGTACACCGCCGGCTTGCAGAGTTCCGCGAACGTGGTGAATTGGTATTTTTTGGCGGTATATATCAGGTAGTTCCCCTTGCCGTCGAACGGGACGGTCAGGAAATACGGGAGCCCGGCTTCCGTCATGGTTTCGGGAGTCACGGTTTCGTTCATGGAGCCGGTCAGGATGAGGACGCGGTTGCTATCGTTCGATAGCGAGCCCGAAAGGATTTTTTGGGAAAGTTCGAGGTTCTGGAGGTTCCCGCCCTTCAGGTTTTCGGAGAGCCAAGAAGCGTCGGTGCCGAGATACGCGATCCGTTCGGAAGGCTGCATTTTTTTGTCCGCCATTTCGTACCGGAATCGCGTTCCGGGATATTCCGTGAACGAAACGATATACGATTTGGAGAGGAATTTGGACGATGCGGCCAACTGGGAAAGTACGGCTCCGACGTCGTCGCCAACGGAAAGCGCCCCGGTGAATTCGATATTGTCCCGGATCGATCCGAAATAGTAGAGGTCCGTGGAAATCATGGAAGACGTCGGGCGAAACTCGAAATTCCCGATTTTTAAGCTCTTCGGATACGGTTTTCCCAAACTGGAAAATTCGACCGCCTGGTCCTTCGCCCCGAAAATTTCCTGCTTCCAGCTTCCGCCCCCGCAGCCCACGACTTCGGATCTCTTTACGAGAAAATCGCCGTTGTCGGAGACGGACTCGGATTCTTCCGTCATCATGGCGTTGTACGTCTTGCTCGCCGTTTTCTTTTGGACGTTCACGACCGTGGCGGTTTTTTCCTGGCAGCCGTGATTTTCCGATTCGAAAAAATCCCCGTCGACGTAGAACGATCCCTCGATGGATTTTTCTTGATTGCTAGCGTAGCAATCGCCCAGCTTGTATTGATGGATTCCGTCGGCTTCCTTGATGGTCTTCTGTCCCAAGTCCACGCAGATATCCAAAACGCACGAAGGGGTTTTCATTTTGGTTCCCAGTACGGGCTTGGGAAGTTTGTCCATCGTCGAGGCCACTACGGCCGGTTTTTCTTCCGGGACGGGGGTCTCGGTTTTTTCCTCGATGGGAGCGATGGCTCCAGTCAGGGAAAGGAGGGTTCCGGTTCACTCCGAAACGGCGCCGGTGGCAACGCGTTCTGGCAATGCGGACAGCGAGCCGGTCAGCTCGGGCAGGGATCCGGTCAGCTCGGCTGGGACGATTGGGACCGGCACGGCGGTTTCCCGGACGGCCGGAGCCGTGACGGCTTGCGGGACGGCGGGAGGATTCGGAGCCGGCGTTACCTTTTGCCCACACGAAGACAGGGCAAAGACGAACGCAGCCGCAACGGCATAGTGGAAAATTTTTCTCATGGAAACGGCTTGGATTACTTGGCAGTAAGTATATGCCTGATAACGGGATATGCCAAATGAATTCTCCCGCTTGTGCCAAACGGGAGAAAAAACGAAACATTCCCCGGCATTGTCCGGGGAATGTTCATAGAAAATCCGAAGCGGGTACCTATTATGTTTTCTTGACTGCGGCAACCCCGGTAGCTGCAGTGGCAACGGCGGGAGCGGGGGCAGGAGCTGCGGCGGGGGCGGCGGCAACGGCGGGAGCGGGGGCGGCGGCAACCGCGGGAGCGGGGGCTGCGGCGGGGGCTGCAGTAGCAACGGCGGGTTTAGCGGCGGGTTTGGCGATGGGCGCGGTCGCGGTTGCTGTGGCGGGCGCCGTGGCAGGCGCTTCTGGTTTGACCTTGGGATCGGCGGCTGCGCTGGCGCTGGCCACCGCCACGGCTTCGGCCTTCTGTTCCGGTTTCGCGAAATATTTCGCCACAAGCGTCTGGGTATCGGGCTTCTTGTCGGCCTTCGTGCATTCGAGCGGAACGCTCAACGCTTCGGCGAAGGCTTTGTCGACCACGATTTCCGTTTTGGGCGGTTCATTCCCCCTTTTGTAAGTCGCCTGGATCTGATCGCCGACCATCGCGTATTCCGTATCGGCCGGGTAAATCTTTTTCAGTTCCGATACCGCGCTTTCCGAAAGGGTTTTCTTTTCCTTGGCCTGCGCATCCGCATCGGTCGCGCCCGCGGGGATTTCCTTCTTGAGGAACGTGAGGAACGGAGCGCTTTCCTGATTGGATGAAAGCAATTTTCCCCCCTTGAGCGCATCCTTGATGTTCTCGAATTTCATGAGGGCGTCCTTGGGCATATCCCCGGAAAAGAGCGCCTTGAGGATGGAGAAAAGCTTGCCGAGAATGGGAACGTCCTTGAACGTCTGGCCCATACGGTCAAGCAGCTTGTTGAAATCCTCGACGTTTTTCGGCGGATTCTTGCCGGCGATTTCGCTCACGACCGAAGCCGCGGCCTTGGGCGAATCGGGATTGTTTTGCGCGGCTTCCGCGACGGTGGCCGGGACTGCGTCAACCGTGGCAGGAACCTGGTCTTCTTTCGCTTTCTTTTCTTCAGCCCGCTTGGCTGCCTCAGCTTCCGGAGTCTTGGTCCGATCCGATATTTGTTCTACTGGCATATGCGTTAAAATGAGATGATTGACTCCCCTTGGGCTTTTGACTCCGCTTCGGTCGCTTTCATTTCTTCCTCCCTTTCGGAATTTTCCTTGTCCTTGAGGTTTCGCATGGAGCGTACGCCTTCCAGCATTTTTGCCCTGGCTGCCTCGTGTTTGGCCGAATCGGCCGCTTCGACGAGCATTTCGAGGGCCTTGTCAATGGACTCCGGGGTCGCGTGTGGGCTGCCGATCAACAGGTGCAAACCTTCGGCGAGATCCCAGTATCCGAACAGGCGTTCCAGAGCTTGCAGCACGATGGCGCGCTTCCGGATATAGTCCTGCTTTTCTTCGGGAGTCATGGAAAAATTCTTTTAAGAAGATGCTTCCCGGCAACTCTACCATATACGAAAGGATATTGCAAAATTTGCCATCGACGAATTTTTGCCCTGGTTTCCGGAATATGGTATATTCGCAGGAACGGCCGGAAATCTTCGGTCACTTCATCATGCGCAACGATATCTATCAACGTACTCCTGAAACCGGGAGCCCTCACAGCAAGGGCTTGGCGGATCCGGAAAAAACCGGACGGGATTCCCTCGATTCGGCGGCTACCCGGTTTTCGCTCACGCTCGGGAGAGAATTCGAAAGGAAATTTCCGGAAAACGAAGTTTCGTTCGATATCCGCGGTTTCAAGTCGCGACTGGTTTCCGCCGTGGAAAAGGTATTTCTCGACCCGTCCATCCCGGAAATCGCGAAGAAAAAATTCGAATCGGACCTCCTCGCGAAAATCGAACTCCTGGCCAAAGTGGAATTCGCCGATATCGAAAACCTCAGGAACCGCCGGGCCGTGGAATCCCTCGGCATCGAGCCGGTGGAACTCGAAAGGAAATTCGGCAAGGACGAAGCGAAAAAACGCGGATACTACCTGGGAAAAATCCTCGGCGAAACGATTGGCAACTACGTGGAGCCCGCGGCGCTCGGATTGGTTTCTGCATTTTCCGATGAAAAACGAAAGGTCGGAACGACCGAGTACCACGCGAATACGCTCGACGCGTTCCGTGGGAAGATCGGGACGCTCGACGCGAAATACGGCGTAGACATCGGTTCGGAAATCGAAGGGATAGCCAGGGATTTCAAAAAAAATGCCTCCGGGGACATTTCCCGGGAAGACCTTTACCGGGAGGCGGGGACCCGGCTCGTGCGCCAACTCGATGCGCGGCAACGGATTCCCCAAGCGAACCGCATCCTGGAACTCATCCGGAACGGAACCCTCACCGAGCGGGCGAAATTCGGAAAACAAACCGAAGCCGGTACCCCGAACGGGCCGAAAGACGCCGTGGATATCGTCCTGGAATACCGGACCGCCATCCTGACGTTCCAAAAAACGGAGACGGAAATCCGCACGGCGAAAGACGTGGCCGTCGCCACCGGACCGGTGGCGACGGCCAAACAATGGCTCGGGATGGATCGGATCAAAAACGAATTCGACTCCCTCCGGCCGGAAAGCATCGACATGAAAATCCGGAATGCCTCGTTGTCCGACATGGTCATCATGGCGGTGCAGCTCTCCCAGCTTTCCCCGATAGTCGGCGACATCGGCGGGGGATTGGAAGGCATCGCGAACGCCTATTCGGGAACGAACGTCAACGGGGCGATGCTCACGGGAGCGGAGCGGTCGGTGAACGCCGCTCTCGGGGTCCTCGGAATCGCCGTCGTAGGCGGATTCGCCAAACGGGCCCACGATGCGGGGAGGTTGCCAGAAATCCTGAAATCTTTCCGCGCCTTACAAAAATACCTCCCCGAAAAGCTCGCGGAATTCGCCAAATCGGGTGAAAATCTCCCAAAATCCGCGATATCCCGGCTCGAAAGCCTTTTTCCTTCCACAAAACCCGTATATTTCATACCGGAAGCCCAAATCTCGGAAAAGGCCACGGGAAAATTGCAAACTTCCGCGTGGTTCGAGCAGATGAAGGCGAAAAAACAATGACTCGCTTCCCTGGAAGCCGCGGAAAAAAACCTGGCGGAATCGAAAACCGGCTGGAACCGGCTGGACGCGATGATGCGATTGGATATCGCCATGGACCGGGCGCATCCCGGAAGCGTGCCACCGATGCGATTGCAAATGGCCACCGAGGCCATCGTACGATGAGATGTCGCCATGAAACTCCCGAAGGGGCAACGGGAAACGGCATTGGCGGACATACGGATGAGATTCATTACCGCCTATACCCAAGAACTCCTCATAAGCCAAAAGGCAGAAGGCCAAGCGAAAACGGCCATTCAAAAAGCGAAACTCTCCGCGAATGTCTCGAACAAATTCATAGAAGACGTCATCGGGAATACGGAGGGTACCGACTAGCGAAAAATTCGAACCGCGGAAGAAAAATCGGAAACCTAGTAGCTCTCGGGGGTCAGCCGTGCCAATGCCATGTATCTCCGGAGCTTTTTCAACCCCGTCTTCTCGATTTGCCGGATACGCGAAGAAGTCAGATCCATGACTTTGGCAATTTCTTCCAAAGTGTATTCCTGCGGGATTCAGAAAAGCCCGAACCTCATGGAAATGACGGCCTTTTCCCGTCTCGTCAGCCCGGCGATCACGCCGTCCTTCGCCGTGTCGAAAATCGACAGCACCTTTTCGGAAACGTTTTTGCGGAGCAGGCGCTCGTACGGTTCGCAATCGCTGGACGCGGGAATGAGATCGTGGAGATCCGTGTCTTCGTTATCCGTTCATACGGGGCGGTCGAACGACGAGAGGTGCCGCATCTGGGTGAGTTCCCTCAGCATCCATACGCGGTCGCGGTCGATATCGAATTCGTCGCTGATTTCCCGTTCCGTGGGCATTTTCCCGTTTTGCCGTTCATATGCGGCAACGTAGGCGCCGTATTTTCACAGCTCGGACATGATTTGTACGGGATACCGGATTTCCGTGCCCATTTCCCAGATGGCGCGTACGATCGTCTGGCGTATCCACCAAGTGGCATACGTCGAAAACCGGAATCCGAGTTCCGGATCGAATTTTTCGACGGCCCGCATGAGTCAAATATTCCCCTCCTGGATCAGGTCGGACATTTCCAACCCCCGGTTGGGATATTTTCTGGCAATGGAAAATACCAGCCGTACGTTCGAGGCTACCATCCGATCGCGAGCGGCGATATCCCCAGCCCTGGCAGCACGGGAAAGCGTGACTTCTTCCGCGGCGGTGAGGAGGTCGTTTTTTCGGGAATCCCGCATCAGGAAGGCTACGGAGTCCTGCGTTGAAAACACTTCCTTTTCGACGCAGGTCGTGCCGGTATCGGAATTTGCGAAGTCCGGGACGGAGAATGCCGCCTTGGCGACGGTTGCAAGAAAATCGGAAACTTCGGCCCTTTCGGGAGCGAGGATTTCCATCGCCTCGGATACTTCGGCCGAGTCCGGATCCTTGATGTTCATATCGGGAGATTGAGGTAGTGGAGATGAAAAATAGAAAATACCTATAAATATATAAAAGTCAATAACCGGTGGTACCGACGGTCGTCTCCATTTTGGCTTGACAAACTGGAAATGCGATTTTTAATGCGTTTCCCAATGGGAAAATGAGATACGACGGCCGATGGAACGGACGGGAAACCCAAAAAAAACCTCCCCGGTTTCCGGAGAGGAGTTCGCGAGATGCCCCGTGGCTATTTCGCCCGTTCCTGGTATTCTCCGGTTTCCGTGTTGATAATGAGGTATTCCCCGTTGTTCACGAATCCTGGAACCCGCATTTCGAGTCCGGTTTCGAGCTTGACCAGCTTGTCGACCTTGCCGTCGGCCGTATTCCCCGCAACCGCGGGATCCGCCTCGATGACCTTGAGCTTGACCCGTTGCGGGAGCATGGCCCCGATGAACCGGCCCTCGTAGCTCTGGATGTCCACGATGAGGCCTTCCGTCATGTAATTGACGGCGTCCCCGATGTCGTCGACCGTGAGTTCGATCTGTTCGAAAGTATCCTGGTTCATGAACGCGTACGATCCCGCCGACTCGTAGAGGAATTCGAATTTTACGCGTTCCAGCGTGATGTCTTCCATCTTTTCTTCGCTGTCGAACATCTTGTCCACGGAGTTCCCCTGGAGCAGGTTCTTGAGACGGAGCTTGATATTGGTAGCCCCGCGCCCGCCCCGGTGGAGTTCGAACTTGAGGACCAGGAGGATGTCTCCCCCGATTTTGACGACCGTACCAACACGGCATTGCATTGCGAATTTCATAAAAAAAAGTTAGTTCTTGCTGTTTTTGGAAATGATTTGGTGCCCAGAATGAGACTCGAACTCACAAGGGATTGCTCCCACAGGCTTCTGAGACCTGCGTGTCTACCATTCCACCACCTGGGCCAATGCTACGAATAGCGGCAATCTTTCCAAAAAACGTGCAGATAGTAAGCAAAAGCTAAAAAGAAGCAAGTTTTGACATTTTTAATTCTTTATGTATCGTTTGAAAGTGCAACTATCCGTAACCTTTTCGCGCATGAAAACCGATATCGCATCCGGGCATTTCGCTCCGGAAACCCCGGAAAATTCCGATCCCCTTCTGCTCGCGGCTCCCCTCAAAACCACGGAATACGCCGGCACGGTCGCGGCGACCGTCGGAGCGCTCCTCCTGTCCGGATGCGTCGTAATAGCGGAACGGCCGAGTTACGACCATTACCCGTCCCGGCACTACGAACCGGTACGAGAACGGCATTACAAAGAACGCCGCCGGATCATCGTCGTGGAACGCCCGGTCATCGTGGAACGAAAAATCATCGTCGTGGCCCCGAAACATAAGAAGGACAACGACCGCCACCACCGAGATCACGACCGGAAAAACTAAGTCTTTCGGTATTTTTTTCCAAAACCCGAAAAAATCCCCAAGATTCCCCTTTTGAGGAATGTTCATTTTGACTATAATCCTCCAAAATCCTGCAAAACGATGAAATCCGAAGCCTATTTCGAGCACCGTAGCGAGGCGTACTGGCAAGTACGCCGAACGAGGAGCGCAGAAATTGGCAAGGAGTTCGCGTTTTACAGAAATTTCCACAGCGTAATTTAAACCCCTATCCCATGGCTATCACATCCCGCGCGACCGACTATTCCCAATGGTACCTCGACGTCGCCAAATCCGGCGACCTGTTCGAATATTCCCCGACCCCCGGCTGCATCACCTTCCTCCCCAAATCCGTGACCATGTGGACCCGCATCCAGAAGGCCATGCAGGAGAAGCTCGACCGGCTCGGCGTCCAGAACGTCTATCTCCCGATGCTCGTCCCGATGAGCTTTTTCGAGCGGGAAAAGGACCACGTGGAAGGATTCGCGCCGGAACTCGCCGTCGTCACCATCGGCGGAGGCAAAACGCTTGAGGAGCCCCTCGCCATCCGGCCGACTTCCGAGCTCCTGTTCTGCGATTTTTTCAAGGACAAGCTCCAGTCCTATCGCGACCTCCCGATGCTCTATAACCAGTGGGTATCCGTGCTCCGATGGGAAAAACGCACCCGACCGTTCCTCCGCACCGCGGAATTCTACTGGCAGGAAGGCCACACCCTCCACGAAAACCGGCCCCAGGCGGACGCCTTCGCGCTCGACATCCTCTGGAAGGTCTACATCGAGACGATCGAGGACGTCATGGCCATCGGCGGAATCGCCGGCCGCAAGTCTTCGAGCGAAAAATTCGCCGGAGCCGACACCACCTATACGTTCGAGCCGATGATGAGCAACGGCTGGGCGCTCCAAATCTGCACGTCCCACCTCCTCGGACAGGGATTCATGGAAGGGTTCGGCGTGAACTACCAGGACCGGGACGGGGCACTGACCCATCCGTGGTACACTTCCTGGGGACTCTCGACCCGGTCCATCGGGGGGATCATTTCGAGCCATTCCGACGATCGCGGGCTTATAATTCCTCCGAAAATGAGCGAATTCCAAGCGGTCATCCTCCCGCTTTTCACCAAGGAAAACACCGAAGCCATCGGGGAATACGCCCGGCAAATCGCCCGGCTCATCGTCGGGGAAACCGCGAGCGAAGTCCCGGTCCACGGAGAATATTTCCGGGCGCTCGTCGGAGCCGGCGGCAAGGTCGAGCTCGACCTCCGGGACGCGAGGCTGGGAGAGAAAATCACCGACTGGGAAATCTCCGGATACCCCATCCGCATCGA
Organism: uncultured bacterium; assembly: GCA_903908595.1. Lineage (GTDB taxonomy): Bacteria > Patescibacteriota > Gracilibacteria > BD1-5 > UBA2023 > CAIVSN01. Next base: position 64,040 of record CAIVSN010000116.1, read on the forward strand.
GTGCGGCGAACGCGACCGACAAGCCGGGAAATGTGTGATCGCATCGCGGATCACCGGGGAAAAATCGATCGTCACGCTCGACGAAGTCGTGGCGACCGTGTCGAGAATGAACGAGGAAGGCCAGGCCAAACTCCTCGCGGACAGCCGTCGGAGACTGGAAGAAAACACCGTGGCCTGCTTCGGCATGGAAGACATCGGCAACGCCATCGAAGCCGGGAAGTTCGCCATCTGCGAATGGGACCAGGACCCCGAATTCGAGAAGGAAATCAAGGAAAAATTCAAGGCGACGACGCGGTGCATCCCGTTCGAGGGACAATTCACGGATGAATTGCTGCCTTTGACCAAGGAAGGAACGGTTCGGGTCGTGGTGGCGCGGAGTTTTTAGGGCATCCTGGGCGTTTTCGGAACGAATCGGCAATCTCACCTTCCCGCTATGGCACGCAACATCGAACTCTTCGAGAGGAATCCCCTCATCGAAACTTCCATCGACACCAAGGGGTTCTACCTCTACAATTGGATTTCTTTCGAGGAATTCCGCAAGACGGTCGCGCGGGACTACCTCTGGCTGCTCTCCAAGATGCTCATCCCGTTCGGGGTCGTGCTGGTATGCGGCGGCGTGTACGATTTTTACGTGCTGAACGACACGTATTTCGTCTGGACGGCGGTAGGATTGGTCGGGACATACGCGCTTATTTTCCTCGGAATCATCGTACGGATGCTCGGGCGGTCCTGGACGTTTCTCCGCATTTCCAACATCGTGTTCACCGACACCCATATCGGCGTCGGCGGGCAAATCGTCCCGTATGAAAAATACGGGGCATTGAAAGACCAAATCCACGAATGGGGCGACGAATTCGAGGAGGAACTGATGAAACCGTCCAAAATCGACGAGAAAATCTGACAGTTCAAGTCGAAGGTATTTAGTTGGTGAGCCAGCAAGGAAAAAGAAAATTCGAAGAAATCCGGAACCATGGACAGCTGCAGCGATCTCGGCAGCTGCGGAGACGTCGACGGATGCGGGGAAGGCGGGGGCGAAGCCTTCGGGTTCGTCATCGTGGTATTCTTGCTCGTCGCCGTTTACTGGCTTTCCATCCGGGTATTTTACGGAATCGGATGGATTTTTTCTTTCGTTATCGGGTACGCGTTCGTCGGCATCATGAAAGCCGTCCTGTATGTCCAATGACGCGAGGAAATCAAGATCCAGAAGCTGTTCGAACGGCTCGAAACCGTTTCCTCGGAGTTGGCCACGTCCAAAACGCTGATCGTCAAAGAGCTCGGGAACGCGACCCGATGAGCCTGGAACGAGGGAACGAAGGGCGTGGTAGACAAATTCGACATGACCATCGGCAAGGCCTGGGACGGAATCAACCTCGTGAAAAAATTGAAAACGGCCTTGGAAAAATCCAAGTATTCCGATATTTTCAACTACGACACCTTCGACACCTGGACCCGGAGCCAAATCCTGGAACCCATCAACGAAATGATGGAACTCCTCGGTACCGGCCTCGAAAAACTCGATACCACCATCGTCGATCTTCGACGTCAAATCGAGACGACGAAGATCCCGGAATATTCCATACCACTCGAAACCCAGCTGAAACGGCTGGAAATGCAGAGAAAATCGTTCGTCACCATGCAAGACCAATGGAAGGGCATCGGAGCCAGAATCGCCGTCGGAAAATTTTAAAAAAATCCATGCTCGCAAGATTCGCGATTTCCCTTATCGAAACCTGGCAGGTATTCTTCAGCCGGGATCATTCGTATTGGAGGACTTCCGACACGCGGAGGGTTTGCCGGATGCAACCGAGTTGCAGCCAGTTCGCCAAGGAACGGATTCGGGAGTTCGGGGTATGGAAGGGTGGGTATTTGGCTTGGAAGCGGATCAGGGGGTGCGGGAAGTAGTTTTTGTCAACCGCTTCTTGCCAAAAACCCCGAAATGCCTATAGTACCCCCGAACGCCCCTACAAACGTTCAAAATACCAGGAGAAATACATGGCCAAACTTACCGTATTGAATTCGTCGGGAAAACCTTTGGCTCGGGTTCTCGTACAGGCGGAAAGCCTGAAACCGGAACTCGTCCAGCACGGGGTAACCAATTCGCAGGGCAACGTCCATTTCGACGACGTGGCCTGCCGAACCCAAATCAGCGTCCGTGATCACTCCGGGCAACGGTGGAAGCCCCTCAGCCAGGGCCTCCGCAGCCTGCGCGGAAATCAGGAACTCACGTACTGACCCAAACCGGTACGCGCTACAAAAACAAATGGAATACCAGATGAAGATGAAACTGAAACGCTTCGTGAAAGGATTTATTATCGCTGGAACCGTCATCCCGGAAACCGAAAGGCGCACCGGTGAGGACATCCTTCGGGCAAAAAGTCAGAAAAAGAGACATAGGATTCCGGCCACGATTCGTGCCAGGTTCGACTATGCTCTCATCTACGCCAAAACGCCAAAGGGTCTTACCGAAGAACCCACGGCATCGGATATCGTTTGATTGCGAATCCTCCCTTTGCCCCGCGAAAGCGGGGCTTTTTTGTGGGATTTTTTTCGTTCTCCCAATTTTCCCCCACCCCGGTTTGCTTTTCCGGCCTTTATTCCCATAATACCCCCGTTTTAGCGCGGATTACCGCCCTTTTTTATCGTACATCTATGCACAGAAGCCATACCTGCGGGGAATTGACCGCCAAAAATATCGGACAAACCGTTACCCTGAGCGCCTGGGTCGCCAACCGGCGAGACCACGGCGGGGTAATTTTTATCGACATGCGGGACCGTTATGGTATCACCCAGACGGTCTACGACCCGGAGTGCGGCGCGACCCCCGAGTCTATCAGGCTCGCCGAAAGCTACCGTTCCGAGTACGTGGTCAAGGTCACCGGCCTCGTCCGGGCACGTCCCGACGGGCAGAACAACGACAAGCTCGTGACCGGGGACATCGAAGTGGTCGTCCACCACGCGGAGATTTTCTCCGAATCCAAGCTTCCCCCGTTCGAAATCGACGATTTTTCCCAAGCCAACGAGGAGATCCGGCTCAAGCACCGCTACCTCGACCTCCGTCGCAAGCCGGTGTTCGAGACTATCGAGTTCCGGGCGCGGATGAACCGGTTCACCCGCGACTGGTTCAGCGACCACGGGTTCCTCGAAGTCCAGACCCCGATTTTTACCGCGTCTTCTCCCGAGGGGGCACGGGATTTCCTGATACCGTCCCGCCTCCACCACGGCAAATTCTACGCGCTCCCGCAAGCCCCGCAGCAGTACAAGCAGCTGCTCATGGTCGGAGGCGTGGACAAGTACTTCCAGATCGCGCCGTGTTTCCGGGACGAGGACCCGAGGGCCGACCGGCACTCCTGCGAATTCTACCAGATCGACTGCGAGATGAGCTTCGTCGAGCAGGAAGACATCTTCGAAGTAGCGGAGCCCTTCGCCCGCGACCTCATCGCGAACATGGTTCCCCACAAGCGCCTCAAATCCGTCGTTTTCCCCCGGTACACCCATAGCGAGTCCATCGATACCTTCGGTTCCGACAAGCCGGACGTGCGGTTCGACATGCACTTCGAGGACTTCGGGGAAGACTTCCGGGATTCCGGATTCTCCGTGTTCGCCCAGGCGGTCAGGGACGGCGGGGTCGTCAAGGCCATGAAGTACGAGGGATCGAAGGGCAAGGGCATCATGAGCCGTTCCGAAATCGACACGATGACCGCGGTAGCCCAGGCGGAAGGCGCGAAGGGGCTCGCCTACATCATCTACGAAGCCGAAGGGCCACGCTCTCCCATCCTAAAATTTTTCACCGGCAACGAACTCGCCGCGCTCGAAGCGCGGTTCGCTCCGAAACCCGGGGACATGATATTTTTCGGAGCCGGGGAACGCAAGCTCGTCTGCAAGGTCCTCGGCAAGGTCCGGCTCGCCATGCGCGACGCCTTCGGACTCGTCGACAAAAACGAAATCGCCTTCGCCTGGATTACCGACTTCCCGATGTACGAGCTCAAGGACGACGGCACGTACGACTTCGAACACAACCCGTTCTCCATGCCGCACGGCGGAGTGGACGCGTTCAAAGAAGGCGTCGACCCACTCTCCATCTACGGATGCCAGTACGACCTCGCCTGCAACGGCTACGAAGTCCTCTCCGGATCCGTCCGGAACCACAACATCGCGGCGCTCGTCAAGGCGTTCGAGATCGTCGGCAAGGGAGAAGAGGAAGTCAAAGCGAAATTCGGAGCGGTCTACAACGCGTTCCAGTACGGGGTGCCTCCGCACGGGGGATTCGCGTTCGGGTTCGACCGGTTGCTGATGATATTGAAAGACGAGACGAACATCCGGGAGATCTACGCCTTCCCGAAGTCCGGAAAGGCGGAGGATACGATGATGGAGGCTCCTACGGCGATTGACGAGAAGCAGTTACGGGAGTTGCATATAAAGGTGAGGGAGCATAAGGCGAAGTAGTGGAAATCCCCGTGAGAACGGGGATTTTTTGAAATTTCCAACATTTTTTTTCATTCGTGCCCATGCGAAAGCCCAATTTTTGGAAAACGGTATCCCGGTTCTTCAGCCCGCTCGCGTGAGATAGGAAATTCCTCGCGAAAGCGACCGCGTGGTTCGCGCTTTGGGGCGTGGACAGCGTTTTCATCGCGTATACCGTGAAAACGATTACCCAAAAGATCCAAAACGGGAACATGGCGGATTTCCAGTGGTACCTCTGGGTATTCGCCATCGGAATGGTATTATTTCACGCGCTTGCCTATATGATGTTCCGCTGGGGATACGTCGATTTCAGGGTAAAGGAAAATCTCAATGCCGCCCTGTTCCCGGACTTTTTCCATATCGAGAACGATTTTTATGAAAAAGTGGGGACTGGACGATCGCTTTCCATCGTGCAGAAAGGCATCGACACTTGGGCAACTTTGATCCAGGAAATCATGGTCTACGTGCCCATGTCGCTGATTTCCTTCGCGATGTCGGTCTACATCATCATGACGATCAGCCCGTATTTTCTCCTCGTTTTCGTGATTTTGCTCATGGCGGTCGGCTCGTGAATCCACTCCATGCAGAAAAAATGAATCGGCTACCGAAAGCTCAAAACCGAAGTGGAAGCGGAATATACCCGGCAATTCGTACGCAATATCATGAGCAAATTCGAAATATTGCAATCCAACAAGATCGAGCGGGAAATACGGAACCTCAACGACAAACTGCATCAGACTTTGGTCCTGGAAAAAAAGAAACACCTGTTCGAACATATCGTCTACAACATCGGAAGCGTGGCCTCGAACATCATCCGGGGAATGCTGATCCTGTTCGTCGGAACGCGGATTTTCCAAGGAACGGCGAACTATTCGGACCTGATTCTCGCGATTACCGTAATCGGGTATTTTGAAAAGAGCATGCAGGATATTACGACCATTTACAAAAAAATCCTCAAGAACTTTTCCTATGTTTCCAAGCTTTGGGAATTCATCGACGAGAGTCCGAAAATAAAAAATACCGATACCGGAAAGGATTTCACGTATGCAAACGGAACCATCGAAATCCGAAACGTTTCCTTCGGGTACCATGAGAATGCGGGCGTATTCTCGGGCCTTTCCCACGTGATTGCCGGGGGCACCAAAACGGCGTTCGTCGGGGAATCCGGCGGCGGGAAGACCACGCTCGTGAAATTGCTTTCCGGATATATTTCCCCGAACCAAGGGGAAATACTTATCGACGGCCAAAAATTGAGCGAGATGAAACTCTCGGACTATTACCGGCACGTCGGGTACCTGACGCAGGATCCGAGCGTATTCGACGGAACGATTTATGAAAACCTGGCCTATGCCCTCGAAACCGCTCCGACCGAAGACGAATTGCACCGGGTGATCCGGTCCGCGAAATGCGAATTCGTGCTGGAATTCGAAAAATGAGTCGAGACCGAAATCGGAGAACGTGGAGTCCGGCTTTCCGGCGGACAAAAACAACGGCTCGCCATCGCGAAAATCATGCTCAAGAACCCGAATATCGTGTTTCTGGACGAGCCCACTTCCGCGCTCGACAGCTTTAACGAGGAGCAGGTGAATATCGCGCTCCACAACCTGTTCCAGAACAAGACCGTCATCATCGTGGCGCATAGGCTACAGACGGTGAAAACGGCCGATACTATCCTCCTGTTCGAAAGGGGGAAGGTATTGGAGGAATGAAGCCATGACGAGCTCGTGAGGCTTGGGGGGAGGTATGCGAAGATGCTGGAGTTGCAGGGGGGATTTTAGAGACTCCCGCAAAACGCGAACTCCTCGTCCATTTCTCCGCTCCTCGTTCAACGTACCTACGTACGTCTCACTACGGTGCTCGAAATGGACTTCGGATTTCATCGTTTTGCGGGAGTCTCTTTAGTGGTTTTGGGAAATGGATTAGCAGACATTTTCGGGGTCTTCCTGGGTTATGATTTCATAAGGGATGATATCGTTTTCCCGGCAAATTTTCCACGGAAGCTGTTCATGGGTAAATCTCACGATTTCCTCGGTATTCTTGCCTTTCCATTTCGCGCAGACCTCCTTGACGAATGCCAATTCCTCTTCGTTCAGCCGGTCCGATGCCGGGGGCGAGATATTTTCTATCAAGGCCGCCCTTCCGCTCGGCTGGATGCCGATGGATTCCGAATTCTGCAATTCTTCCAGGACTCAGAAATACGTATCCGAAACCGGGCCATGCTGGATTCGGCGGTATTCCAGGCCCGTCAGCGACTCGAGATGCCGGTAGTACCATCAGAAATCTATGAGGTACGCGAGCTTCGCGAGCTTGGTTTTGGTAATCCGTCCATCGTTATCGGATCAGAACGAAATACAGTTCTTGAGGATTTCCTTGAATTTTTCGCGGTCGATGTTCCCGATTCACTCCGCGCGGGTTTCGCCGAGAAGGTCGTCGAGCGTCAAGTCCAGTATGGAAGTGAGCCGAACGGCCTGTCCGAGGGAAATGTTGCTCAGTCATTTCTCGATGTTGCTGTAGGTCGGGCGGGATATCCCCAGGGATTCCGCGAGAAAGCCCTGGCTGAGGTTCTTTTTCTCGCGGGCTTGTTTGATGGTCGTAGTGGCCATAGTGGGATTGGTAATGTGGGGCGATGGTAGTCGAGTTTGGAGTTAATGTCAAATATTTTTACATTGATGTTGGGAGTTTTTACATTTTTTCGTATTATTCTCCAATCTTAAAGTACTATTTGAATAAACTAAAATTATGATATAGTTGTCACGTATATGAAAATTTAAGAAAAACAACGCGTTATTATTGAATGCTCCAAAAAAATGAAATTAGTAACCGTAATTGACTTCTTCTGCTGAGCAGGATGATTTTCTGAAGGATTTCGCCAACAGTGATTTAAAATTGTTCGAGGAATTGATCATTGGAAACCCGCTATCGATACTCACAATCTAAATCACGGACTTAATGATACAACGAAAAATGTTCTAGATTTTTGGTCTGAAAATTCTTCTGATGTAACTGAGATAGAAAGATTAGAAGATACTGATTGTATTGTTGGCAGCCCACCATGCGTATCTTTTTCTTCGTCCAATAAATCCGGAAAAGCAGATAAGACCCTCTGAATAAAGCTTATCGAGGCGTATCTAAGGGTAATTGCAGTTAAAAAATTCAAACCTTGATCACAACTCAAGGTTTGGTACATGGAAAATGTACCAAATTCTAAAAAATTCGTAAAAATAGAATATACATTTTCAGATTTGAACTTGTGAGAGTGGGCAGAAAATATATGAATGAATGCATCTGATGTTGCAATTAATGTACAAAACGAGTGAGATATATTAAATTCCTGAGATTATGGTGCGCCACAGAGTCGATTGCGATTCCTAGCTTGAGAATGGTGTAAAACAGGAAAATTCCTGCATCCAGAGAAAACTCATCCTAATCACGTTACTTTATGAGAAATAATCGACAAGCTTCCATGTCCAAATGAATCAAAAAATTCCTTAAAAAAAATACGAGATCCTAATTATCTCGAGATTACACTTCCTATCGATAAAGTAACTGACCATTTTTATGATACCGGTATTTTTTATATAGAGTGGGAAGAATCTCAATATCTCAAAGTAAATCATCCATATATGGGGAGAATGTCATTCCCTGAAAATAAAAATAAACCTTGAAGAACTATAATGGCAACTCGTTCTGCAAAAACACGGGAAGCACTTATATATAAATCTGAATATAACCGTAAATGAAACGGTGAGTACAGGCTCCCAACAATTCGTGAAATTGCCTGTCTTATGGGATTTCCCATTACTTACCAATTCTCTTGATCAGAATCAACAAAATGGAGACAGGTAGGCAATGCAGTTTCACCGCATCTTAGTTCTGCCCTTGCAAAAGCAATTAAGAACAAAATGGAAATCCAGGGAAGTTCAAAAATTGAATTCCCAATAATAAAAATGAATAAACCTAACTTCATCGATTTGAATTCATTTTCAGAAAAAGAATTTTCTAGTCCTCCAACTAGAAAAGAACATGCAAGGTTTCGGAGACATTCTATAAAATCTTGAAATATGACTGTCGAGCTTCAAGATTATTGGGGAATTGACGATATACCTTGAAATAACTGGTATATCGCAGTATATTTTGGAACCTGATCATGATTTGATCGTCAAATGATTATGAATAATCATTTCAAAGATATTTCAGCCTATCTTGAGC
>CAIVSN010000117.1 GCA_903908595.1 uncultured bacterium
CGACAAAAACGCCTGCAACATCTTCGGCCGCAACAACGGCCTCGAATCCTGGACCTGGGACGAATACCATGCCAAAAAAACGGAACTCGGCGACCGGCTCGTCCTCGTCGACATGATCGGGCATCCCGTGGAAGGAAGCGTCAGCATATCTGAGAGGATGTTCGAAGGCGCCTATCCCGACGGTACCGTGTTCGCGCTGTATTGCCATAGCGGGGGAACGAGCGGGTACTTCCAGATGCGGATGGCCCCGGAGAAGCCGCAATACGCGTTCGTGAACGTGAAGTGAGGAATTCTGGCGCTCGGGAAATAGCCCGCAAGCGCGAATTATCCCGGGATCTTCTCGGTCAAAACCAATTCTCCCGCCTGGTCGTAATACGCACGGGTCATTTCCCTCACTGGCACGATCCATTTCCCGATGCCGGATTCTGCGCAGTTGCGAAGGAAGGTCGGACAGTCCGTTTTCCCTTTGAATTCGTAAAGTCCTATAAAGTAGAATCGCTTTATAGTGCGGTTTTTTGACATTAAGAGCATGTATGAGAAAATTATCGATTTTTCAAATATACTCACTAGTGGGCGGTTAACCTCCCGCCCAATACAGAGATTGTAGCTAATTAAAGAGCAAAACCAAGGTTAAAAATATTTTTCGATTTCAAATGCCTTGAAGATGATAGGGGTAAATCCATCATCTTTTTTGTCATATGAATCAGGGGAAATACGTTTTTGCTCAATTCATGGAGCTCTTTCCACGGTATGAGTTTTCACGGTGCGTTAAAAAATACAATGGCGAATACCGGCTCGGAAAACCCAGTTGCCTCGACCAATTCTCTATCATGTGTTTTTCTCAATTATCTGGCCGCGACAGCCTCCGGAGCGCCGTCATGTGCCTTGACGCGCACAAGGGCAAGCCCTGCCATCTCTGATTCCGGTGCGTTCCCGCAAGAAAGACTATCGCGGATGCCAACGAAAGCCGGGATTGGAGAATCTATCGGGATTTCGCCATGCTGCTCATTTCCCGTGCCCAGTGATCGTACTGGTGAGAATCTGCCGAATTCAATGACGTAGAAGGTTCCATTTACGCTCTCGATTCGAGCACGATCGATCTTTGCATGAACCTTTTTCCATGGGCGACCTTCCGCACGACGAAATCGGGAATAAAACTTCATACGCTTCTCGATATCCGAACGCATATCCCGACGTTCATCCATATTTCGGAAGCCGCCCGTGCGGACGTGAACATTTGGGATGGCATTCCCTTGGAGACGGGATCATGGTACGTGGTCGATCGCGGATATGTCGACTATGAACGGTACTATCGTCTGACGACCTCCTCCTGCTACTTTGTCACGAGAACCAAAGTGAACGTGAAATGGACCCGCGTTCTTTCGAACCCCATTTCGGATTCAGACAAAGAAGCGGGAATACGTTCGGACCAAATTATGAAATTCTCGTGATCGAAATCCAAAAAAGAGTATCCCGAAAGAATCCGGAGAGTGAGGCATTATGACAAGAAAACGAAGAAATACCTGACGTTCATGACGAACAACATGACGGCAAGCCCTTTCGTCATTGCCGAACTCTACCGGTCCAAGTGGTCGGTCGAGCTCTTTTTCAAGTGGATCAAGCAACACCTTTGCATCCGCAATTTTTTCGGGAGGACGGAAAACGCGGTCAAAACCCAAATATGGATAGCGGTCACGACCTATGTCCTCGCGGCAATCCTTAAAAAGCAACTGAATCTGAAACAATCGCTCTATGAGATTTTACAGGTTTTGTGAGTATCCGTTTTTGATAAAAGCCCTATTTCAAGCCTTTTCTTATGAGATAATTACAGTAATGAGGACACATTGGACCAGACATCGCTATTTTAAAGGGTTGTTAACCGCCCATTAGTGATAATAATACAAATTATTGCGTAATTATGAGAATAATTCGGATAATCGATAGTTATGTGAAATTATGCTATTTTTTACACTAAAATATGCCAAATAATAAAATTCTAAATGGGTTTTAACCTGACACCACCTGCGAAGTATTCCTTTGTAGATGCTTTTTAATCGTGCTCTTTGTTGTTGGTTCGTGCGATATTATTTGCTCTAATAACGTCTTGAAAAGCATTCACCTGTCGCTGGATTTCCTTC
>CAIVSN010000118.1 GCA_903908595.1 uncultured bacterium
ATTTTTGCTTGGAGACTTATTGTGTCATATGAAGATATCGGGCCATGGGAATAGAATTTGAGCGAGGAAGCAAAAGACCCCCATCACTTTGTGATATTTCTATTTTTTATCTTTAGCCTAAAGATTTCACAAACACTTTAAAAAAGGCATACACTAATAATAAATCCACCACCCTCCAAATTCGGCCGATTCTTCACTCCGTTTTCGAGCAGGTACCTGTCGAACGGCTCGTAAGCCGTGGTATAGCCGAGGAATTCGATGAGTTCCACGGGGTTCATATCCGGTAGGATTCAAAAATTGGGTTTTTGTCAGGCCTTCCTTCTCCGGGTGGCCCAACGAAGGGCTTCCGAACCGCTGTCCGCCCGTCGTGCTTTCGGGTCCGTGCGCTTCGTTTTGCCGCCCAGCGCCATCCTCCCGTACCTACCCGCAATCCCAGGCGTAGAACACGTCCGAGAAGTCGCGGTTTCCGAGATCTTCCGGCTTGATGAAAAAATTCATGATTCCCATGTCTCAGATCATGATCGCGTCCGTTTCGTCCTCGTCCGAAGAGGAATCCAATTGGAACAGCAGTACATATTCGTCCGTTTTCCTCGGATCCTGCTGCGTGAAATTCGGGTAGCCTCACAGCTTGTGCCCGAAATCTACTGAGTCGTCTTGGCCGTTGTAGCCTTCCAGAAGAAGTTTCATGAAAGACCGGATTTCGTACTCCCGGGTGGCGTCCGACGGGCGGTCCGTTCCCGGCGCAAAGGACAGGTTCCTTCATTCGGCCTTGAAATCGCAACCGTACAAATCATCTTCCTTTTTGCAGAGTTCCGCGCTCCCGAACGTTTTCGTTTTTTCCTGTCAACCGGTCCCGGTTTTCCCGTAGCGCACGGTAAACGAGCTGCCATTCGTGGAGATGTTCCAGAACTTGTCGGATTTCCCGTCTTGGTAAGTGAAATGCTTTTGCAAGGTGAGATGGTTATGGCATAAGGATGTCTCACTTCCGGTATTTCTCCTCGTCGGCTCAATTTTTCTGGAGCAGCTTCGCCGCGATTCAGTCATAGTACCTTATCGCTTCCGGCAACGTTTTGCCTTTTTTGATGCTTTTTCTTGACGGTGCTTACGATAATGTCGGCTTCTTTGTGCGTCTCGATCGGCTCCAATAGGTGGGCTTTTGGCACTTGTGGAATATTAGAACATTATGAATGCGTCGTTTTCGAAATAGAAGGCGAAGGCGTTCACCAACTGTTCGGTAGTCGGAACTGGAATTTGCGTGGAAGCGTTGAAAATAACGTCTTCAACGGTTACGATGTCAATGGTCTCGATCCACCCTTGTTCTTCCATCCACGGAGGAATGGTGTCTTCATCAGGATCGGCATCCTTGTCAAACACCACAAGAGCACATTGGCTCTTTGAAGTCCATGGTTGCGGTTCAAGAAAGAGTCAGCCTTTGAACTTGCTTGGTGACGACAATACATCGCCTAGCGTTACTTTCGTCTTTTGCGTCATGACCGCTCCGGCAGCTGGGTTTCCCGTTTCCCGGCCGCCCCCATCCCGATCCTCCGCCATGTACCCCTTCTTCAGCTTTTCCGCGATCAGCTTTTCCGCTTCCTGCTCGCAGAGCTCCGCGCTCCCGAACGCTTTCGTTTTTTCCTGTCAACCGGTCCCAGTTTTCCCGTAGCGCACGGTGAACGAACTGCCATTCGTGGAGATGTTCCAGAATTTTCTGGATTTCCCGTCTTCGTAGGTGAAATGTTTTTGCATGGCAAGATGGTTATGACATAAGGATGGCGCAATATTCCCTCCCGTCCAGAAGATTGCGGCATTCCCGCAAATCGTATCATTTGTCCGGCATGCGGTCAAACCCGGAATTTACGTTTCCCCGAGGAGTTTCGCAATGGCTTCGTAATCTCCATTCTCCCGGGAAACGTCGTCCGCTCGCAGGGAGAAATGCGATTTGAGGAATTGCCGGAAGCTGGGGGATACCGATCCGTCGATTCTCCCAAGGCGCAGGCCGTAGCTGACTACCGGGCAATCCCCCTCCGAGATGGACGAGGTGTCCAGGCACCAGCATATTTCGCCGCCATGGAAATATATGACGGCCAAATGTTCCGGCAATCCGAAATCCTTTCGGCATTCGAGAGTATCGCCAAATACGGTGCCCCCGGCGATGATTTCCGCATCGTTGCCTTCGATGCCCGATATTTCCGCCCCGACTATGCCGCCCCCGCCGTATTCCCTCACGAATCGCTTGAACGCTTCAGGAAGCGTTTGGCCGAGCAGGACTTCAAGCTTCGTGAGTTCATCGGCATCGACTGGACCCATCCAAAATAATTCGCATCATGCCTTCGGTTCCTCGTCTTCCAAGTATTTTCCTATCGTTTCCGAAAATTCGCGCAACCTTGTTTCGAGTTCGTTTTGCGTGGCACATTCGCCGTCTCAGGTCAATTCTCCGTATTGTCTAATGGAAAGGGCTTTGTTCTCGATCGCGAAATCCAGTTCCTTTTTGAAACGAACGGCTTTTTCCCGGCCGATGTTTCCGTTTCGGATGGAGATTCGCAATTCGTCGAAAAATTCCAGAACCTCCGCGTGGCAATAGGTTTTCAGCATCGTGGCAAGGGATTCCGGAATGGGAAAATTTTGTTTTTGTTCGATTGTCTTATCGTCTTTCTTTAAAAAGAGTTTGCCTTTCTATTTTTGAAAATCCAAAAAATGTTGCACGCGGTCTTTCGTTGCCGAGTCGATTTTCGGATGGTCAAGCGCTTCGGCCAACAGGATTTTCCATTCGTCTTTTTCGGTTTCGTTTTTCAGGGCGTTAACGATTCTGTTAATCATCCAAGCGGCCGTGAGCGACGGCATGGTTTCCATGGATTTCTTCAGTAATTCGAAGTAATCGCCTTCCGCATAGCCTTTTTCCATAAAGCGTACCAACGGGCCGGGGCTTCCCAGGTCTTCGTCGTGACGTTGTTCAATAAACCGGAACAGCTCGGGTAAAAAGCTTCTGGGGTCGTCGGTTCGTTCGATGTCTTCAACGATCGGGTCCAAATCGTTTTCCGGATCCGATACTTCGTTTAATTTCCCAATAAGATATTCTTTGTCCATATGTGATTGTTCAGGATTTAAAAAGGGGAGTGTCCTTATGTGTTTTGCGCCATACCCATTCCGAAAAGCCATGGGTTTCCGACGCGTTTCCGGACGGCAAACGGGTGGGAATTCCCGTATTCGCGAATGCTGCCAGCCCCTTTGCGGAAGGGATCGTTTCCCCGCTTGTTCCAGCAGTCAAAGGGGTTTCCGCCGAAAGCGCGGGCATTGAAAAACCGTTTAAATAGTGATTACTTGGATCGGTTCCATGACCGCCCCCATCTGCTGTGCGATATGGTGATATACCCCCAGTTTCACGATGTCGAGATTTCCCAGGCTTTCTTTCCCGCCCAGCGCGAGGCGGTGCTTGTAGCCGTACATCTCGTCGCTCCCGATCGGACCGAGTTTCTTCAGGGCGCGCGCGAACAGCGGCTTTCCGGATCCGTCGGTTTCGTCGAGGAATTTTACGTTGCTAAAAGCCCAGAAACATTTTATCTCAAGCTCTTCTTCTTTGCTTGAAAGGTTATTGTTATCGATTTCTGGATTGTAATAAACAATATTCAAATTCGGGTTAATGGTAATTACCTTCCCCTTGCCTTTGCCCCAAACGTACAAATATCCAAACGCGTTCCTAGCTATAACGCTTAAGTCTTTCCGCTTCCCGAAAGGACTTCCGTCCAGCCACATGTCCAGCAAGTCCCGGTAGTCGTCAGGATTGACCATCCACAGCAAGCCGTCGTGGAAGCCGCAGGCACCGAGAGCGCGCCAATAAACGAAAAGCTGTTCGGGCAGCCGGTCCCGGTAGGCGTCGATAACCGATTCGGGAATCGGAACGCGGTCATGCGGCTCGCCGAATTCGCTAAGAAAGAAATCGAAAGCTTCGTCGAACCGGTAGTTCGTCGTGTCAGGTTCCGGTTTCCCGTTTGGGCTGGAGGAGGATTGCGTCATGGTGAAAGTCGTTACGATATAAGGGTTTCCGTATCGGATCATGCCAAGGGCTATAGCGGTTACCGGCCCGAAATTTCTTTGAGAAGCTTCGCTATGGCTTTTTTTCACTTCTTTTTCGCGAGCGCCAACGCCGTGTCTCAATCATCGTTCCGGATGCTCGCGTCAGCCCCGTTTTCCAGGAGGAACCGTGCTTCTTCCTCCTCCCAGGCCAGCATCAGGATCGTTTCTCAATTCTTGTCCCGGGCGTTCACGTCGGCCCCGCTTTCGATGAGGAATTTCGTTATCGC
>CAIVSN010000119.1 GCA_903908595.1 uncultured bacterium
ATCGGGAATAAGTGACCGAAGAAAAAAATGAAAGATGTCCGAATATGTGACTGGAAAAACCGGGAAACCAATTCCCGTTGGGTATAATTATCCTCGATAAAGATATGCCTAACCAAAAAAGGTTAGGCATACATGATATTTTTTGCTATCCCCCATATATCCCATATACTTTCCGAAAGTTTTTAATCTCTCGTTATGATATCAAAAAAAATGCTCAAACTCAGTTTTTTATTGTTTCTCCTGATTCCGTCGTTGGCCTTTGCAAAAACGGATGTCAGCAGCGTATTGCAGATACGTTCATATAATTATAGCATGATCTCCGAAGAATTTGAAATAACTTCCAAATGAAGCGCATTGGTAGTTTCGCCTACCCGGATAATCACGAATGCCCACGTGATTCTCAATGGGGAAAAAAACCCTTCCGACGGATTCGAGATATGCAAAACAAAAAATTCGAGCCAGCCTCCGGAGTGTTTCTGATATGCCACGCTTATAGCATACGATACGGAAGAAGACTTGGCGCTTCTGCAAATCGAACCAAAAAAGAAACTCCCGAAAAAAGTAATTTTTTCTTCTAAAACCGCGGATTTATCCGATCCCATATACGTAATTTGATACCCTTCAAATGGTGGGGATACCGTGTCCGTCACTTCCGGGAAGATTTCATGAATCAGCAAAGGAAGATACAAAATCGATGCTAACGTGGACGCGGGAAATTCCGGAGGTTGATTGTACGATGCCTCGGACGAACTCATCGGGATGCCGGTATCGGTAGTCGAAGGATATACCACTATGGGATATGCTATCGACAGCAACAGAATCAAGAAGTTCCTTGCGGGGAAGACTAGTTCTTACGTGACTCAGCCAAAGAAAGCCGTAGATACAAAATTACTTGATGCCATGGCATTCTTGAGAAAAAATAACAGTGCTTCATCCCGTATAGACGACGAGGACTTCACGTTGAAGAACCTGAAGAAATACGGATTCGAACCGTATTACTACGAAAATTTTTCCAAGCTCGAAACTCGTTGATACTACCTCGTATCCAAAGACAAGGCGGTTTACCTGTCAGTCATTCGCTCAAAAACGATCAACGGACAGGAAGGGCATAAGGAAAGTTTCAAACAATATATACACCGGTACTTTCCAAAGGCTACGGTAACGGAAGAAATGGTCGGATCCTTCACCGGTTATGTGATTTTGAATGAAACCGGGAAACAAACGTTATTCATACGGCTGAACGACCGCACCGGCATTTATGCTCATTCGAAAACTGGGAAAAGCAAATATTTCAAAAAAGCAAAAGAGATGCTTACGACATCATTGGTGCTCAAAGATACCCCAATTCCTTTGAACCACGTATATGAGAGAAAAAACATCACCTTTGATTTGACTTGAAGCCTTACGATAGATCGCACGTTGAGTTTGTCAGAAGCGGGAATCATCGAATATATCCGATATTTTGGCAATACGGGATCGCAATATGATTTGGGAAAAGTAGTAAGTACGTATTCGGCAAAAGAAAAAATTCAGACGGGTATGATCGAGGATTTTTGGAAAGGATATTTTGCATACGACAATACGCCTGACACTTCCGTTTCGTACCGGGTTGTTCGATGATCGACCGGCCCAACGGTATTTCACGTACACCGTGAGACGAAAGAAGCCGCCATATCCGATGAATACCTTGTCTTGGCAACTATTGATTGAGATTTATTTTTTCAGGTATACGTGATAAAGAATACCTCTGTCCCAGAAACTGACTATGCAGAGGCGAAAAGACTGTTGGAAGCCGCTTTGCTCGGTGCGGATATCAAGGGTAAGAATTATTTTTCGGACATCCCAGTCATATCCGAAAAACTGATTCCTTGGAAAAAATAGCAGCAAAAGCACGTAATGCAGCCTGAGGATTTGCTTGAAATTCCGAGAAATTCCCTTAGGAAAAATACTCTTCCCCCTTCGATCGGATAACGGGGGATTGTGCGAAAATCGGTATTTTTTCCGATGGGGAATTCTTTCAAAAAAACTGCCCCCTACCCGCCCCGCTCCAACATTCATCCCAACCGCACGTTATCGAAGTCGTTTTCTCTGAATTCCTTCTCGTATTTTCCCAAAACCGCGAAATACTCGCGCATCCGTTCTTCCTCATCCATCGCGTCGAGGGCTTTTTCGTCGTATTTCTGGTGAAATTCCCGGGAAGCGAATTTTCTCGCGAGCAAATCCCAGAATTCCATCTCGGAAAATTCCATGATGTCGTCGGAAATTTGTTCCATGTATTCGTCCGAAAAATGGTATTTTCCCTTGAATAGCTCGATGTTTCCCGCATCGAATCAGAAATCCTTCCCGTGTTTCAGGAGGCAATCGCGGAGTTCGTCGATGCCGTCCGAATCCGCTTTGTATTCCTCGTCGACGATGTCTCACATGATGCCATAGACCCATCCTCATACGGCGACGGTTTTGAGAAGGGTTTCGTACTGTTTTTTCGTGAAAAAGATTTTCATATGACGTTTGTTAAAAAATATTAGAATATCGTTTCCATTTCCCACGCACGGACATGGCGGACTCCCTGAATCGTTCAAAAAGAAACTTCGTCAAGGGAAACGACGTATTTTTCCCAGGAATCCTTTATGGCGATGAGATTCCCGAATTCCCTCTCCACGATGGTTTCATCGGCGAGGACATAGGCGACTTGAATGTATTTTCTCTTTCCGTCCTTTTCGATCACGAAGTCGATCTCCCGCTCTCAAAGGCGTCCGACATACACGGCATATCCCCGGTTTTTGGCTTCGAGGAATACGAGGTTTTCCAGGACTTTCCCGATTCCCGAATCATATCCGGAAAAGAATACTTTCCTCTGGATCGGATCGGACAGGTAGAGCTTTCGCTCGCGGTCGAATATCTGTTTCCCCTTGAGATCGTAGAGCGGAGCCTCGTAGATGAGATAGGCATTTTTCAAATATTCCACGTAATTCCCGAGCGTGGTAAGATTGGTCGATACTCCTCGCGACCCAAGGGTCTTCATGATCTTCGTGAGACTGATATGGTTGCTCACGTTATTTACGAAAAACAAAAATACTTCCTCCAGTACATGAACGTCTTTGATCTTGTATCTTTCCACCACGTCTTTCAAAAAAATGGTACTGACGAGATTTTTCATCCATTCCCGTATCATTTCCTCGTCATTCAGCATATAATTGACCGGAGAAGTTCCCAGTTGCATGTATTTTTGCCAGGCTTCGCGATTTCTTGCGTATTCGAAATAGTCGCAGAACTCGCCGAATGAAAACGGGAATATCTCGAAACTGATATACCGCCCGCGCAGAAGCGTGGTGAGTTCGCTGGAAAGGAGGTCGGAATTCGACCCGGTAAGGAAAATATCGACCGCCGGATGCCTGGAAAATACGGAATTGACGGATTTTTCCCAGTTCTTGATAAGCTGCACTTCGTCGATATATATCTCGGAAATCCCCTCTCGTATGGATGATTCAAGATACTCGGAAAGTTCTTTCTCGGAAAGGAGCCATGAAAAATCGCCGTTTTCCATATTTATCCGCAGGATATCGTTCGGATTCGCCATGCTGGCAATCTGCCGCAGAATCGTGGTTTTCCCGACCCGACGCTGGCCCACAAGCACCTTGATAAGGTGCTTGCCGCGAAACGGGAGGATCTTGTCAAGATAGGAACTTCTCCGTATTTCCCTCATGGAATGGAATGATAATTTACTCCAGTGTAATCGAGTTATCTTCAAAAACAACAAAAAAATACAGTGTGATTGAGTTTTTTGTACTCATTTCCCGATAGATCAACCCGGATAATCTTAGCTAGCCATCATGTTCCAAGTATTTTCCGCAATACATTGAGGAACCTGACGCGCCGGTACCAAATCCTGCCCCGATTCCCATTGGGTATATGTGGTCGAGAGCGTTCTCGCGGGATCCGGCAGATATTGGAAACTTCCTGGTTTGGCGATATCCCCTCCCCGCCACCCCCATTCTTTTTTTCAAAAAAAATTCGCCTATCCGGCATTTTGTCATATCCTATGCCCTTGTTTTTTACCTTTAGCGATACCCGCCTATGAAAAAAGTCGCCCTGCTCATCCTCGACGGATTCGGAATTACCGCCGAATCCCCCGGAACGAACGCCATCCGCCAAGCGGACGCGCCGGTAATCCGCGGGCTGTTCGATCGGTCTTCCGCCGCGTTGGAAGCCTCCGGATTGGCCGTGGGCGTGCCGGAAGGTCAGATGGGCAATTCCGAAATCGGCCACCTGACCATCGGCGGCGGGCGGATTTTCGCGCAGAGCATCGTGTTGATCAACGAGATGCTCGAAACCGGATGATTCCGGGACAATCCCGCGTTTCAAGAAGTCCTCGCCCGGGCGGAAGCGAACGGCCGGATCCACCTCATGGGGCTCCTCGGGCCGGGCGGGGTCCACGCGCACTCCGACCATCTCGTCGGGCTCGTCCGGATGCTGCCGCCGGACGTGCGGATTTGCCTCCACCTGTTTTCCGACGGCCGGGACACCGACCGGAAGTCGTTCCTGGAGTATTTGGAATCGCTCCAACGCGACCTGGACATGGATCGCATGACCGTCGCGAGCATTTCCGGGCGGTACTTCGCCATGGACCGGGATACCAACTGGGAGCGCACCGAGCGGGCGTTCCGGGCAGTCATGGGAACATCGGAGGCCATCGGGACCGACCCGGCCGAATGGGTTCGGGACCAGTACGCACACGACGTTACCGACGAATTCTTCCCGCCGGTCCGGTTTGCGGGCAGCGAGCCCATCGGGGCGGGCGAAGCGGTGGTGTTCTTCAATTTTCGGTCGGACCGCGCGAAGCAGCTGGCCCGGGCCTTCTCGGATGCGAAATTCGACGGTTTTTCCCGAAGCGTTCCCGAGAATCTGCTGTTTGCCACGATGACCCGGTACTATCCGGAGTTTTCCGGCAAAGTGTTTTTGGAAGATACGAAACGGGATGATTTTTTATGAGAAATTCTCGCGCGGCACGGCATCCCCCAGCTCCACCTCGCCGAAACGGAAAAATTCTCCCACGTGACGAAATTTTTCAACGGCGGAAGGGGCGAGCCGTTCGAAGGGGAAACCGACCTCCTCATCCCTTCCCACAAGGTCGCCACCTACGATGCCGACCCGGCCATGTCGGCGATGGAGATTTTCGAAGCCTTCGTTCAAAACGAATCCGCCCACCCCTTCGCGGTCGTCAATCTCGCGAACGGCGACATGGTAGGCCACACCGGCAATATGGCAGCCGCCGTCAAGGCCGTCGAAACGCTCGATGCGACGGTAGGAAAATTCATCCGGCTTTGCCAAGAGACCGGCCGTGACCTCCTGATTACCGCCGACCACGGCAATATCGAGGAAATGGGAACC
Organism: uncultured bacterium; assembly: GCA_903908595.1. Taxonomy (GTDB): domain Bacteria; phylum Patescibacteriota; class Gracilibacteria; order BD1-5; family UBA2023; genus CAIVSN01. The sequence goes on from CAIVSN010000119.1 coordinate 5,389, forward strand.
TCAGACGCGCCGATGACCGCCCACACCTGCAATCCCGTGCCGTTCTGGCACGTGCGAGACGGCGAGGCGATGCCGACCCGGCTGTCCGGGGGGCTGGCCGATATCGCGCCCACCGTCCTCGAACTGATGTGAATTCCGAAGCCCGAAGCCATGACGGGGACTTCCCTGATACTGGAAACATAGGGAGGCTCCGAAGTCCGCCGTATCAGAAAAACATTTTTTATCTCCGAGCCTCCCGGAACACCCGGAGCTCGATAACCCATTTATACTATGAATGCCATCAAATCCATCCACGCCCGCGAAGTGCTCGATTCCAGAGGGAATCCCACGGTAGAAGTCGACCTGACGCTCGCTTCCGGCCATATCGGACGGGCCATCGTCCCATCCGGTGCCTCCACGGGCATCCACGAAGCCCTCGAACTCCGCGACGGGGATAAGTCCCGGTACCTCGGCAAAGGCGTACTGCAAGCGGTCAGCCACGTCAACGAAGCCATTTCCACGGATATCGTGGGAAAATCTTTCGGTTCGTTCACCGAATTGGACCAAGAATTGCTCCGACTGGACGGAACCCCGAACAAATCCAATCTGGGAGCAAATGCCATACTCGGGGTCTCGATGGCCTACGTCGACGCGATGGCCAAATCCGAAGGCAAGGAACTGTACGAATACCTCGGATCCGGCACCGGAACGACCCTCCCCTACCCGATGATGAACATCGTCAACGGCGGTTCCCACGCGGACAATACCGTGGACATTCAGGAATTCATGATCGTGCCGGTCGGAGCCAAGGATTTCCCGGAAGCCCTGCGGATGGGAGCGGAAATCTTCCACACCCTGAAAAAAATCCTAAGCGCGAGAGGACTCTCCACTTCGGTCGGCGACGAAGGCGGATACGCGCCGAACCTCGGATCCAATAGCGAAGCGCTCGCGCTCATCGTCGAAGCCATCGAAAAGGCGGGATATTCCACCGAAACGGTCAAGCTCGCTCTCGACTGCGCGTCTTCGGAATTCTACGAGGACGGCGAATACGTGCTCGAAGGGGAAGGCAAATCGCTTACTTCCGCCGAACTCGTCGATTTTTATGCGGATCTGGTGGAAAAATACCCGATCATTTCGATAGAAGACGGCATGGACGAAGACGACTTCGACGGTTGGAAAATGCTCACGGAACGGCTCGGCGACCAAATCATGCTGGTCGGGGACGACCTCTTCGTCACCAACATCGAACGCCTCCGCATGGGAATCGAGAAAGGGCTCGGGAATTCGATCCTGATCAAGCTCAACCAGATCGGCACGGTTTCGGAAACCATCGAGGCAGTCACCATGGCGGAAAAAGTAGGGATGCGGGCCATTATTTCCCACCGATCCGGGGAAACAGAAGACACGTTCATCGCGGATCTCGCAGTCGCGCTGAATACCGGGTTCATCAAGACCGGATCGCTCTCTCGGACCGACCGGATCGCCAAGTACAACCGGTTGCTCCGCATCGACGAACGGCTCGGGGAGGAAGCCGTTTACGGACGGAAGGGGGCGTAGGACCGATTTGGCAACAAGGAGGAATTGACAAGTATGATTCCGCCCGCGTCTTGCGAGTCCGATACAAACGAAACATCCCGCTCGGGCACGAGCGGGATGTTTCGGTCTTCAGGCGGACAATTCCCCCACACAAAGATTGGGGTGGTACGCGTTTTCCCCACCACTCGAAACTTGAAATCTGGGGAAAATATGCCATAATCGCGTCACGCACGGGTTTTTACCGCATTACCTTTCTCCGTATGAAAACGACTTCCCGCCCCAAGGCAGATAGGAAATTCCGATGATTCACCCTCGTGGAGCTCGTCGTTGTTATCACCATACTTGCCATCCTGGCTACCGTGGGGTTCCTCCGGATAGCAGGCTTCTCGAGCTCAGCCCGGGACGGCGACCGGCTTACGACCCTCAAAAACGTCGAGCTGGGGCTCTCGCTCTTCAAGGTGACGGCGGGAACGTATCCCATGCCCGAGGCGGACGGCCCCTCGGGCGTTTCCACGGGAAGCATCGGCGGGGTCACGTACGCGTACCGGGGAACCATAGGGGACGCCACCGCCCGCATCGCGAAGCTGAACAAGGTCCCGGTTGATCCCCTCTCGAAAACCGGCTACACGTACGCGGTCTCCGGGGACCGGAAACACTACCAGGTGGCGGCGGTCCTGGAAAACGCGCTTTCCTACGGAGGGGCGAGCCCGGGCATCGTCCCGGCCGCGTATGCCGATTCCGCGTCACCGTACCGGGCGAAGGTGCACGGGAACTACCCGGGGTACATGAAATTCTCCGACGCCTCGTGATCCCTCTGGCTCGCGAACGTCCCGAGCCTCATCTGGAACAACGCCGGTCCCGCGAGCCTGCTGTCGGGCTGAACCTACTTCGTGGTGGACAACCAGGCGAACCTCCCCTACGGGCTGGGCGGGGCCGTCGCGGTCCAGACCAAGGACGGGAACCAGATGGTGCAGGCGATCACCGGGACCGGGGCCGCGACGCTGACGGGGGTGAGCCTGTCGGGCGTCACCACCCAGGCGGGAGTGTCGGCCCTTTTCACCGGGAGCCTGCTCGCGAGCTTCGGGGGGAAGATCGAGAGCGTGACGGCCATGGCAATCGGGAACGCGCCCGCGGGTTCGGCGCCGGCGGCGCCGGCCGCGCTAAGCTGCTCGGGAGGCTATCACGCGGAAGGCAACGCCTGCGTCGGTGACGCGAAGAACGTCGCCTGCGGCGGGTCGAATCCCGGGACTGCCGCGTCGTCGCTTGGAACCGCCACGGCGGATATCGCCTGGAACGGATCGGCTTGGAATGCCACCCCGAACTGGAGCCATGTCACGGGCGCTCCGGGGATTTGCCAGTACCAGTGCAAGGCGGGATATTGGTACGACGGGGGTGCCTGCGTCGCCGCGGGCGCTGGGTATTACGTGGCGGGCGCTGGGGCGACGTCCCAAAGCCAGTGCACGGCCGGGTATTACTGTACCGGGGGATCCGTTTCCGCCACCCAGAACGACTGCCCCGCGAACAGCTGGTGCGCGCTCGGGAGCGGGAGCCCGACGGCTTGCGCTGGCGGGACGACGAGTCTCGCGAGAAGCGCGAGCGCGGGGGCATGCACGGCACCGCCACCTTGGTTAAGTTTTAACATTGCCACCAAAAACACGAATCAGGGGAACATGTTTGCCAATAAGTACCTATGGATCGTTTACCACCAAAACAAATGCATGTTCCAGTGCAATTACTGCGACTGGTGCAATGGATGAGCGTGAAGCTGGGGATGCGGTACCAATTATGGATGGTGATCAGGATGTCCATCCATTAACGGAAATCCATGAGAATACGAAGTCAACGCAACGGCTTACGTAAGTTGAACGAACTATACGTACAGGTGTTATACCCAATAGGAATTGGTTTCCCGGTTTTTCCAGTCACATATTCGGACATCTTTCATTTTTTTCTTCGGTCACTTATTGCCGATAAGCTCCCGAAAGAAGAAAAATATAATCTATTCCGAATCTGTAACCGTAAAATACCGAAAACCAATTCCTATTGGGTATATAACGGAAAAGTCCAAGGGAATCAGGGTTGATGATGGGTCACGCAGAATCTTTCTTCCAATTGATTGAGCATGGATTGTTTCAGCGAAAATTAAAGTGCTGTAGCCAATAGAAGTGGAGGGTAAGCTGAGAAAACCGGCCTAGCATACTAACGATTTAATTCGCGAGGATAATGTCCAGATAGTTTCCTATCGGCATCCTGTTTGGCAAATTTCCAGACTATCTTTTCTTCGTTTTTGTTCCTTCGTTTTTCCCAGACTTGGATTTTCGCCGTCAATTCCTCTTCCATCGGGACCCTTAAGACAATGCACTGACGGCTAAGTGCGTTGATTTCTATCTCTGCCATGTCGAGCCAGCTCACGTGTCTGGGGAGGAAGCCGCTTATGGACGGAAGGGGGCGTAAAAAAACCGTATGAATCCCAAAAGCCCGCACAAAATGCGAACTTCGTCATTTTGCAGGGGCATTTTTGGTTCTTTCGGCTTCGGAAAAATAGTATTCTTATTGTAATACGATAAAAATTGAATTACACTTCATTTGACCGGCATGTCGCAAAACTGCTTTTACATCTTTTCTTTTATGCTTATGGGACTCGCAGAAAAAAGACTGATAAAACAATATCAAGATGGGAGTTTCATAAAACTCCAAGCAGAGATGGCAGCACTGGTCGGAAAACCCATCCCCTTCGAGGTCGACTGGGCATCGCTCCCACAAGACGAGAGCGCCGGCCACCTCGTCGAAGCTTTGGACAAGATCTATTTCCTGCCGATTCTCGAGGCGGTAAAAGCCTTGTGCCTTGATGATTCCAACAAGGAAACCCTGGCAAAGGGGCTGTGCAAGATCATCGTAACGAACGGGGAAAAATCCGAGCAGGATATTTCCTTCGGCAACGGGGTTTTGACGGTCAACCAAAATCTCTCGAATATCGATGCCGACTATGAGAAGAGAGTCCAGAAAATCACGGAAGCGCTGGAGGGAGGGTTGGGGGAGGAAGCGAGCGCGGTTTCGGTAAAAGAAGCGGGAAATGCCGTGGATGCGGAAACGAATGGGAGGGAAGAAACTGAGGAGGAAGATGAAAATGAGGTACCACCCGTTGAGGAAATGTTGATTAACTGAAAAAAACTTATTGACTTGGGAAAAACCGAAGAAGCAAAAGAAGTGTTTGAAATAATACTACAATTTTATGAAAATAACGTTATCGCGCATTTGAATTTGTGAATCCTTTCCATGAATGACGGAGATTACGACACGGCAATCGAAATGTTCGAAGAAACGATCGAGCTGGAGCCGGAAAACGCGAACGCCTACGTGTACCTATGACTCTCATTGATGGAACGGTGAGATGACGACGATACGGATGACATAGAAGAAAACTTTTTGAAAGCGATAGAATTGGATCCGAAAAACGAAGAAGCGTACCGGCATTTGTGAAAACATTACGCGAACCAGAGAAAGGCCGACGAAGCGATCGCGACGTTCAAGAAACTCTTCGAGGCGTATCCCGAATACGTAAGAGACCTCGATGCCGATTCGGGGGAAAGGCGCACACGGTCGGAACGGTTCCTTATCGCGAAAGGCATACCGATAAATCCGTATCTTCCGGGTATCGAATCCGTCGACGAGGTGAAAATCAGGTCCAAGAAAGAAATCGCGGAGAGGGCGATAGCGTTGGCTATTGTATGCTTTAAAAGTGAAGGTGAAGAGGAATTTGCTGAAAAGTTTATCAATGACTTCGGTGCAAACGATTTTTTTACTCCGAAAGAAAAGGAATTTATAAAAAATGCAGACCCGGATCAACAGGAATTGGAAGATTTTAACTGGCAGTACGAATGTTGTTGGGTATTGCTTTGGGCATTGGGCTTTGTCGAGGAACTGGAGTATCCGGATAGCTTATGCGAAGCTTCAATGGTGGGCATTACCATGACGGCTACCGGAGGCTACGAAAATTTTTTCTACGATTCGAACGTACGGAGCGCGGAGGATATCCTTGATCAAGCGGATTTGATTTACCGGTATCATTGGGCATGTACAGATTGTCGCATAAACGAATTGGAAACTCCATCCGGCATAAACGAGGAGGTCATAATGGAAAGGCACCGCGCCTTGAATTGGCTCATAAATTATGAAGATCAGGAATGGGATGACGTAACTATGGATACGTAAATTCCGTATAATGCCGAATTTTCCCGGCTTCCCCTCTGGGAAAAAAACTATGGGATCACGATGATCGGCTGGGTATTTTTTACTCTATTTTCCCATCTTTTACGCGCCTCTTCCGGAGTCTCTTTGGATCTGGCGTCGGATCTGGCGTCCATTTCTTCCATCAGTTTATCAAGATCCTTTTGTTCTTTGATATATTTTTCGCGCGGAGTCAACGATTCTATCGAAGATACGCCTTCAGCAGGTTCGCATCGGATAGCCTGCGTGTACTCTTTGGAAATTTGCAACAATTCTTCATAAGTCACGGCCTGCGAAAATAATCTGCCCAACATGGCATTGGCGATTTCGCCATATCCGGAATCATGGAGTTCTTTGATGGAAAGGAAGAACGTATCCAATGGCCCCAAACGGATTTGGGAAGCGAACAGAGCGGATGTCGCGATCAGGTTTTTATACGAATCTTCGTCATTCGCTGGGAGAATGACGCCTTTGCATTCGTAATCCTGTAGCCATTGGCTCGATTCCTGCCGCAATGAGGATACATTTCCGCTTTTCTGAATATAGTAAGCCATCCATCTTTTTGCTTCGGGTTCGTATTTTTCATCCATGGCTGCATATTCGGCAGTTTCTTTATGCATAAGGTACAATGTATCGGAATACTCGGGTATATTGGGCACGAATCCCAGTACCGATTTCAGTTTTAGGTCGCAATATCTGCTTTGCTCTACGGAAGAAATCCCCTTCGTTAAAAACGGAACAAGCGATCATTGGTTTTTTTGCGTTCCGTTCGCGGAAAGAATGCATTGGTAAAAGAACTCACGATTGGCAAGCGGGATTTTCTCCAAAATATCTTCCGCCTTGCACGTTTGTTTGAACCAAGGCGCGCCGTTCGCATACATTCCCCGGCTCACGGTAGATACGATTTTGCAGACCCCGTTATCCTTGATCCAAAAAGATTGTTTCGTTCCGGACGAATCCGAACCGAAAGCCAGCATTATAAAAATGAATGCCAAAACCGGAATAAGTCATATTCAGATGAACAGAATCCTTCGGAAAGATTTCATGAGTGCCTTTGTTCCCTCTCGTGAGGCAAGGTAGAGCGAGTAAACCGAACTCAACAAAATAAAAATTCCCATCGATGACACTGCTCAATAAACGAGAAATATTTCAAAAGAAGAAATATCGTAATAGAGTGCGGACCCGAAAAAAACGGATATCAGAAATAGCGTTGTCCATATAATTTTCTGATTGATCGAGCTACCTTGGCCAGACGACTCGATTTTGATCACCGTTCCACAATGCTTGCATTTTCCCTGTTTTCCTTTCAATCGATCATCTACGTCATATTCTTTGTCACAACCGGGGCAAGCAATCTTAAGCATACTGAAGCAAAATTATGGGCTATGAACATGTCAGTTACGTCTCTCGGCAAAAATACGTTGCATCTTTGCCACGTACGCATGAGCTATCAGGCAAGGCGACTCTTACGCGGTGGAGCGGGCTCCGCAAGTATGGGGCAACGATGGCTGATGCTCATAGGAAAGATGGGAAAGCGTAAGTTGTTTTTGCTGAGAGGCTTAGGAAAAACATTGTACGGAAAATCACATGGAAGCAAATGGATGGGGCCGAAGCAGTCCTCCTCCGGTCAAAACTATCGAACCAGATGGGGATCTGGCTGGAAAATAACCAATCGCTACCAGAGAAAAGCGTCCCGTGATTGAACCTTCCCCGCCACGGAAAATCCCGCTCTCTCAAGCGGGATTTTCCAAATTTCCATCCTACCCATACCTTCCCCCCAGACCTCCTCAAAAACGATGTAATCCGAAGTCTAATTCGAGTACCGCAGTGACACGTACGAGAGCACGTTGAACGAGGCACGGAGAATTCGACCAGGAGTTCGCGTTTTGGAGAGGTATGGCGACTATTTTTCCTCCACCTCCGCATCCACCGTCCCATCTTCCTTCTTATTGTTGTCCTTCACGTTCACCCCGTCCTCGCCCGCGCCTTCCGCTCCGGCCTTGGAGTAGATTTCCTGCCCGATCTTCATCATGACTTCCTGGAGCGCGCCGTTCGCGGTGGTAATCGCCTCCTTGGTGGGATCCGCTTCGCCTATGACCTTGCGGAGTTCCTCGATTTTGACCTTGGCTTCTTCCCCGAGTTTGGCATCGAATTTGCCTTCGTTGTCCTTCAGGGTTTTCTCCGCCTGGTAGAGGGATGAATCCGCGTGGTTCCGGGCATCTATGACGTCCTTGAGCGCCTTGTCTGCCTCTCGGTTCGCTTCGGCTTCCTTGATCAGCCGGTCGACCTCCTTGTCGTCCATTCCGGTAGATCCCTGTACGGTGATTTTCTGTTCCTTGCCGGTTCCCTTGTCCTTCGCGGTCACGTGGAGCACGCCGGAAGCGTCGATGTCGAAAGTGACTTCGACCTGCGGTACTCCGCGCGGTGCGGTAGCGATGCCGGAGAGGACGAACCGCCCGAGGGACTTGTTCCCCGCCGCCATTTCGCGCTCCCCCTGGAGGATGTGGATTTCCACGCTGTCCTGGCCGTCCGCCGCAGTGGAATATACCTGCGCTTTGGTATACGGGATGGCGGTATTCCTCTCGATCATGCGGGTCATGACGCCTCCGAGCGTCTCGATTCCGAGAGAGAGCGGAGTTACGTCGATCAGGAGCACGTCGGTCACGTCGCCCTGGATGATTCCCGCCTGGATGGCGGCTCCGATGGCAACGGCTTCGTCCGGATTCACGGACGCGTTCGGTTTCCTTCCGAAAAGCTCTTCTACCTTCTTCTGGACGAGCGGCACGCGGGTGGAACCCCCGACGAGCACGACTTCGTCGATTTGGCTCGCCTGGAGCCCGGAATCCTTGAGCACCTTCTTGCATGGCTCGACGGACCGCTCCACGAGGTCGTGGATGAGCTCCTCGAATTTCGCTCGGGTGAGCTTCATGAAGAGGTTCTTCGGGCCGTTCGAATCAATCGTGATGTACGGGAGATTGATATCGGTTTCGCTGACGCTGGAGAGCTCCTTCTTGGCCTTTTCGGCTTCGTCGCGGATCCGCTGCACGGCCATCGGATCCTTCGTGAGGTCGATTCCCTGTTCTTTCTTGAACTCGGAAACGATCCACTCGAACACGGTCTGGTCGAAGTCGTCTCCCCCGAGGTGGGTGTCCCCGTTGGTCGCGAGTACCTCGAACGTCCCTTCGGAGCTGGTTTCGAGAATCGAGATGTCGAACGTTCCCCCTCCGAAGTCGTAGACGGCGATTTTCTGGTCCCGCTTCTTGTTTTCCCCGTAAGAAAGGGCTGCCGCGGTCGGCTCATTGACGATACGCTTGACGTCGAGTCCGGCGATTTTTCCGGCGTTGATCGTCGCCTGGCGTTGGTCGTCGTTGAAGTAGGCCGGTACGGTAATGACCGCTTCGGTAACGGTGGTTCCGAGGAATTTTTCGGCGTCTTCCTTGAGCTTGGCGAGGACCTTTGCCCCGATTTCCTCGGGTCGGACGTTCTTGCCGTTGAACTCGATGAGACACTCCCCGTGCGGTCCGGGGATAACCTTGAACGGCACGGTCTTGAGTTCTTCGGTGACTTCGGAAAATTTCCGGCCGATGAACCGCTTCGCGGAAAAAATCGTCTGCGCGGGATTCATGACGGCCTGCCGCTTGGCGGTCGTTCCGACGAGCGTGTCGCCGCCCTTGTTCGCGACGATGGACGGAGTGGTCCGACCGCCTTCCGCGTTGGGAATTACTTTTGCCTGACCCCCTTCCATGAAGGCAACGCACGAGTTCGTGGTTCCGAGGTCGATTCCAATGATTTTGGACATATTCTAAATGGGTAATGAAATAGTACGCAACGATAGTACCGATACTCGCGCCTCCTGTCAAATTAATATTGGCACTTTTTGTATTTAGGTGCTAGTTATAGGAAACCGTTAGGGGAAATATCCGGAGAATTTTGCTTTGACAAAAAGAATATTTTCTTTTATAAGTAGTATCTAACACTCAATGAAAGCCATGAAAAAGCACGTTCCACCCACCCATCGCGACGCTTCGTTTTCCGAAACGGACCATTCCCAGAAGTCCCAAGGTCTCAACCAGGCCAAAAGATGCCTCTGGCAGAGCGTATCCTATTGTTTCCTCCATGGCGCGAACGGAAGGCATCTGGCGTCGTCCATGACCGGAAGGGAGGAATACACGGAATCCTACGAGCGGTTCCTCGGTTCTTGGGAAGACTCGATGAACGCGATCTACTCGGGACAATACGTCCTCAGTCGTTCGCATCTTATAGACATAACCAGGCTTGCCGTCAGCTTCATCGCGGAATCCCCGCATTTCCGGGGAGTAAGCGCCCTGGAAAGGCACCATATGAAAAATGACGTATCGTACCAGATGGCCATGTACTATTTTTTCAAGAAAAAAATGGATTGGGTACGGAGCATGGAAAATACGCAATGAGAAACCAAAGATCGCGCCCACGCGATCGTCGGGCATTCGGGCATGAGGAAATAGGACGCCGAAAAAATCCCCCCAGGTCGCAAGCGGTCCCGGGAAGCCAAAGCCGCTGCCCGCGTTGCGGCACAGCCCTCCGCGAGCATCGGGCTAAAACGTGTCGAGTACGTGCTTAATGAGAATTCTCCGGTCTTCCGGGAATTTGATGTTTTCGAGATAGCTGACCACCTTTTCGAAGATGCAGTACGGATTTCCGGAAGCGAAGAAAAATCCGTTCCCTTCGAATTTCATCGGATTGAAATCCTTCATCACTCCGGCAAACACCGTCCGATCGGAAGTCACGGGCACGACTCCGGCCTTCATGAACTTCACGAGATCGATGCCGTCGGACTCGCCGTCGTATACCAGCACGTCGAACGCGTAGATTTCGCTCTCGTTGATGGCCGTCCGGACCCCGGCATACCGCCGACCGCTCGCGTCGAGCGTCTCCGAGACCGTCACGTTCGCGACCCCGATGGCGGAAAGCCCTTCCAAAACGAATTGCCGCGTCGATTCGTCGGCGATGTGGACCAACGCGAGGATCGGCACGCCTTTCGGGATGGAAAACTCGGATTTGAAGCCCGATTTCGCGGCGTCTTTGATTTTTCGGAGGTCGGAAAGTTCCATTTTTCCGGAAAAGGTGTTCATATTGGTTTGAATATTTGTACGTCTTCGCTATCGTATCACACGATTCGCGCAGTATCAAAAAACCCACCTTGACGAATGACCAAGAACTTTTGGAAAGAACTTGCCGCCCGCGGCCCCATCGTCGCGCTCGCCCCCATGGACGGGTATTGCGACAGCGCCTACCGCCAGGTCTGCAAGACCATAGCGCCGAACGTCATCCCCTTTTCGGAGTTTTACAGCGCCGACGGATTGGTGCACTCCAAAGACCTCGCGAAGCGCGTCCTTCCCCATGCGGACATCGAGAAACCGCTCATTATCCAGATTTTTGGCAAGGATCCCGAAAAATTCCGACAGGCTGCCATCATCATCGAGTCCTACGGCGTAAGCGGCATCGATATCAACATGGGCTGCCCCGCCAAAAAAGTCGTGAAGAGCGGCCATGGTTCGTCCCTCATGATCAACCGGGACACCGCGTTCAGGATCGTGGAAGAAATGGCCAAAGCGGTCAAAATCCCCATTTCCGTCAAGACCCGGCTCGGCTGGGACAACCACGATCTCCTCGTGGATTTCTGCAAAGGGCTCGAAAATGCCGGGGCGGACCTGATATCCGTCCACGGGCGGACCTACAAACAAGCCTTCACGGGGAAGGCGGATTTCACGGGAATCTACGATCTCCGGCAGCACCTCGGCATTCCCGTCGTCGCGAACGGCGACATTATGGGGTATGCCGACGGAACCCGAAAAATCCTCCATCCGGCAAACCGTGACACGCTGGTTTTCCCGGGCGAGGAATCCGTTCTCGGAACCGGCGGCGGGTGGAAAAATCTCGACGGCTTCATGATCGGCCGGGCATCCTTCGGGAACCCGTGGTGTTTTCTTCCGGACGGCCACCGACCGACGCTGGGGGAAATCCTCGAAATCATGGAACTCCACGCGCGCCTGCTCATCGAGACGAAGTGACCGAAGGGGGCGCTAGAAATCCGGAAGCACCTCGTGCAGTACCTCCACGGGTTTCCCGGGGTCAAGGAATACCGCACCCGGCTCGTGCATACCGAATCCATCGACGACGTCTACGGAGTGACGGCGGACATCCGGCGCGAGCATGCGGATCTTCTCGGAATGCCCCTCGAACCCGCGCAGGAGGCGGCTTTCGCGCAAGCGTGGGACCAGTGCAACGGGTAGGAAGGGAGAAATTTTCTTCCAAATAAAAGGGGGGATACTGATATCCGCTCCCCAATACGCATATGGCACAGCGTATCTATAATCCCGTATCCGTACTTGGAAAAGATCTGGTTGCTCCCCATATGATTCTGATGGCTCCACCGCCTCCGTTTCCTCCGGGTCAAATGGCAACGTCATCCACACCTCACCCACCTCCCCCGTACGTTCCCCCATGTCATCAAATGTTCGAGGTCGATGCCACGCCATTCCCTCCGCCAGAGCCGCCATAGCCTCATACCGTGGATGTTCATCCGGATGCTCATTCTCACAATAATCCGACTCATCCTCCTCATGAACCGGCTCAAGAAGGCATTCTTCATCCTCCCCCGCCCCCTCATCACGCTCAGGAAGTGCTCGTACCAGACGTAAAGTCATACCCATTCCCACCGGCCCCCGAATATCCGGCCGCACCGCCTCCGGCTCAAGGATACGTCGTGCTGGGTCAGATAGCCGCTCACCCATTGCCTCATGATTGTTTTACCGTCCCCACCCCATTGGCAGACTGTCATCCCAAGGGCACGGCAGTATTGACTTTTGCCACCATAATGAAGCCTCACTGTCATCCTTCTGCCGATACCAGTTTCGTAGCCCCCCGGGAGACGGAACTTATTCATCCTGACGTACCGTTGGTTCCATTCGACCCCGGAGATCCGGCAATTACCGTGAGAGATTCCCCCGGAGTGACCGCAACATTATTCGCATAGCTCAAACCGCCCCCGCCTCATCCGGCACTGGCATTCAAACCATCGCTGGTATTCGAAGCTCATCCGCCTCCCCCAATGGCGACCACGCTTACGTTCGTTACCCCATTGGGAACTGCCCAGACATAGGTTCCCGGAGCCACATACTGTTGTTCTCCCCTGATAATTACACATGCCGCGCTGCTCATACTTCCCACAGGGCTCAAGCCGTTGGCACATGCCGTTGGAGTCACGCTTCCCGCCGTGCAGTAGCTGTTCGCGGGACACTGGGACTGGTTCGAGGCTCATGCCGACGGAACGTAATTCCCGGCGGAAGCGGCAGTCTGGCTCGTCGCTCATGCGCTTGCCACATAGTATCCGGCGCTGGCGGCGGCGCATGGGGAATTTCCAGTCGCCGAGTACGTCCCGGCAAGGCAAGCACCGGTATGGGCAGCCGCGCTGGCCGATACGATTGAGGTCCGGCCACCAAGCTGGGCGGATACGACAATCGAACCGAAAGTGCCAAGCGAACCGCTTTCCGTAGCCATAAGGGTGGCGATATTCTGATACCCCGCGATATCGCTGCCGGAGTAGGCATTCCGGAGGGCCAGCATCAAACCCGTTATTTCCGCGCTCGTTCAAGGAAGGCTCGTCCCGGTGAAGGCCACGGTGCCCGGATTGAAACCGTTGGGGCTTACCAGGGCCTTCCCATTGAAAAGGAGCGTCCCGGAAAGGGAAGCTACACTGATGAATCAACCGGCCACGGTTCCGCTGTTCGTAATGATACCCGGTACCGCGAGCACGTAAACGAGCGATCCCGTGGTCGTCTTTGCCATGAGTCCGCCGTAATTTCCGCGGATATAGGCGATGGTCGGATTTCCCGCCGCAGCGTAGGCGGCATCGGAAACGGGAGGGCTTTCCATCGTGCCCTGGGCCAGGTCCCCCTCGTATTCGGCCTTGATTTGGTATGCTTTTCCTTCGGCCAGGCTGGAATACGCGTATTCCGAATTCTTGAGCGGATCCAAGGGTTTCTTGTTCAGTCCGCCTCCCGCTATCGTTCCTTTGAAATATTGCATGACGGTCGATCCCACTTCCCCCTGATTCCAAATAGTACCTCCGGAATAGGTGACGGCAAAGGAATCGTCGGGAACCGGATACGATCAGGAGACGACGACGGCAAGGTCCAGGGACTTGGCTATTTGGGCAACGTCGCCGATCCGCGCGGAATCCCTCGCCCTGGAGGAATACCCTCATATGGAGAGGAACCCGATGGTACCGAGAATTGCCAAAACAGTTATGACAACAATCAATTCGACGAGCGTAAAACCAAGGATTTTCCTAAGCTTGGTTCCGGGCTGGAAGCGACGGGCGGGAGTTGCGGTATTTTTCGAAAAATTCATAGCGCATATGGTTACGGTCTAAAAGTCTTCTTCCTTAAGGCGCGCATTGTACATTCAATATTGGCCAATGTCAAAAGTAACGGTCACGGAAAAAAGGCCACTGCGATTTTTCCTTTTTCCTACCGTTTGTTCCGTATTTTCTTGGATACCGACGTCAACGAGAATTCCGGCACCTCGATATGGGCTCCCATTTTGCTGAAATGTATGGGGACGACGTTGCTGGAAATCCCCGAGCTTTCCACTCAGACGAGTCAAAAATACCGGTACGCCGGAATGGACAAACGCATGAGCACGAAAAACAACCGCGCGAACGAACGCTGCAAAAAACCGAGATCCCGATCGATGATGAACTCGTCCCGGTTCACTTCGATGGTGCAGCGCCAGAATTTCTTGTCGAAAAGATCGTTCTTGTACATGTCCCGCAGCACTTTTCCGGCGTCCGGATTCTCCATGAAGCCAAAAGTCGCCCGTACCGAATAGACTTGTTACTTAATAATTTGATTTAACCCAAAAGTTCATTACAATCCCCGTTGTCACTAACTTTTCCATATGCTCAACGTACCCTTCCTTCTCGGCACAGACGAACACTGCCGGGCCCACACGTGACTGTCGCTGG
>CAIVSN010000120.1 GCA_903908595.1 uncultured bacterium
CGGGTCGTTCGCGATCAATTCGGACCTTACCCTGAGCGTATACGCGTCGGACCTCAGTGGAAACACCGGCTCCGCGAGCGCCGTTTACTCGTTCTCCTGTGCCGCGAGCGCTCCGGCGAACGGGACGATCGGGGCGTATCCGGGGTGCTCGCTCGCGTGCAACAGCGGGTACAGCCTCTCGGGCGCGGTATGCGTAGCCAACCCTCCTCCCACCTGTAGCGGAAGCGCTCCGGCCAACGGGACGAGGAGCGCGTACCCGGGATGTGTCATATCGTGCAACGGCGGGTACAATCTCGTAGGCGGAAGCTGCGTAGCCATTCCGCCATCCGGCGGTGGGGGCGGAGGATGAGGCTGAGGTGGCGGTGGCGGATGAACCCCTGTCGACAGTTGTCCTTCGGGCGATTCTTCCGGCTCGTCCTACGACGGAAAATGCAGTCTCCCCGCGACCACCAGTACCGGATCGACGAGCACCGGATCAACCAATACTTGAACCACGTCCACCGGAAGCACCAATACCGGTTCCACAATTCCGACTTCCACCGGAAGCACCAACGTTCCCTCGTCCGGAACCGGAACTACTCCTACCCCGTCGGACCAAATCGCGGTACCCTGGATTCCTGGCGGAGCCCTCCCAAGCCCGAACTCGATGTGATCCGGAAACCTCTCCACGGTGTATTTCAAAAATATCGGGGATGCGAAAACCTACGCGCTTTCCCGTATAAAATCCCCTTCCGTCAAAAAACTCGCCGAGACGTATTTTACGAGACTCTCGTTTCCGGACTCCAATTTTTTCCTATCGATCGACCAGGCGTTTTTCAACGAATACAATAGGACAGTCAACGCGTATGTCCTCTACCTCCTCCAGCAGGATGCCTGGACCAAGGGAACGCGTACCCCCCAAGTGAGGAACGAAGTGAAGGCCTCGCTCGCGATAGTCAAAAAATGAATTGCCACGATACGGGATCGGGAACTGAAATACGTTACGAAATTCTATCGCAACACCCAAAAATTCTCCGTAAACCGAACCAAAACCAAAGCCCAGCAGAAAACCCTGCTCAAACTCGAAAACAAGATTTTCCTGAAGCTCTACCGCCTCCATACTACCGAAAGCATCGTGGAAACGGAATACCTGAATGCCCTGAATTCGTATAATTCCTATGTGCTCTATTACAGCATATTCCTGCTCGATCCGAAAAATTCCGAAGCCTCCGCTCGCGCGAACGCCGAATATGTCAAATTCATGCGCACCTACGACAAAAAAATCTACACCGGAAAAACTCCCGTCACCGTAACCGTACCGAAACCGGCCCCCCCGGTCACGGTTCCGCCGGTCGTGGCGAAAAAAACCGTCGGCGACTACTACACGTTTACCAAAGTCCTCAAAGAATGAGACTCCAATGAGGAAGTCACCCGGCTACAAGACATCCTCAAGCGGTACGGATACTTCGAAAATTCCAGTCCTTCCGGGTATTTCGGAGCCTATACCCGCACCTCCCTGGCGAAGTTTTCAAAAGAAGTCTTGAAAATATCGAACCCGAACGGGATTTTCGATGAAAAAATCCGTAAGGCCCTTCTCAAATTGGACTGGAAATAATTCCTCTGAAGCCCTTTGGAAAACGAGAACTCCTTGCCGAATTCTCCGTTTTCCAAAGGGCTTCCTGCTTTCAATCCACCGTGAATTCCCTCTTCCAGGCTTCCCCAGCGGTTTCGAGCCGGGGGAAGCCTGGAGAACTTGCGCTTCGGATTCCACCGGTTTCCAGGGTTTCCCACCGGGAAACCTCATAAAAAAACCGCCTGAAGAAATATTTCCCCAAGGCAGTTTTCTGCGTAAGTCCAAAGCCTACCGGATATACGGCACGACTTGTAACCCGGATGTATCCGACGGTTTTCCCAGCATTACGCTTCCCATCTTGCTCAGCGTATTCCGGTTGTCGTACGATCGGATTTCGAACCTCGAAAACGTGAACGTCCGGTCTCCGGAGTACATGACCCGATCGACGAACTGGTCATTTTTCTCCCAAATCATCTGGGCTTTGTAGGCGCCGAGAGTGGAATCCGCATAGCAATATTCCGGCACGTACGAATTGTAGCTTCCGTCCGTGCAGACTTCTTCTCCGGTAATGAGCTTCCGGCAAACCTTTTCTTTGGGCTTGTAGGCTTCGCAATCGGCATCGCGCTTCTTGGTCAGGGCTACGTCGTCCCATTCGATATGGGATGCCCGGGCAATTTCCTTGATCTTGTCCCCGCTCGCCGCAGCATCGATCTTGATGGAAACGAGTCCCTGGAACACGTCGCTGTAGTTGTACGGGTTCTTCGTGTCCTTGCTGGAATTCACTTGCATCGGCATGTACAGGGTGTTCTTGGATTTCTGCCAAACGAACAGCCTCGGATTGTTGAGCGCTTCGGTGTAGCTTCCGGCATTTCCGATCGAGAGGGTCGCTTCCTGCTTCGGATTCGCGACGTCGGCGACATTGTAGAGGTCGACCTTGATTCCGCCGTTCTGGGTTCCTCCCCACTGGTTGGTAATCGTGTCGTATCCGATTCCGATAAGCCGGTTGTCGTCGTACGGGTGGAGATAGGTGGAATATCCGGGAATCTTGAGTTCTCCGAGCACCTTCGGGTTCTTGGAATCCGAAAGGTCGATGACGAAGAGCGGATCGATTTGTTCGAACGTTACCAGGTACAGGCGGCTTCCGATGAATCGGGAAGCCTTGAAATTCTCGTTTTTCCCAAGGCCCGTAAGTTCGGAAATTTTTCCGAGCTTGGAATCGAGAATGTAGAGTTGCGATTCCCGGACGGTTCCGCTCTGCTGGGTCACGAGCCGGACTTCCCCGGCGCCGTTCTCGTCGATGGCGTAGTCGGATATCAAACTCCCCGGAACCAATCCGGTCCTGAGGTATTTCACTCGGGTCCCGCTCGCGTCGAACTGGTGGATGACGGTCTGGGAACCCGGTTCGATCCACCGCATCATGCAGGCCATTCCGGGAGGGCACGGATAGTTATTGCCGCTCGTGTAGAGGCTGGAAGTAATGTACAGCTTGCCGGATGCCGCGATATAGGCCTTGCCCACGTCGCCGAACATCATGCTGGTCGATTCTGTCTTCCAAGAATTCTGGACGTCGATTTTGGTGATCGTGGTGAACGAAGGGGTGAATTCGTAATTCGCGAGCGTTGCCTCGTCCGGAAACACGTAGCTGATATTCTGGCAGTTCACCGCGTCTTTTTCCACCAAACGATTCATTTTTCTCGCGTCGGCTATGGACGTGTCGATACTACCGGAAACTTTTGGGGTTCGGAACGAAATCCGCTTCGGCAATACGTTCGCCGCCTTGAAATCGGCAGAGATTTTTTTGGCATCCAATTCGAGTGTCGATTCTCGATCCATCGGCATGTAGCGGTCTATCGGAAAATTGAAGTTCGTGGACGTCATAAGCGTCAATTGGCCCTTGACCAGTCGAGCCTCGCTGACGCTCCCGTCGATCTGGGAATACCGTTCGATAAGCGGCTTCTGGATGTTGGAAATGTCGTACACGATGACGACGGCCTTGTTCGAGCGGTCGATCCAGGCATTGGAAAAATTATTGTTCCAGAAGTATTTTCCGGCGATGACGATCATCTTGTTGCCTTCCACGAACAATTCCGCGCTTCCGTATTCTCCGGGAAGCATGATTTTCGTCAGGAGCTCCAAAGAATCGTCGGCCTTGTTGATGTAGATGGCCTTGTCCTCGATCCGGGCGGTGAACAGGTATTTCCCGTTGGTTTTCACCTTTTCCGGTTCGTCGACCCCGAGCGTCCGGGTATTCGTAGTGGAAAAATCGTCGGCCTGGGACTCGGTTGCCGAATCCGCTGATTTCGAGTTCGTCATTCAGGAAGGTATGGGAGCACCGACCGCAGGAGCGGCCATTTCGTTCATTACCATCGGCATCTTCGTGTCATACATCATGCCTCCGCCCCTCCCCCAGTAATACGGGGGATGCTTGAGGTAGTACAGCTTCATGAAATCCGAAACCTTGTCGCGCATGTCGTTGCAGCTCGCGAACTGTTGCAGCGCGAAATTCGGAGCTTTTCCCGAGGAAGGCACAATAAGCGAGGTATCGACCACCGTTGCGGCAAATGCCGGAGATGCCATCGGCGCCAGAATGCTGGCGATAAGGAATCCCCGAAGCGAAATCGTAGTGAAATTCATACGAAGGAATTAAAAAATACCCTCATAGTATACGGGGTATTTTGCCCATTACAAGCGTCGACCGTGAAGAAAACGTGAAGAGCCCCCCGCAAAACGCGAACTCCTCGTCCATTTCTCCGCTCCTCGTTACCATACCCCAGTACGTCTCACCCCCGAAGCCCTGTTCATTTCTATTGACTTCTCCTATGATCAGGAGTCTCCTTTAATATACCCAAAAGGAATTGGTTTCCCGGTTTTGGTTAGGATAACGCCCCTTATTCTTTAAATTTTTTCGCTATCGAAACCGCCTCCTCTCTTGTAATTGTCGGTTGCTTATCTTCTGTCCATTTAACAAGAAGATCGATTCCAAATTCTCACTTTTCTTCTTCAGTAAAGATATAACCATTGTGAGTAAAAGGTTTATTTTCTAAAAAATTGGTACGAATCATTTTAAAATAAGATATTCTATCAGTTTCTACAATAGAACCGTCAGTTTCTTTTACAATTAACACTTTTGAATTGTCCCATTCTTTGTTAATAAAAGGCAATGATTTTAGTTGTGAATATTGAGCATAAAATATTTTAAGTATCCCGCCTCCTATTAAAAATGTTCTTTGTAACTGAGTAGCGTGCCAATCTTCGAAATCTTTTAAACCCATATATGCCGTATACCTGAATCCTTTTTCGCATAGTGAATGAAACATGGAATCATTTTCAAAAAATGAAATATCTGAAATGGTATATGATTCACAATCGGTAAAATACTTTGTTTCTAATGGTTTTAAAAAGAAATGTATAACTGCTGCTGATGCGATGTCATAAGGCTTTACATCTTTATCAAAAAAGAAAAATAGTTTCAATTTGAATTTTTCTTGTAATATTCTATCAATTTGTATAAATTTTCTCCTTTGTCTTTCTGGCGTGTATAAGATATGTAATGGCAGTCCTAACTGTATCATCTCTTTATTAAATGTCTTTTGATTCCACTCAATAATTTCATTCAAAGTACTTGTTTTTAGCAAAGTTCGAATTAAGGTAATTAATGATGGATAATCATCTTCATAGTATGTATACAACATCTTTTTGTGTTGTTCTAAATAATTTTTTATTAACCAAGTTTCTTTTATATCTTTTATCTGAACGGTTGGAGATTTGAAATAGTAATCATCCCAGGTTTTGGGAATTGTTATGATTTCAGCATTTGAAAATTTTTTTTCAAATTCATCGTATAAATTTCC
>CAIVSN010000121.1 GCA_903908595.1 uncultured bacterium
AAATCATCTTCAATCCATTCTTCTAAAATTTCTTCGTCTGTTATTGGAAATTTAAAAAATTCAGAAGAGGCTTTAATTTTTGAAAAAACTAAGGTATATTCATGTGTTCAGGCAAAAGCAAATTCATCCTGATTTCCCTTTAAATTCATTATAGTTGGCAAGCAGGCGACAAAATTTTCTTCTTTAAACACCTCATCGCACAACATCTTCAACTGCGCCTGCTCGTTATCGTCAATACTTATAAAAATCACCCCGCTCTCCGACAGCAGTTCCTGTGCCAACACCAATCTTTTTTTCATAAAGCTCAGCCACTTGCTGTGCCGATACGTGTCTTCCTTGTCGACGTACCGGTCATTGTAGATGAAATCCTTGTTCCCCGTATTGTACGGCGGATCGATGTAAATCACGTCCACTTTGCCATTGTGCGTATACCGCAAGCAACTGAGCGCGTGGAAATTGTCGCCCTCGATGACGATATTCGTCGGCCCTTCGGCATCGCTACCAACTCGCATTTTTTCGACTTCTTTAAGCACGGGCAAGGCGTTTCTCGCCCGCTCCTCAAAATCTTCCCGTTTTTCCTCGAAAACGATACCGTATTTCTTGCTGGTTTTGAGATGGTTGAGTTCTTCTTCGAGTTCGCGGATTTTGCGCACGTATTCCGACTGCTTTTCGGCTTTCATGGATTCGATGAAGGCTTTGAGCTGCTCGACGGTCTGTCATTGGATCTGGAATATGGCTTCCGTGCTTTCTGTCATAAAAAGGCGTACTTACGAAAATAAGGACGCCAAAAGGAAATTTGTGCTGGAGTTTTGGCAAACAAAAAGGGGGATTTACCACCAATGTGTTCGCCAAAACTACAACTTTTAATCGATACAACCAAAAGAGGGGGAGGAGAGTAAATCCCCCAACACTGAGTAGTAACGATTAAAAAGTAAAAATTATAGTTTTGGCAGAGGGAATATATATCAAATTCCGCGAATTACAACCTCGGCGCGAAAATGTTGCTAACTCGGTACGGAAACCCATGAAAAAAGCGTCGATTTGGGGAATTGACGCTTGGGGGCGGGGACTTCTAAAGAAGTGTTACCTTATGAGTATTTCACTGACGACTCGAACGTCGTCTCATTCATCGTACCAACGGAACATGAGTATTTTTGACCTCCATTCCATAAACAGCGTATTTTCCGTAGACCGGCCGAGAATCGTTTCTGGGGACAATCGGTCGCGAATCAGGGAAAACAATTCCACTTCTCTTTCGCGAGCATTTTTCTCGAATTGCCGTACGATGTCTTTCTCCGAAAAAATTCCCGTATTCGTATACAAATCACGATAATACGAGCGATACTTGGCAATATAGGAAAGGATGGCAAACTGAGCCTTGCCGGAAATCTCGATACGGCGCATACGATTAATACGATTGGGACAAGTTGTCTGATTGGATGCCTTGCTGTACCTCCTGTTCCAGAAGTTTCGCTTGAGCCGGAATGAATTCGTTTTCAACGTATCTTTGGAACTCATCGAGGGATTGCCTTGCGGGAAGGGTGGTAATATGGTCCATATGAGTACGGATTTTCAATGTAAAACTCGTTTGGATTATATTCAAATAGGAGAATAAGCGAAAATACTTTGGCTCTTTTGTACCCATTGGAAAAAAAATATCCAACTTTCCCTCACTAATAAGGAAAGAACCCGGTAAAAGCAGACCATGTTCGCATGGATAGGCGATTTGAAGCCGACATGGCATCGGTCTCGTAGGTACCCCATCCCATGCGTATTCATAGCCCAATCAGGAAGGATACTTGAATCCCAAGCCTCTCGGATGGCATTGAAAAGAAAAATACCAGATGCCGCAGTTCAGCGTGTTTACATGGGAACAAGGGCATGGAAAAAAAAGGGGGGGGACGTGCAAAAAAACAAGCTGCAAAAATTCCCAATGGACCCAAAAGAGCCCGTATTTCTGGACGCAATCCGAAAGAAATGATATGATGCCGACGATACGCCCTGACCGGCCCCAGAAATTATCACCGACCATGGAAAACAAAACCCTACAGGAAGCCCTAGAGATACCGCACCTTTATGAATACTTTAGTAATGAAGGGCAAAACTACCGCGTGGAAGCGCGCGAATACTACGCGAAATACTACACCGAGAACGCGGAGCTCCGGGCCATTCTCGGCGAGGAAGCATGAGTGATCGACGCGCTCGTTGAAAAAATCAAGGAAATGCGACCCTCCAATCAGGTTACCTTCATGCTCGGGGTCGAAAAGGACAGCATCGTAGCCTTCAACCGGGCCATGAGGAGCCGGGACAAGGACGCGCTCGTCAGAATCCTGGCCGCCCAACTGGAACGGACGGGATTTTGGCTCGCCGAGCCGATGAAAGGAATGCCTTCTTCGGTGGGCGCGCTCGTCCCGATACCGAAGATCGCCGATACCGACCTCACCCCGAGGGCGTACATGTTCCGCTATTTTTTCGAGAATCCCGAGTGGGGGACCCGCTTGCCGACGTCGTACGGGAAAATGACCGGACTCATGAACGCCTATCTTTCGGCCGCTCCGGACCTGCAGGAATCGCTGCCGTATTATCTGGGAGAAACCCCCGAAGGGGGATGCCTGCCGTGGGATCCCTTCGTCGAGAACCTGAATTCCGTATCCGAATCCCACGACGAAAGCGGCCTTTGTACCATATTGGGAAACATGGCCGAATACTGCGTCCGGGATACCATGAGTTCGTCTCCCGCAGCCTTCCCGGTTCCGAATATCGGCGCGCGGAAGTATGCCGCGATGGTCCGGGGGGCGGCAAGCGGTAACGTGCGGATCTCCGATCCACGGTACTGCGAATCCGCGATGCGGGACGAAGGGTATGAGGCCGGCTTGAAAGCGTCGATGGAGGCCGTACCGTGAGATTGGAGGGAGAAGATATTCAAAAAAAGGTATGACGCCTGGGCAGACTCTCATGACGGGGATCCCCTCGCGTACCTTACGGCGAACGGATTCCAGTACTTGGCAGTGGACAAGCGGGTCGACTGGTTCATAGATCTCGTGAACAAATACCGGGAATGGATCCTCACCGACGAAACGGGATACTTCGGGAACATCGACCTCAGGTTCCCGTTGAACCGGGTCGAGAGACGTCTTTTGGCCATGGCGCTTTCCCACGTGATGCTCAAGGATCCGGACGACCTGTTCGATGCCGGAGGCGAGCTCAGGCCTTACTGCAATGCAGGGAACGGACGGCGGATCAACGAAACCGAAGTCGAGTACCGCCTGAAGGAAACCGGAATCCTCACCGACGCGGGCGTAAACGTCGCGCTGGTCGAAAAACGGCTTGCCGGTTACGAATAACAAACGAACCATGAAAAACCATCGAACCATGAATAACCAACGAACGAACGAATCCGAACTTTGGAATGCCGCCGACGCGCGGTTCGACGCGCTGCACGATACCGGGTTCTACCGCACGCTCACCCCGTCCGAATTCCTCCGCGCCGACCTCGACAGCCTCGCGCGCCGAGGCGTCTTTCCCGAACGCGACATGCTCGCGTTTTTCCGGTCGTTTGCCGAAGAAAGCCTGCTCGGCCCGGTATTCGGGGGCGATCGCGAAGCCCTCGGCATATACCTGCGATCCAGGCTCGGAAAATCCGCCGATACCATGGAACGGATCATGACCGAATACGGGATGGACGCGCTCGGAGCCGAGAACATGGACTTCCTCGCCTACTGCGTATCGGTCGCCTTGGAACGGAAAGGCAGCGACAATCCGTACATCTGACTGGATTCCGGAGGCGAAACGCTTCTGAAAAAAGCCTTCCGGTACCTGGCTTGAGACCCATCCGTCCAGATTGCCGGAGACGAGGAAAACGCCGTGGAGAACTGGAAGCGTTTCGTTTCCGGGAAGACCGTAGCGGGAACGTTGCGGGAAAGGAGGATCATCCGCCGCGACGGATCCCTGGACCGCAACGCCATGCGCGACGCCATCGTGGAGTGGCAGTGGTCCCATATGGCCGAGAATTACGAATCCCTCCGCGATATCCTGGCCGCGAAACGGCGATCCCCGGAGAACGACTGGGAACGCGGATGCGAATACCACCTCGGGTTCTATCTCGCGGCGCGGCTCAGGCAATATATGAATAGCGCGTTCCCATGAGATTCCTGGTACCTCGAGAAGGCGTTCGGTCCCCTCGAGGAGCTCCTGAGCCTCCAGTACTGATATGAAAAGATCCCGGAAAACGAAATGCGGGCCAAGTACCTGGAAGTCATGTCCGAATACGCCAAGCGGGCGGGGCTCACCATCGAACGGGCGGTACGGCGCCTCATACATGAAGCGATGGGGCCGGGAGGGCTCGAAGGATTGTCCGATCTCGTCAGGAACCCGGTAGGATTGCTCCATGCGGTCAAGGTAACCATGGAATACGCCCAAGACATGGACGTCAACGCTAATGTAAACCCCGAGGGCCTGCTCGCCCAGGCACAAGGAAGGGGCGCGGAAAAATTATGGTGGACCGCCCCGTCCCGGCAATCCCGTTGCAATTTCGAAAACAGGTGGTGGGATTAGGACATGGGCGAAGCCGAGGCGTACGCTTTGAGGGCATGTGATACGCGCGTGACTCAGGGATCCACGGGACTTGGAAAAATATTTTGACGGGAGGGGGCATTCCGAATAAAGTGTAAGCAACTAATCCAATACAATATGGCCAGCAATTCGCTCCCTGTAGGGGGAGAAGGAATCATGGAAGCGGAAGGGAAGCAAAAAGCGACCGGATCCCGGTTGAAAAACGCGGTGGCGGGGGCGGCGCTGGGGGTGTCGCTCGCGCTCGGGGGATCGCCCGCCGAAGCGGCGGGGCCTGCCGCGCGGATGGACGAGGTGCGGAATACCTGCGTCGCGGAAACCAGAGTAAAAAAGGAAAGCCTTTTGAAACTCGTGGAGACGAAACGCGCGGCGGGGGAAATGGACAAGGTGGCGAAGTTGGAATGAACTTTCAACAAGCTGGTGGATCTGTGCGTGGAATCTGCCGTTCAGGACGCGAGGATAGCGAACGCGGACGCCGATATTGCGAAACTCGCCAGGATCAAGAAGGAAGGCGACCGGATCAACCTGGAATTCCAAATGCTCACACAAGCGCTGAACGATTATTCCAATGGGAAAATCACCGCCGAGCAATTCAG
>CAIVSN010000122.1 GCA_903908595.1 uncultured bacterium
GTATACCCAATAGGAATTGGTTTTCGGCTTTTTACGGTTACAGATTCGGAACAGATTTTATTTTTCTTCTTTCGGGAGCGTATCGGCAATAAGTGACCGAAGAAAAAAATAAAAAATGTCCGAATATGTGACTGGAAAAACCGGGAAACCAATTCCTATTGGGTATAACAATACTTCGTGGTTACTAATAAATCAATCCGTTCACGACGATTTTCGGATGCAATTCCAATTCCTGGAAAATATCCTGTTGCGATTTCGGAAACTTATTGAAATCGGGTTTCGAATGGTAAAACAAGTCTTTCCCCACTATCGTGTAGTAATGTGGCATATCTGCCCAATCTTCCGCATATTGCCATTTACTCCAAGGCTCTTGAATGGCATACGTAATCGTTCAAGTTGCAAATTGCTTTCATGATTTATCCAAAGATCTCGACCCCATTGTTTTTTGGTCTGCCGTAAAATAGATACGATCGCCAATCACTCTGACTGACAATATTTTTGGAGCGATGCAATTGCAGTGCCACGGATCATCTTTTTTACTGTCCCATTCGCAAATTCTCGTTTCCCCATTGAATTCTTTCGTGACCACGTAGTGCCCATTGTCAAAAATGACGTATTTTTTTTGAACGTGATATATTTCATACTGCATCCCGGGAAACCAGTAATATGGACTGGCCAGTGCAAGAAATAGCAATGTTATTGTGAGAATCGAGATAATGCCGGTCTTAGTCATTGATTTTTATATCTTCCGAAAATACCTCAACACCCCCAAAATCAAAAACAACCCCAGCGTCGTCCCGAGAATCAGCCCGTACACCAGCGCATCGCTGAACGGAACGTGCTCGATATTCATCCCGAAAAAGCTCGTGATGAGCGTCAACGGCAGCATGAACGCGGAAAAAATCGTGAGATACTTAATCGTCGAGTTCGTCTCCAGGTCGAAAATCGTCTTGAGCGTGCCCTCGATGGACTCGATGTTTTCTTGGAGGAGCTCGATGTCGGTCGCGATTTTCTGCACCTTGTCGTCGAGGTTTTCGAAGTAGACTTCGATCGTGTCGCTGAACATGGACTTGGTGCGCAGTTCTAGGAGCTTGATGGCCTGGATCTGCGGCTTGATCATGTGTTTCAACGTGATGATGTTCCGTTTCTTGATCATGATTTCCTGAATCAAGCTCGTGGAAATCGCCTTCCTCGAATCGAAAATGGACTTCTCGATTTGCCCGAGGTCTTTCCCGAACCGTTCCAGTGACCGGAACGCCTTGTCGAGCATCTGGTCGATGATCTGGTACAGGATCGTTCCGCTCGATAATTCGTCCGCGAGGTGTTTTTTCTCGGATTTTTCCAATCGGTTCTGGAGCTTGTCGAAGCTTTGGCTCGCATAGTACCGGACCGTGATAAGGTAATCTTTCGCGATGAATATGTTGAATTCGTTGGTGAGGTAGCGCTTCGTTTTCGGGTCGTATTTCGGAAAATGGAGCACGACGAAGAGATAGTTTTCATACGTATCCACGCGGGCGGTCTGGTTGGGCTCCAGAATCGCGTCCCGGTCGAGTTCGTGAAAATTATGGGTAGAAAAAAGCTCGTCGACCGTGTCACCGGTGGGATTGACGATATCGGTCCACTTCGTTTTCGGGAATTGGAGTACTTTTTCTACCATGGGGACAGGCTATTCGCGTACTTGGTGGAATCCTTCCATTTCGGCATCCTCGTCGAATCCGTCGTTCCCATCGTCCTCCTCGAAGTCGTCGTCGGCATGTTCCAGTGCGATGATGTCGGAGTCTTCTCCGGAAATCTTCGATTGGAGGTAAATGAGTACCGGCGGAATGTTCTTGATGGCTCTGGCGGTGTCTTCCGGGCTGGAATCCTGGCCCACGATGGCGAGCACCGGATACACGTCTTCGTCCCGTCCGAGCCGTTTGGCTTCCTCGATGAGAAAATAGCAGACTCCGTCCAAGCAATCCGCGCTGTAGGCGAATTCTATCTGTTCACGGTCGATGCCGTCCATCCCATCGCCCTTCGTCACGCAGATGCCCCCGATCGAGAGCCCGAAGGTCTCGAAATTCAAATCCGCCTGTTCCTCGTAGTGCTTCAGGAAGAGCGGATCGTGGAGATAGTCGTCCCGGTTGCTT
The DNA here is from genome assembly GCA_903908595.1 of uncultured bacterium. Classification (GTDB taxonomy): domain Bacteria; phylum Patescibacteriota; class Gracilibacteria; order BD1-5; family UBA2023; genus CAIVSN01. Next base: position 2,130 of record CAIVSN010000122.1, read on the forward strand.
CCGTCGAATTCCACGGTGTCGATGGCGTGGTCGTAGGCAAGGAACACGTTCGGCATCACGATGTCGCCCAGCTGGTGGTCGGTGCTCACGATTCGGGAAGTGCCGATGATCCAGATCTTGTCGGCGTAGTAGCGGTCGATGATTTCGGAAATGATTTTCGGTTCGAGCTTTTCGCGGTATACCAAAATGGTTCCTTTCGCTTGGAATACCGCGATATCCGTTGCATGGGCATGGAATCGGTACCCGTCGACGAGCAAGTCCCGGATGACGGCGTCGGAAGTGACGAGCACGTGGATCATGGCTGTCGCCGGGATACCGGGGTCGGCAGTGAGGTGAACGGGAATCATGGATAATTTGATGAACGAAATATCGAGGCTTGAGTATACTCCGAAACAGAATCCCTCCTAGCGAATATGCAAAAAACTTTTACCGTCCTCCCGTCGGACGCGATACCTTCGGATACCGTCTTCCAAATCGGGTATCCCGAAATTTTCTTTGGCATTCTGATATGGTGCGTTTGCGTAGCAATCGGGTACTTCTTGGGGCGCCTGGTCCGTCATCGCGCCGTGATGCGCGAGCGTACCGATGCGGTCGGGCGTTCGCGTTCGGTCATCCTCGGCGAACTGTACGAAACCATCGCCCCGCTGATTCCGGGATTCCGGTACGCGCCCAGGGATATGGTGTTCATCGGGAAGGGGATCGATTACCTCGTGTTCGATGGCCTGTCCGAAGGCAAACTCAAGGAAATCGTGTTTCTCGAACTCAAGACCGGCAAATCCAAGCAGAACGGGAACGAGAAAGATATCGAGCAGTGTATACGGCAGGGGAGGGTACGGTACGAATTGGAGCGAAAGAACTAAAGGAGCCTCTGCAATATTCTCTTCGTTAGTAAAATCTCATATTTTTTAGGCATATTTTATGATAGAAAAATGAGTTTAGTGGTTCTATACCCAACAGGAATTGGTTTCCCGGTTTTTCCAGCCACATATTCGGACATCTTTTATTTTTTTCTCCGGTCACTTATTCCCGATAA
>CAIVSN010000123.1 GCA_903908595.1 uncultured bacterium
CAGCACGCCTCGCTGCGGTGCTCGAAATTGACTTCGGATTTCATCGTTTTTCCAAGGTTCCGCGCTCAAGGACCTTTTCGGATTTCATTGTTTTTTCAAGGTTCCGCGCTCAAGAACCTCGTTTAAACGCGAGCTCCTCGTCGTTTCGCTCCACCCCGATTTTCCCGTCTGAAAAAATTTTTCAAAAAAAGCATCTTACTGTCTTGACAGTCGAAAAATAGTATGAGATACTATAGACAAGTAATCTTCTTCACTATGTCACCAGTACCAGGACAGATGGCCATAGACTTCGATCATCCGCAAATCTCCAATCGGCAAACCAGGGTTGACGCGGTCCGCGGTGCCGGAAGGGCGATTTTCCATCCGGAAAGCAGCAACTTCGAGGCATCCCGCTTCGGGCTCAAATTCAGTTTCCGAGGGGGAACCTACCTCGTTCGGGGCACGTATCACACGACGGTCATGAGCCACCTTACCGACGATCAGGTCTTCCGGGCCGTGGACTTCGTGTCGATCGACCCGATCCGGACGTACCGCAACGGGGGATATATTCCGTCCCGGCTCAGCAAGCACGAGGAGGTCGAACTGACCCGGGCCACGTATGCCGCCGTGAGGGACCCGTATACGAACCCGTTTCTGACCGTAATGCACAATCGGAACAGCCTGGCGTAATCCGACTTGAAAAATCCCGTTTGTTCCCTATGATAGGCAAGCCGTTTTCGTTTGGTCCCAATCAAGGGATTTTTCGTTAGAGACCTCTGCGAAATGATGAAATCCGAAGCTGATTTTGAGCACCGAAGCGAGACGTGCCTGCGTACGTTGAACAAGGAGCGGAAAAATCAGCGAGGAGTTCGCGTTTTGCAGAGGTCTCGTCAGTGATTTTGAGTTTTCCCGTCCTCATAGTTCAGTGGATAGAACAAGGCACTCCTAAGGCTTAGACGCACGTTCGATTCGTGTTGAGGACACCATTAACCTATTTATGATAGCAAGAATAACCATAGTCTGACGTCCGAACGTCGGGAAATCGAGCATCTTCAATTCCCTGACCCGGCACAAGATCGCCATCGTTTCGGACATAGAAAATACGACGAGAGATATTTTGGAATACCAAATGCACGACCATGACGCGGAAATCGCGTACATCGTGGCGGATTCCGGAGGCCTGGCCTTCGGGAAAAACGACGAGATCCTCGCGGACGTCCGGATACGGGTCCAGGAATCCGTGAACCGGTCCGACATCATTTTGTTCGTCCTGGAATACGACCGGGTCACCGACCACGACGCGGAAATCGCGAAAATGCTCCGGAAATCCGGCAAGACCGTGATTATCGTCGCCAACAAGGCCGACAACCCGGACCGGATGCGGGAAGCCCAGGGGCTTTTGAGCCTCGGCTTCGACAAGCTCGTGCCGACCAGTTCGCTCCACACCCGGGGCATCGAAGAGCTTCGCGCGCTGATCGTCTCGGAGCTCAAGGCGACCGGATACGACTACAACGAGCCCCAATACGGCGACGACGTCCTCAAGATTGCCATCATTGGGCGTCCGAACGTCGGGAAATCCTCCCTCGTGAACGCCATTACCGGAGAAAACCGCTCCATGGTCATGGACCTCGCGGGAACGACCCGGGATTCCATCGACACCGTCGTGGAATACGGCGAGCAGAAAATCGTCCTCATCGACACCGCCGGCATCCGCCGATCCGGCAAAATCTGAGCGCGGAATCTCGAAGACTGGAGCGTGATGCGGAGCGAACGCGCCATCGAACGCGCGGATATCGCCGTCATCGTCATGGACGCGAACGAGGGGATCACCGGCCAGGACCAGTCCATCGTCGGCAAGGCGCTGGAACTCGCGAAGGGGCTGATTCTCGTCTTCAACAAGTGGGACATCGTCCTCGCCCGCAAGGACGTCGACCAGGTCGAAGTCCAGTCCGGATACAACAAGTACCTCGACCGGAAGTTCGAATTCATCGACTACGTGACCCCGATTTTCACGACGGCCACCAACGGGAAGCGGGTCGACGAAATCCTCACGACCGCGATGCAGATCCAGACGGAACGGATGAAACGGGTGAAGACCGGGGTGTTCAACAGCTTCCTCGAACAGATCGTCCTCAAGCACGCGCCGTCCGGAAACAAGAAATCCCACAAGCCGAAGATTTTTTACGGCTCGCAGGTCGACGTGAACCCTCCGAAGTTCCTGATTTCCGTGAACAACGAGAAGCACTTCCATTTCTCGTACCCGAGGTTCATCGAGAACCAGATTCGGGAGCATTTCGGATTTGCCGGAACCCCGATCATCATCGAGCTCAAGGGCCGAGAAAGCATCTACAAGAAGGGCGGAGGACTCAAGACCGACGAGGAAAAGGCGGAAGAAGTCGCGAAGAAATTCCACGGCGACGATTCCAAGATGGACGCGTCCCGGCGCAAGAGGTTCAGCCGGGGGGTTCGCAAGAAGAAGAATATCTAGGAATTCGGCGGAAGTCGCGTTTTGTAGAATCCTCGTCCATTGAAAAAGAGGCGGAGGGTGAATAGAACGTTCGGACATTGCTTTGCCACTACGTGGTTTCTATATATTTCATATATACTTGAAATATAGTAATAAAATCATACAATCTTCAGGTATAACCGTAACATATTACCAATATGATACATGCCATACTCAAAGAAATACTGATTCCGCGGACGAAGTATCTGGGGAGGATTGATTGATTTCTCGGGAAACCGGTCATAAAGGTGCTCTCCGGGATGCGACGCGTGGGGAAAAGCTCGCTACTGAAATCCGTTATCCAAAATCTGGTTGCTTCGGGACGATATTCGAGCGAGGATATTTTTTACCTCAATAAGGAATCCTATGATTGGGATGCTATCCGAACCTACCATGATCTCATGGAGCTTTTTACCGATTTCGAAAAAAAGGGAAACCATGGAAAAATCCTCGTGGCAATCGATGAAATTCAGGACATAGAGGAGTGGGAGCGGTTTATTCGTTCGATTTTTGCGGATAAGCCGGATCGAATCGATATCATTATCACGGGAAGCAATTCGAAACTCCTCTCCTCCGATCTTGCGACTTTTCTGACTGGCAGATACGTGGAATTTGAGATATTCCCACTGGACTTCGAGGAATACGCTATTTTTCGAAACGAATCCCTTTCGGAGCAGCTTTTCCTGGAATATCTCCGCTATGGATGACTTCCGGGGATCATTCGGATGCGACGGGATGAAGAAAGTGTCTACGAATATCTTCGCGGTATCTATTCAACCATTCTCCTCAAGGATATCGTTCGACATTTCGGCCTCAGAAACGTGGCATTTTTCGAAGATCTCTACCGGTATCTTTTCAGCAATATCGGGAGCGTATTCAGCGCGAAAAGCATCAGCGATTATCTTTTGTCCCAAAAAATCAAGCTTTCTCCGGAAACCATCCTCACCTATCTGGAGTATGGGCAAAAAGCCTATCTTATCCACCTTGCCAAAGCCGAGGATCCAGCGACCAAAAAATACTTCGAAATCTACAACAAATACTATGTTTCCGACATGGGTCTCCGCAATAGCCTCATCGGGTGGAATCCCGCCAGGGATATCGGAAAAATCCTCGAAAATTTCGTCTATCTGGAGCTTATTCGGGCTGGATATTCGGTGCGCATCGGACGGCTCAAGAACGGGAAAGAAATCGATTTCGTCGCCGAGAAACGAGGTATCGTCAAATATCTTCAGGTCACGTATAAGCTCGGAGGGGAAACAACCATCGAACGGGAATACATGGCTCTCGAATCCCTGAATGATCATTGGGAAAAATACGTGGTCTCGATGGATGAAATGTCATTTGGAGTCCGAAACGGGATCAAGCACGTACGAATATTGGACCTCTGAAACATTTTGTAGGAACACGATCGATCGCTTTCTCGCGGTATTGGTAATTTTCCATCGTCTCCCCGATACCATCAGCCGAAACCCTATCAGTCTTCATTTGTATTTCTACAAATAAATATATACCGAAAACCAATTCCTATTGGGTATACCTTACAATCAGAATCTTATATCTTGCCTCGCCCCAATCGCCCCCTGCCCCCTCCCTCGGACTACCGCTCCCCGGGAGGCTTTATTTTTGGTGCCCTGAAGGCGCTTTTCGCGATTTTTTGGAGCTTTCGGTCGGCATTGTCGAAGGTGGCGAAAATCTCGGGACCCGATGTAATCGGATATCCGAATTCGTGGAGCAGCCGTCCGAAGAGAAAAATCATGTTCCGGATTTTCTCCGGCCGGTTCGCGCGCACGGGCATTTCGAGGATGATCGAGGCTTCCCCTTTGGCATTTTGAACCGAATCGTTCGGATGGGTCACTTCGAATTCGTACGGCCCGATTTCGTCGCAGTTTTTCTTGAAATTTTCCGCGAGCTCGTCCCAGAGCTGGTCCGCGACGTCCTCCCTGACATCGATGGCAAAACCGATGGTCCGTTCCCCGTGCTTCCGGTTGAATTCTCCGACCCGGAGGTACATCGGCGAAAAATTCCCGTGTCACAGGCGGATTTCGAACCCGTCGTTTTCTTTCTGGCACAGGATTTTCTGGCAGACTTCGTTGGGCAATACGAGGTTCAGGGATTCTTGGTAATCGGCCAAGACTTCCCCCTTGTGTTTTTCATCCGCATAGGTCGGGTCTCTCAGGGCGAGGAGAAACGCGCTCTTTTTCTGGATGTTTTCCAATATCAACCGCGTCTCGTTTTGGAGGGCCTGGCCTTTCTTGGTCAGGAGCCGGGACAATGTGCTCTTTCCGTCCCGATCTTGGATCGTATGGAAAACGTCCAAGGCGACCCCCTCCCGGATTTCCGGTTCCCGCGGAATGAAAACGGGGATTTTCTGGTTTTGAGAGAAGAGGTTTCCGGTGACGAACCCGATTCCCCCCCCGTTGATTTTCGAGTCGAATTCGCAGGCGACCATGGCGAGTTCGGCCAAGATTCCCGTGACGGAGGAAAAATTAGACTGGATGATTTCCCCGGAAATCCTGACGCTCGCGGGCATTCCGCCGGCTTTGTTCTGTTGCCCTTCGATTTGCCGCATGCCGTCTTCCCTCGGGTTTTTCCGGAACGATTTCACGTTGAAATCGTGAGCCGAGCGGTTCTGGATCCTCTGGACGATGGCTTGGAATACCTTTTCGTACTTCGGTTCGGGCGAACATTCGATCGAGAAGGTTTTCAATTGGAAAAATCATTTTTCTTCCGAAGCCGATTTCGATTCCGATCTGATTTCCAAGCGGATGTCCCGTATTACGGGCGTTCCCAGGGAGAGCCGGTAGGCCTGGGGCTGAAGGCTGCGGAGTTGCTGCGCGACAAGCGGATCGAAAATCCTGAGGATTTCTTCCCGGAGCATGTTCGGCAACTGGAGCCGGTAATCGTGATTTTTTTCCATGGGAGGGGGAATCTGCCGTTAGGGAAGGTTATAACTCCGGGCCGCCTTGAGCGTCGCGACCTTGAGCCGGCCGTAGCACTGGTTCGCGTCCCGGAGGTTCTGGAAGGCGCTGGCCTGGTATTCCTTGTCCTTGCTGCGCTCGTAGGCCCGGTAATTCGAGAAGTATTGGTTCATCGAAAACGCGAGATAGGATAGCTCGTTTTTGATATCTTCAAACTCGTATGTGGAAATCGTCCCTTCGGCGTACCGGTTGACGATTTCTTTCTTGGTCTGGGCGATGAAGAATTTCGTCTGGGCAAGGCGGAGTTTTTCCGTGGAGCTTTTGAGCGCCACGTCCCGGATCTTGATGTCGCCGAGAACTTCCCGGGTCATTTCCTTGTTGCCGGTCTTGAGGACCTGGTCTTGGAAATAATCGCCCGCGAACGAGGATTGAGGTATCAGGGCCATTGTGGCGAAGAGGATTCCGGCGAAGAGGGAAATCTTGGTTTTCATAGGAGGGAATGAGGAGAGGATTTACGTATTTATACAATCAAAAAATAATATGTCAAATAATTTGCATTATGAGAATTTTCATGATATGGAACCCGAATGCGATTCTCCTGCGAATTCTTTGCTTTTTCGCGCATTTTTTTATAATGGACTGTCATTTATATTTCAACCTGCCATCATGAAACCCAAAAAAACGCCGCCGACGAGGAACGACATGCTCAAACTCATAAAAAAGACCGCCAACCAGAACAAGCCCAATCGCGTGCATCCCGTTGCCATCGTGATCCTGGTTTCCCTAGCGATTTCCGTGTTCTACTTCCTCATGTCGAATTCCCCGAAGGAAGTCGTGAACGAGAAAATCGGAATCAACGAGGTCCTGACCCAGTACCTGTCGGGTTCGTATTCGGAAATCGTCGTCATGGGCGGTTCGCTCGAAGCGAAGAAGCCGGCCCATACCGAAACCGTCGGATCGAAAACCGTTTCGGTCGTCAGCGTCGACAAGGTGCTGATGCCTCCGAAGGATTCCCTCAAGGACCTCGGCTTCAACGTGCCGACGGTTCCCACGAAGATCACCGTCAAGGACGATTTCTGGGGAAAATTCATCGCGGACGTCCTGCCGACGGTCCTGCTCATGATCCTGTTCGTGGTCGCGTTCATCGTGTTCATGGGGCGGATGGGCGGAGGCGCGAACGGTCCGATGGCCTTCATCAAGTCCCGCGCCAAGGTCTACGAGCCGGGCAAGGACAAGGTGATGTTCGGCGACGTGGCCGGATCGGTCGAGGAGAAGGAAGACCTCGCCGAAGTCGTGGACTTCCTCAAGAATCCCAAAAAATTCGTCGAACTCGGCGCGAAAATCCCTCGCGGCATCCTCATGGTCGGACCTCCGGGAACCGGTAAGACGCTCCTCGCCCGGGCCGTCGCCGGAGAATCGAACGTGCCGTTTTTCTCCATCAGCGGTTCCGAATTCGTCGAAATGTTCGTCGGGGTCGGGGCATCGAGGGTGCGCGACCTCTTCAAGGAAGCCAAGGAACGGGCGCCGAGCATTATTTTTATCGACGAAATCGACGCTATCGGGAAGAAACGCTCTCCCGGAATCGGGGGCGGGCACGACGAACGCGAACAGACGCTCAACCAGATCCTGACCGAAATGGACGGGTTCGAGACCGATACGAGCGTCATCGTCCTCGCGGCGACCAACCGGGCCGACGTGCTCGACAAGGCGCTTTTGCGGCCGGGGCGTTTCGACCGAAAAGTCACCATCAATCTCCCGAACCTCGAAGACCGCATCAAGATCCTCGAAGTCCACAGCAAAGGCAAGCCGTTCGCGAAGGATATCGACCTGCGCAAAATCGCGAGCACGACCATCGGGTTCTCCGGGGCGGATCTCGGCAACTTGCTCAACGAGTCGGCCATCCTCGCCGGACGGATGAACGCGAAGGCCATCAACCAGGCCATGGTCCAGCAATCGATCGAAAAAATCCTCATGGGGAACACCAAGAAGTCTTCCCGCATGACCGAACTCGAAAAGAAGATTACCGCCTACCACGAAGTCGGCCACGCCATCGTCGGCAAAATGACGCCGTTTACGGACCCGGTCCACAAGGTGTCCATCATTCCCCGAGGAGGCGCGGGCGGAGTCACGTGGTTCCTTCCGGAAAAAGACCGGACCTACGTTACCAAGGCCAAGTACCTCGACGAGCTCGCGACCCTGTACGGCGGACGGGTAGCGGAAGAAGTCTTCTTCGGCAAGGATCTCGTGACGACCGGGGCCAGCTCCGACATCGAGCGAGCGACCGAAATCGCCCGCGCCATGGTGATGCGCTACGGGTTCGACGAGGAACTCGGAGCGGAGAACTACGCGTCGGATTCCATCGAAGGGAACTACCTCGGAGCCGAGGGCGGAGGCAAGCTCTTCTCCGAAAAAACCCAGGAAAAAATCGACGACAAGGTACGGACGATTCTCAAGGTCGCGTACGAGCGTGCGCGGGTCATCATTACGGAATATCGGACGCTGCATGAGAAAATTGCCGAAGTATTGCTCAAAAAAGAGGAATTGCTCGCTTTGGAATTCGACGAATTCTTTGCGGGGGTAAACGTTCCGGCGAAAGCGGTGATGTAGCGATAGCGGAGGCGGACGGTCAAAAATTTTTTTTAAAATGCTCGCTTCCATGTTCATCACCAAGTCCCTTTTCAAGGAATTTCTCGCGAACCAAAAACTCGCGTTCTGGCACGTCCAACGCGATAAGTCCACCTACAAGGCTATCAACGAACAGCTCTACGGGGGCATGAACGGCGCGGAAATCGGGCAATCCGTAGAAGATGCCGTCATGAAGCTCTGGGAAGGAAAAACCGTCCGGGAAGTCAAAATGGACGGTTTTTACGATTTCCACCGCACGTACGACCGGCTCTCCAAGGAGGCGCTTGCGGAGTCCCCGGACGTGCTGTACCAGTGCGGATTCCTCATCGGGGATTTGTTCATCAAAACGGATTTCCTCGTGAAAAACGAGGAGGGGAAGTACGATATCGTCGAGGTAAAAAGCGTGTGCAACCCGTATGCGGCGGGCGATGCGGTCGAACTGACGGCGGATTTGAACTATGACGTGAGCTTTCAGGCGTACGTGGTGAAGCGGGTATTGGGCGAGCGGTTCAGCGGGAAAACGTACCTGTATTTTCTCAATCGCGAATACGTGAAGCACGGGGAAATCGTGCCGTCCGAGATTATCAAGACCTTGGACGTGAGCGGAATGCTCTTTCCCGATAGCGAAATTACCAAGCCCATCGACGCGATGCGACGGGACCTGTATTTGCGGGAAGAGGCGTTCGATGAGAAATACCCGTTCGACGGGCGGGATTATCTGTGTCATTTCGGGAGGGTGCCGGAAAAGGGGACGATTTTTCATATCCCGAGAATCGGGCAGTCTCGGGCGAAGCTCCTTCAGCTTTTCGAGGCCGGGAAAATCCGGATCAAGGACCTGGACGAGGACGATATCGCCGTTTTGTGAAATGACGAGGGAGAAAGTTCGTACCAGAAATACGTCCGATTGTACCAACGGGGCGAAACGGTAGACTCCGAAGCGATTTCCGGGATTTTGGACGAGCTGGAATTCCCGCTGTATTTCTACGATTACGAGACGGTGGCGAGCCCGATGCCGATTTTTGAGGGAACGCATCCGTGGCAGTCCGTGGTGGTGCAGTATTCGCTTCACGTCATGCGGGCGGATGGTTCCACGTCGCATTTTGCCGCCATCGTCGAGCCGGGCGCTTCGGACAACCGGAGGGTCGTAGAATCGTTCGTACGGGATATCGGTGAGGCGGATGGGACGTTCGTCGTGTGGAATAAGGCATTCGAGTGTACGCGAAACAATGAGACAGCGGAATTATACCCGGAATTCCGGGAGATTTTTGAGAAGGTAAATTCGCAGACGTTCGATCTGATGGAGATTTTTCGGAATCTGCACTATTTCCATCCGGATTTCCACGGGAGCGCTTCGATCAAAAAAGTGTTGCCGGTATTGACAAAAATGAGTTATGATGGGTTGGAAGTCGGGAACGGCGGGGAAGCGACGGAGTTGTTGAAGAAGTTGGTGGTGGGAGGGATTGCGGATGACGAGGTGGGGAAGGTCGTTGGGGATTTGCTGGAGTATTGTAAGCAGGATAGTTGGGCGATGGTGGAAATTTGGGGGGTGGTGAGGGGGAGGGTGGGGTAGGTTTATTTTTTTATTTGATTGGATATGGAAGATGTACGACTCAGAGAATGATTCAAAAAATTACTTGCTATCAAGGATATTTGCTGAAAGGCGTATTTGGATGGCGGGCAGACTTTTGTGGACGAATTGAATAGAATCGATAAGTCTTTGGTACATAGGGACTTGGGAAATGGCGATAAAACCATATCAAAAATCAGAATGGCAATTCTTAGTGAATTGGAAAAATGAGATATTACTTTGGAAATCGTAGAAAAATGCAAAAATGACTTCACACCTAAATGAAGTCATGATTCGTCCATTTATTTTATAGTATTTTCCTTGTATTTTCTATTGAACACTTCCCATAAAAAATTTATCGAGGATCTATCGGAAGAAATACTGAAGGATCTTTGATTGGAAAATCAAGCATATGCATACAATTATATTTTCAATAGGTGACACAATTTCTGATATCCGGCTTTCAAAGTCAATCTTATCAACAAGTCGTACTCTTCTGCTTATGGTTCGCCTAAATATAGTTTATATTTGGGAAGCAAAGTAGAACAAAGTACTCAAAATAGCGAAATATGCTATGGATTGGGACAATGAGATTTGACTGATGATGCTCTGAATGAGAATGCAGTAAATATTGATGAGCTTCGTTATGAGGCAATCATTGAGAAGTTATCCCTGTATAAAGAACAAATCATCGGTGATTTATATTCTTTGGCTGGAAATTGAAAAGATACAGGAGATATTGTAGAAATCAATATTGAGAATTACCTACAGGAAAATGCAAAACAGTATAATGTATTTCTTTATCTTGAGGTGGGAGATGCAAGGATTGGGGATAAGAATAAGG
>CAIVSN010000124.1 GCA_903908595.1 uncultured bacterium
ATACCATATTAATCTAACTCCACTTGCTCGCAGGCCAGGTGAACGTATTTTTCGTTTTCCTCGGTCCAGACCGCGCCGGACAAGCTCGGAAAACGAAAAATACGTTCACCTGGCCTGCTCGCGGGAAGCAAGACGAATCAAATGAATTTGGTATAATTCCCGGGACCCCGGCTATTTCGGACGGATGATTTCTTGTTCTTTGGAGATCATCTTGTTTTCGGAGTCGATGATGATATCGTTGCCGTAGTAGACTATCTGGTAGGGGTCGGAATCGTCGATCGGAACGGTATATACGAGGTTTCCGCTCTGATTGGCGAAAGAGAATTTGTATTTGAGGAAATCTCCGAGCGATCCGCTATCCGTCAAGAAAATCCCGTAGTTCTTGTTTTTGAGATCAAAAATTCTGGCATGGCTTGATCCCGTCGCCACCGAGAGGTCGGCTTGGAGGTATCCGATAGCTCCCGTGAGGGAAGACGCGCTGACCGTACTCCTGATTCGCAATTCTTTGGTAGCGGCATAGGTGGCCGCGTCGAACTCCACGATCTTGAGCATGTAGCTTCCATCGAGATCCAAATGCAGTATTCCCGTGCCCGTTTGGTCGGGAAAAATGGCAAGCGCCCCGGTGTTGTTCGGGTTTTCCCTGATGCGTTTCGCGGAAGTGTCGGTATTCCAGAATACGTTTCGCCAAATTTTGTCTTTTCGCGCATACCCGTAGCTGATTTTTCTGGCCAAGTCGTCGTCGTCCACGGAACCGTCCGGATATTGTACGCTTCCCGTCGAGTCATACCGGTAGTCGTCCGAATCGAAATTCGCGTCGATCCCGGTATCCCCTCCGAGAACCAAAGTGACCAGGGATTCGTCGGCATCGTTCAATATTCCGGTCATCGTGCTTCCGCCGGACAGTTCGGAGAAGGCCGCGCGAAAGGTGATGCCGCTGAACGAACGGAAATCCGGGGCATACGAAAGAATGGCGGTTTCTCACGGATATACGACGCTCGATCCTGAACAAAATACCTGTGTGCCATCGAATAAGGGGAAAGTGGGAACGCTTTCGGAATAGGTGCTTCCCAAGCCGGATCCGCTGAACGAGAGCACGGGGCAGGTGGTCGTATCCACGAATCAGCCGCCGTTCCGGTTCAATGAGAGTCCGTAGTCCATGCTGGCCGACCCGCGTTCCTCGATATTTTTCGAGAGCTTTCCGTTCATTTCGGAATACCTCGTGTTTTCCAACAGGGTTTGGGATTTGAGAAATACGATATACCCGAGGATCACGGCAAAATTCACCAAGAGTATGGCGTACATTAGGATCGTTCCCCTTTGTTCGGGTTTTCGCATTAGAATATGAGGTTAAACGGCAAAACGGTCTCGTCGGCGACCATGGCTTTCGGCAGGCCGGCGTATTCGGGCAACAGGCGTTCGTATACGTCCGCGTCGAGTTCGATCAGGGATCCGGAATTGTACGTGTTCGCCGAAAAATTCTGAGCCTGGAGTTCGGGGAAGTACCGGTCGGGATGGAAGACGACGGAGTAGGCATTGGTGGAAGCCGAAAGCACGCTGTCCAATTGGGACTTCGTGATTTCCTGCATTCCGATGGCCTTGCTGCCGTACTTGTCGAATTCTCAAACGGTATCGAGCCGGACTCCTCCGTTGGCATCCGGATCCGCGAGGTTCACGACCCCGACCAACACCCCCGCCGTGGCTCCGGAATTGGAAAACAGGAGCACGTCGTATCCCGGTTCGTTCTGTATCAGCACGGTTCCGCTCGAATAGCCGTTCCGGATCTGGTTCATTTTTTCGATGTACTCGGACATTTCCACGTGGATTTTGGTACGGTTTTTCGCGGTTTGCGCTTCGGAATTGGTTTTGAAAATGAAAAAGGTCGACCCGCCGATAATCATGGACGATATCGTTATGGCGATAATCATTTCCACCAGCGAGAACCCCTTCGCGTCATTGCGGGCCCCTATCGGGATATTTATTGATAAAGTGGGCATTTTTTGTAAAATCGGGTAGTATTTGGGGGATTTCCTATCATTTTCGTATGAACCATTCCGATCGTCGCGGAGAAACCCTCGTGGGTATTATAGTAGGAGTTTTGATTATTGCGATAGTGATTTGAAGTATCGCGAAAATACTGTCCATACAGTATGTCATCGAGGACGATTACCTGAGGAGCCAAACCCTGTTCCTTCTTGAAAACAACGCGACGAACGTCGTCAAGAGAGTGGATACTTCGGGTATAGCGGAAAACGAAACCTTTTCCCTGCACAAAGATACTTTGAACCGCCGGTACCTGGTCATGACGGGGGCGAACGTCGAACCGTACAAGTTTATCGATCGCCGGGGCAATTGGGTATCCAATACCGGATCGTTTCAAGATACGATCTACATACAACTCATGCTGTTGGATAAAAATGCCACTTCCCCGGTCCAGAAGCAGGTGGTCAAAGGGGAAATCCGCGAACTGATCCGGAACTAGGTCTCTCAGCAAAAATACCTTACGCTTTCCCATCGTGCGCATGAGCATCAGCCATCGTTGCCTCATACTTGTGGAGCCCGCTCCACTGCGTAAGAGTCGCCTTGCCCGATACCTCATACGTACGCGGCAAAGATGCAACGTATTTTTGCTGAGAGCCTAGGCCGTTATTTCCCGGCGCCGGCCGGCGGATTCGCCTGGATCAGGCAAGCCACGTTGACAAGATCGATTTTCTTTTCCCCGATAAACACGCTGAAGGGCTTGCAGCTCGGATCCTCGGCTTTTTCCATGAGCGCCGCGGCCGTGCTGGTCTTGCCAGAAAGATACGCCTGTTCGACGATTCCGGCCCGGAAGCCCTGGTATATGTCCAATAGGATATAAAACACGCTGAACGCTATCCATAGGAGTATGGCGATTTGTTTTTTTTGCGAGAAGTCGTTGATGTTGATCATGATTGGCAATGGGAAAATACGCGCAAGTATACGGAATACGGCGGGATTATCGAACGGCATCGCCTTGCCTTTCTAAAAAATTATGGTTTGGGAATGAATTTCCCATAGAAGTCGTTTTTCGAAACGGCTCCGAATTTCCGGGAATCGACGCTGTTTCGGACGTTGTCGCCGAATATGAAGTACCCTTCGTCTGGCAAACGTCCGCCTTTGACATAGAGTCCCAGGAGCCGCAATTCGCCGTCGGTGAACGAATACGGGGTTCCGGCCGAATTCGCCAGGTATTCCCCATTGATCCTGAGGGTCTTCCGAATCGGATCGATTTCCGCGGCGTCGCCGGGAAGCCCGCGCACCATTTTAATGAGCGGATGCCGGTTGCCCCCATAGTCGTAGGCGACGATGTCCCCCCGTTCCGGCAAATTTTTCCCCCGGTAAAATCCTACCAGCAAAAGGATTTTTGAGCCGTTCGGCAGGAGCGGTTCCATGGAGTCGCCCTCGATTTCCTTTTCCAGCGTTTCGTAGGCCGGCTGCGTCGGGGCGGCCGGTTCGTGCTGCCGGTGGTATCACGTGGCAACGATTCCCAATATCCCCCCGGCCGCGAGCAGGGTCACGAGGTATTTGCGGGGAATAGCCGGCATTTTTCCGATTGCGCCCATGCCCCCCGGATTATTTCGCGATGGTCGGCGAAACGCTGCCGGTAAAGGTGAGCGATGCGCCGCTTCCCGGGAGCTTGGCGCTTCCCGCCGCCGCGCCGCTTCAGGCAGTCGTCCCGATTCAGGCAGTCGTCCCGCTTCATATGGGAGGAGCTACGATTCATACGGGAGGAGTCCCGCTTCATATCGGAGGAGTCCCGCTTCCCGTCGCCGGCACCTGCGGCTCTCCGGCCGGCAATGCCGCTCATTCGGACGACAACGTTGCCAGTTGTTCAAGACACACCTTTTTTTCCGTTTCTGGAAGCGAACCGCACGCTTGCCGGTATTCCCCTTCCCCGGAAGCCACGAGATCCGGGTTGGCTCGCATGGCCGAGAGGATTTCGCCCGTCAGGCGACCGAGGCAGTCCCGATGGATCCGGTCGAGATCGCCTTTATCGGGAATGGAGGACGAATACGCATAGGTTTTCTTGCAGCTTTCGATACTGCTGGAATCCATCTTCCTCATGGCGAAGGCCCGGGAACAGTTGAGCGCGCCGGCGGAATCCGGGGATTTGGCACAGAATCCGATATCGTCGGTGGCCACGGCGACCTTGACGTGAAACGTGCCCTTGCATTCGTTCTGGCGGTCCGCGGAAGAGAGCCGGGAACACCAGGAGCTATCGCGGCTCCGGACGGCCTTGTCGCCATTGTAGGTATCGGAACAGTATTTCTGTCCGAACTCGTCGGAAACCCGGTTGCATACCGTGACGTCGTCTTTGAAAATGGCAACCTTGGGATATACGTCGTTGAGGCAATTTTGCTTCGCTACCGGATCGGCGTATTCGTCGCAGATATCCACGCTGGGTTCCTCGGCGATTTTTTTCTGGATGGCCAGGTTAGAGCAGGCGGAAATGCCGTCGGCGATGCAATTGTCAATCGTTTCGTTCCCCTTGGCGAGCGGGAGAAGCGTCCGGGACAGCTCCAGGAAACTTCCCGTTACGGTCGATGGGGGCACGGCGGTTTGCATTTCCGAGCAAGCGGAGAATTTTTCCGCGGTACAGGCGAGGAACACGGGATTCGAGGACTGGGTTTCGGAAACGTTTTTCACGGACGTTTCGGAGCGCGATTGCGGGGCGGCCGGGGCCGGAATGCTCCCGACGGCCGGTTTCGGCGCGGGGTTCTCCGGTCAGAAGCTGAGGGTACCGGTGGATTTCGTGCCGGATTGGGCGAACCAGAGTCCGAGAATGGCCAGAAAGACGGCTGCTATGACGGCTGCCACGATGGCGGGTTGGCGTTGGATGCTCATAAATTCGGGATGCTGGAAGTAAAAAACGGCAAGCCCGTTGCGGGGCTTGCCGGAGGGGGGCGGCTACCGGATTCCCCGGACGCAGAGGATCTGCTGGGAGGCGTTGCAGGGCTTTTGGGTGGAGGAGACGATGTTTCGTTGCAGGTAAGTGCTGTTTATGGCTACTGCCGAGAGAGGTGTGCCTCAGCTGACATAATTCAAATTCAACGTGAACATAATGCTCGCCCCGTTGTAACTGCTCGTCCCGTCCGTCCAGTTCTGGCAGTTCGTCGCGGCATTGTTCGCCCGGTCCACCCAGTAGGTGTTGACCGCGGCGGCCGAGGCGTTGAAGTTCGCGAGCTCGGATTCCCGGGCGAACTTGTACCCGATACCGCACTGGGTGGTACAGATGCTCGTCGCGCCGTCGATTCCGCCGAGATTGCCCGTGTACACGTCCCGGGTTTCGCAGAGCGCGAGGGTATAGTTGGTCACCCCGGCCGTCCCGTCCACCGGATAGTTGACGAGGGAAGCGTTCGACGTGGTGTTCATGTTCCCGTTCCCGAGCTGCCCGTTGCGGTTGCCCCCGAAACAGTTCACGCTGCCGAGGTCCGTGGAAATGAGACAGCTGTGGGTTCCTCCGCCGACGATGTTGAGCACGTTGGTGACACCGAGCAGACTGGCTGGAGCATTGGCCATGAAGTACGAAGTCGAAGCCTGCTGCGAATTCGCGTTGAGCCCCCAGCATTTGAGCGTGTTGTCGGCGAGGACCACGCACGTATGGTTGGCCCCGACGCCGATACGTCCGGCGGTCGTGATGCCGCTGACGGTGGCGGGAGTAACCACGGGAAGGGGACTGTACTGTCCGTTCCCGATCTGCCCCCAATCGTTCGCCCCCCAGCACTGCACGCTGCCGCTCGCGGTCAGGACACAGGTATGGTCGGCTCCCGCTCCGATACGTACGGCGTTGGTAATGCCGGTCGTTACGACGGCGATATTGGAACTCTGTTTCCCCCCGTTCCCGAGCTGTCACTTGTTGCCGAGGCCCCAGCATTGTACGCCTCCGCTGCCGGAAAGGGCACAGGTGTGATAGTCGCCCGCGGCGATTTCCACCGCGTTGGCCACGCTGTTTACGACCACGGGAGTACTGCTGCTCGTATTGGAAGCGTTGCCGAGCTGGCCTTCGCGTCCGAGTCCCCAGCATTTCACCGACTTGTCCGAGAGGATCGCGCACGAATGCATGTAGCCCGAAGCGATCTGCGTGGCAGTGGAAAGGCCGAACGCGCTGACCGGAGCGGAAGAATTGTTGTTGCTGTTGTTGCCGAGCTGGCCTTCGGCATTGTAGCCCCAGCAACGTACCGAACCTCATTCCACCGCGCAGGAATGGTATCCTCCGACGGCTACGCTGGTCGCCGCCGTGATGCTGTCCTTGACTTCCGGCACGGTCTTGTCGACGGATACCGCGCCGACTCCGGTATAATAGAGACCGTTGGAGGCAGTGGCGAAAATAGGAGTGTTCACGTTGCTGTTTTGCGAAGTCGCGGTACCGAAAATTCCATAACCGTTGTTCCCCCAACACTTAATCTGTCCGTCGAAGAGGAGTGCACAACTTGACCCATAATCCGTCGAGAATGCCGACGTAGTTGTGTATATTTTGACCGCGTTGGTAATTCCGCTGACGGTGACGGGCGTGGTCCAGTTGACGCTTGAGGAAGCGGCGTTACCGAGTTCCCCGTATCCACCATAGCCCGAGCACATGACTGCTCCGGTCGAAAGTACCGCGCACCAATGATCATAATTGTTTCAATTTCATTTGCTCATCGAAAAATCTACCACGTTGGTCATCCCGGTGATGGCGACGGGAGTTGCCGCATTTCCGTAAGTATTTAAGCTTCCCCAGCATTTGACGCTGCCGTCCGAGAGGAGAGCACAGCTGTGTCCATAATCGGTAGAGTACCCGGAACTCGCCGTATAAATCTTGACCGCGTTGCTTATGCTGCTCACCGTAACGGGAGTCGTCCAGTTCACGGAATTGGAACTACCGTTTCCGAGCTGTCCGTATGACCCGTATCCGGAACACATGACCGTACCAGTAGAAAGTACCGCGCACCAATGCCCTTGTTGACTTGAATTGTCTTGAGTCATGGAAAAATCTGCAACGTCCGAAAGTCCCGTTATGGCGACCGGGGTATTCGCTTGACCATAACTCGGAAGATATCCCCAGCATTTCACCGTACCGTCTGAAAGGAGCGCACAACTCCTTCCATAACTGGTACTGTATCAGGAACCTTCCGAATAAATCTTGACCGCGTTGCTTATGCCGCTCACCGTAACGGGAGTCGTCCAGTTTACGGAAGACGTGCTGCCGTTTCCAAGCTGTCCGTATGCTCCGTATCCCGCGCATTTTACGCTTCCGTTCGAGAGTACCGCGCACCAGTGATCCTGGTCGCTTGCATTCCCTTTGCTCATTGAAAAATCAATAACGCTTGTGAGTCCCGTTATGGCGACCGGCGTATTCGCTTGGCCATAGCTTTGCAAATATCCCCAGCATTTTACGCTGCCGTCGAGAAGCAGGGCACAGCTGTGTCCATAATTCGTACTGTACCCTGAACTCGCCGTATATACTTTTACAGCATTGTTGATTCCCGAGACCGACACGGCTGTGGGGCTCTGGGAAGCCCCACCGTTTCCCAGTTGTCCGTAATTTCCATATCCCATGCATTTCACTTCACCAGCTCCGGTGACCGCGCAACTGTGCCCCTCCTGAGTATTAGCTCCTACCGAAGACAAACTATAATCCAAATACTTCTGCCCATTTCCCACATATCCCCAACAATACACCTTCCCGTCGCTGATCGAACACGAAGTATTTTCCCGTGCCGATATGAGCTGGTTCGTCAATTTGATGGAATTCAGTACCGAAGCGTCGGCCGAGCAGGATCCCGCGCTGCAGTAGAGGTTGTTGGTCGAGTCGCACTTCTTGCTCTGGTTTACCGAGACGATCCGCTGGGTGGTTCCCGCGAGCACGTTCAGCCGGCAGAAGTAGGGGTCGCCACCCTCGGAATAGTAGGATCCGTCGGAGAGGTACGGGCTCGTCCCTTCCGTTCCCGCCGCGGAAACTTTGGAATCCACGTAGACCTTGTTCGCCGCGTCGTTGTTCGCGAGCGGGTCGGCCACGTTGGTGAGCCGGTAGCTCGGCGTGGTTCCGGAAAGCTTGATGTTCCCGTTGACTTCGAGCGTGTCGGTCGGATCGGTCGTTCCGACCCCGACGAAACCGTTGTTCTCGTATATTTTCGAGTTAACGATGCCGGTTCCCGTGAATTTTGCCACGTATCCCACGGACCCGCTCCCCGACATTTTGCCGTTGATCGCGGCCGAGAGGTCGTCCCAGACGCTCTTGACGACGTTGGCCGTTGCCGCCTGATTGGTCGCGGTCGAAGTCACGGTATCGTTCAGTTGCACGACACCGTTATGGGTAACGGTAGCGAGGGGGACGTTCGTGAGATTGCCCCAATGTACGGCGGACTGTCCAGAATTCTGAAGATCCGTTTTGGTGTAGTAGCTCCCGCTCGCGGCCATCCAGATCGGATCGCTTTCCGCGCCGATTCCCGCATCGGTCGCGCAGGCCCAGGCGCTGCCGTTCCATTTGGGTATTTGGCTCGGGGTGCAGCCGTTCTGGTTCCAATCCGCGAACAGGAGGGACCCGTCGGCTATGGCGAGCGCGTCGATCGATCCGGTCGGCAGCGACACGGCACCGCTGGTTACGGTGAGCCCGCTGGAAGATCGGATGCTTCCGAGGACGTCGAGCTTGTAGGACGCGCTCGGGGAGGCCGTTCCGATTCCTACCGAGCCGGGAAGCCCGAAATAAGCGTCGTTCCCGTTGGCCAGCCAGGTATTGACTCCGGTGACATCGACGTATTGCCCCTTGATCAGGCCGTTTTTCGCCCCGTCGGAAACCCCGTAAAACATGTTCGCGAGGATATATCCGACGTTTCATCGGGGATTGCTGACGCCCGGAAGGGTCGCGGGCGGAGTCGATTGAATCGAATTCACGGCTTCGGTAATCGTCAGCGCCTGAGCGGCGGGACTGAAGCTTCCGGCGAGCATGGCGGCCAGGGAAAGGGAAGCGAGGAGTTGTTTGGTGTGGTACATGGGTACGGAATTAGGAATGGGGAATGGGAAGCGTTGCTTTATCACGGCTTGGAACGGTATTGCATAACGGTTATTTTACGATGTAGAAAATGGCGGATTTCCCCCAATCGCTCGACGCCAAATCGCCCTGGATGGTCCGGGGGCCGTTGTCCGGCAGGAGGAGTATCGAGGAATGGTTGGCGAAGAACGGGTCGACGGACGTCGAAATGACCGGCAGGTTCGTACTGGTCGCGGCTACGGCGAACCCAATCCCCTCGAAGTTTTGCAATCCGAAATCGGGATCGTAGGCATATCCGTGAAGCCGTTCGTCGGATTCGCAATAGTAGACGAAGGTGTCGTCGTCGTATCCGAAATCCAGGAATCCGGCATCGATCCCCCGGGCAAATCCGTCGAACCGGTACCCGTATCCGGTCGGACACAGGTCGGTGGAATCCGAAATATGCACGTTGTCCGTTAGGTTTGAGGGATTCCAATCCAACTGGAAAAACCCGTACTGCGTATCGAAATAGTATCCCTTCAGGTAATTGTTGACCGTAGACGAATCGTTGTCGCGATTGACGTACTGGACATAGTACTGCGTCCCGGCGGAAGTGCTGCCCGTCGAGAACCATACCGTATTGTTGTTCCCTCCTCCCGATACCGCGGATTGGGTGGGGATGGTTTGCGACACGGTATCGAGCGCGTACGCGACGAGAGCGACCGAGAAGATACCCGCCGCGGCAAGCGGCAAGGCATATTTCGTAAAATCGAGGAATCGTGAACGGCGCATGTTTCGGGGCGATAGGATACGTTTGATTTCGGCAAGTACTTATAAGTATCGCATAGTTTTTCGTGAGAGTCAATACAAAATTCCATGCGGATTGGAATTTTTTCGGATATCCGGGAAGCGTTCCGGGAATTCCGTACCGCACTATTGGTTTGCTCCCTAAACTTCCCCCAAAATTTTCCAAACTTCCCTTTAAACAAGCCAAAAACACGAGAAAAAAAGTGGAAAGTCACCAAAAAATGGCTATACTTGGATAGTATCGAATTATCCCTTAATATAGCCACGCATGAATGTTACTCAATCCGTCGTGAATACGAAATTGAAAAATAAAATTTCGGATTTTGCCGTATGAATCGGCGAATGAATCGGAAAGGTCTCGAACAAGTTCCTGCTCGACATGACATATGGCCTCGTGCGATGATGAGACATAAAACTCAGCAACATCGGCAGGAACCTGAAAGAAGACACGGGCATCAAGCATACGGAAAAGCGGATGAGCAGGAATTTGTCGGATTTCGATCCGTCGGACAACGTCCGGATAAAAGAAAACCTCCTTATCCGGAACATATGAAGGATCCGCCCGGAAACGGTCATAACCCTGGATTCCTGAGACGTCAACAAAAGCGGGGCGCTGAAAATGGAGAACCTCAAGAAAGTCCACGACGGCAGCACGGGGAATATCGAACTTGGCTATTGCCTCAACAGCATCGTCGCCACCAATGTCGAATACCGTTTCGAGAAAGGGAAAAGGCAAAAGAAAATTTCGAACGTCCCCCTGAACCTCAAACTCTACTCCACCAAAGCGAAAGGGTTCGAAAGCGAGAACCGGGAAAGCATGAAGGCGGTCGACGAGGTGATCAAAATCATCGGGACTACCGGCATATGGGTCATGGACCGGGGCTACGACCGATCGAAAAACGTTATCGGGGAGCTGGTCGGCCGGAAGCTCACCTTCATCATACGGGCCGTTTGAACCCGCGACGTGACCAGGGTATCCGACGGCAAGAAAATGAGGCTGAAAAATCTTGCCGACGCTATCAAGGTACGGAAGAGAATCATGAATTTCGAATACCAGACGGATAAGAAAGACAAAAACGGCGACCCGGTCAAAAAGAAGATAAGCGGGATGGTCGGCGCTGAAAAAATACGAATTCCCGGGATTGGCCGCGATCTCTATCTATGCGTTCTCAAAAAATTCAACGGGAGCATAGCCATGATGATGATAACGAGCATGGAAATAGGAAACAACGACGACATGGTGAAAGTGTTCGCGAAATATTCCTCGAGATGGTGAGTGGAGGATACGTACAAGTACAT
>CAIVSN010000125.1 GCA_903908595.1 uncultured bacterium
CAGCGGGAGCGTTGCCGGGGCTTCTGCACCCATAGGCTCGCTTTCGGGGTCGCTCCTGTTCAACGGGAAGGCCCTGCGGGGGGCGAGCGCGTTCCCTCCTGGGGCGGTGGTGCATTCCGGGGCGAAGACGGCCGCGAACCCGAGCGGATTGCCGGCGAGCGCGGCGGACCTGAACGCCATGGTGGCGGCATTGCAGGCGGCGTATTCCGGATCCGATATCAGAAGCAACCAGAACATCGCGACGCTCATGAATACTTCGAGCGGGTCGTTCGCGACCTTTGGGACGAGCATCGTCAGCGCGCAATTGGGGGGAAGCGCGGGAGGAAGCGGAGGGGGCGGAGGTGGTTCCGCATCTACCAGCACGAACGGAGCCTGCGGTACCGCGAACGGAACGATGGTGGGCACTGTTCCCTCGACGAATCTCTGCACAGTCGGAACCCTCTCCGGTTCCATCACGGGATCCGGGCCTTGGAACTGGACGTGCGCGGGTGGCAGCGGAGGAAGTAGCGCGAGCTGCAGTGCCTCGTCGAACCTGGTTAGCGGAGCGTGCACGAACCTTTCCGCGAACGCAACATTCTACAATTCCACCGAGAATTACTCGCTTACCAACGCGGACATCGGCACCACGCTCAACGCCGTGACTGCGGGATATTCCGCGAGCCCAGCGGCGAATACTTGCCAATGGAAGTGCGGGTCGTGAAATAATTACGTCGGGGGTTCTTGTGAGATTCCGCTGTTTGTTTTCACGAACCATACGTTTACGACTTGCGGTGCTTCCGGTGCATACTGACCAACTTTGGCAAATTGCCAAAGCAGCTATTCCGCGAAGTCGTGGGCTTCCAATACTGCGTATTTCAACCAAGGAAGTTATCAGGGATATCAGCTTTGGACCGTTCCCACATCGGGCACTTACCGGATAACGGCAAATTGAGCGAAATGATGAACAACCGATGTTTATTCCGCCGCTGGAGGCAATTGAGCGATCGTCCAATGAGAGGTTTCGTTATCGAGAGGTGACAAAATCGTTATAATCGTAGGTCAATCGTGAGCTTGATACGGGTATACTGCATGAGGCGGCGGAGGTACGTTCGTTTTCAAACAGACATGAAATGTTCCGCTTATTGTGGCAGGTGGCGGTGGCGGTGCGGGAAACAGTGGCTGACCCGGATACACTGCCAGTCTTACGGTTGACGGTACGGCAGGATATCCCAGTTATTCCTACGGGGTCGGTGGATACGCGAGTACGAATTCGAGCAATGGTGGATGGGGTACGGCGGGCGGATGATTTTACAGTAGTCCGGTCTCTTCTCTTGGTTATAGTATAACCAGTAACGCACAGGGAATAGAAAGCGGCGGAGCCTGAGCCATAAGCTCATCCGGATATTCTTCAGCGAGTTGCGTTGGAGCTCCGGGTGGATTCTGAGGTGGTGGTGGAGGCGGTTGCAACGGATGCTGAGGAGGCGGAGGGTATTCTGGCGGTGGGGCATGATGCGGAGGAGGATGATCCTATATTTCTTGATCGAATCAATCTAGTTCAGCATGAAATGGGGGTAATGGTTCCGTCGTCATTACCAAATTGTAAATCTTATTTTTTTCCCCAAATACCCCTCGCATTCCCCCCGCTTTTTGATATACTCCCGCCATGCTCAACGAACGACAAAAGGAAGCGGTCAACCACATCGATTGACCGCTTCTCATGCTGGCCGGCGCCGGTGCCGGAAAAACCCACACCCTGACCGAACGGGTCGCGAATCTCGTCCTCAACGTCGGGATCGTGCCCGAATCCATCCTCTGCGTCACCTTTACCAACAAGACGGCACGGGAGATGGTTTTTCCGGATTTTCCGAGGTTTGAGAGCACAGTGCACGGTGTTCCAATATCGATTTGAGGAAAGTTCGGATGCACTCTCGATCCGGTCTCGACGTTCTTGATAGGGAAGGAGGAAGCGGTCGATACGGTTCGCGTGGGATTGTCCAGAGGGAAGGCGGTTATCGAGTAGCATTCGGCTGTCCCCGTTCCCGGAATTTCTATTCCGTATAGTTCCGACAATTTACATCGGAGATAGTACGATAGGCTCCATCGGAAATATGCATTTGCGTTCCATACGGTATGTGCTATTCTTCCAGGCGACGGAACACATATTTTAACTATACCCCATATGGCCAACTCCAAAAAACCCTCCGCATCCCGGAAACTCAAAGGTTTCACCCTTGTCGAGCTAATAGTCGTAATAACCATCCTCGCCATTCTCGGTACGATAGGCTTCCTATCCATCGGCGGTTACTCGTCGAAAGCACGGGATTCCGCCCGCATCGGCGACATCGCGCAGGTATCCAAGTCTTTGGACCTTTCCATGGTCGTCTCAAGCTCGTACCCGCTGCCGGACGGCTCGTTCGCCGTGACCTATTCGGGAGGCGCGGTCTGGAACCAGGGGACGGTCTGACCGCTCGTCATGCAGTACTTCAAGGGGACGATCGCGGGAGGGGGGCTCAACGAGAAGCCGCTGGACCCGCTGAAGAACACCGAGTACGGGTACTCTTCCCTCGCGGAAGGGAAAGCGTACCAGCTCAAGGCGGAATACGAGGGCGACCTCGCGCAGAACGCCATGGGCGGCGGATTCCTCGCGGGCACCGCCCACGCCGAGGCCGGGAACCCCACCGTGGCCTACGTCCGGGGGAACTTCGGGGGGCTCACGGCGAAGGTCAGCACGGGGGGCATGACCTTCGTCCTCGCCGTCCCGGGCATCCTGACGAACAGCGGGGGCGTTGCGGGGGCTTCGGCCCCCATAGGATCGCTTTCGGGATCGCTCCTGTTCAACGGGAAACCCCTGCGGGGAGCGAGCGCGTTCCCTCCGGGGGCGGTGGTGCATTCCGGGGCGAAGACGGCCTCGAACCCGAGCGGATTGCCGGCGAGCCCGGCGGATCTCGGCGCGATGGTGGCGGCGCTGCAGGCGGCGTATTCCGGATCCGATATCAGAAGCAACCAGAATATCGCGACGCTCATGAATGCTTCGAGCGGGTCGTTCGCGACGTTCGGGACGAGTTTGGTGAGCGCGCAGCTCGGGGGAACTCCGGGAGGGGGAGGAGGAAGCGACACCAATACATTGGTAAGCGGATTGTGCACGTGATTGCCAGTCAAAGCAATATTTTTCAATTCCACTTCAAACTATTCTTTGTCAAGCGCGGCAATTGGCACTTCCCTTATCGCAATATCCGCAGGATATAGCGCAAATCCGATTGTGAATACCTGTCAATGGAAATGCGAAACAGGGTATTGATATATCGGAGGAGTATGCACTGAGAGATATCTTGTTGACGGATGACTCAAATATGCCCTTGTCCCTAATGACTGAAGCATAGTTTTCGATGCCAATAATAATGGCGATCAGATCTATACCTACTGCAAAAACCATTGATTTAACAACAGGGTCTGGAATCCAAATGGATGAGCTTGTCCATCGGCATACACGGTAGGAAGCTGTTTGAATTCTCAGTCTTGGAATTATAGCATTCAAAATAACACGCAAGCGATAGAGGCATTGCCGGCAAGCATGTATATTCTTAGCTCCGCAATGCCAACTTGAAATGTTGGCGGAAATAATAACGCGAATGCGGTTTGAATGGTCATAACGGATGGAACGACTGTGTCAGACGCCACAAAGTATTCCTTGTCACCGACCGTCTTTCGCAATGGCATGAAATACTATTGTTGATATCAGTATTGAAACCCTTATTGTGGTTCAATGATAAATAATACGACACACATTGCCTGTGCCGTGGCTTCGGGTTTTTAGAGATCGTTTTTGTATATGGTTGGAGAGACTTCTCAACATGCGAACTTCCCGTTCTATTCTCCGCTCTTCGTTCAGCGTATCCTAGAGCAGTTCACTCCAGTGGCCGAAATGAATTTAGGATTTCATCATTTCGCAGAACTCTCTAGACAACTGCAGTGCTTCATATTTTTTCCCCAAAAAATCCCTCGCATTCCCCCCGCTTTTCCATATACTCCCGCCATGCTCAACGAACGACAAAAGGAAGCGGTCAACCACATCGATTGACCGCTTCTCATACTGGCCGGTGCTGGTGCCGGAAAAACCCATACCCTGACCGAACGGGTCGCGAATCTCGTCCTCAACGTCGGGATCGTGCCCGAATCCATCCTCTGCGTCACCTTTACCAACAAAGCGGCGCGGGAGATGCGCGACCGGGTCGGGCAGAAGCTCGGCATCGAATACGCCCAGGTCAACCCGTTCCGCCAGACCGGGGCCCCGCTCGTGGGCACGTTCCACTCGATGGGGGTGTATTTCCTGCGGCTCTTTATCGACCGGCTCGGGTATTCCAAGAATTTCGTGATTTTCGACGAGGACGACAAGGTGCGGCTCATCAAGCTCATTCTCTCCGAGAAGAAAATCGACGAGAAAGAAATCCCGGCCAAGCAGATCGTCGCGATGATTTCGAGCGCCAAGAACGACGGGATCGACCCAAACGGGATGCGCCGCATCGCGCAATCGTACGTCACGGCGACCGCGGCGGATGTCTACGCCGAGCTCGAGGTCCGGATGCGGGCCATGAACGCGCTCGACTTCGACGATATCCTGCTCAAGGTCTACGAACTCCTGAAACTCCCGGAAGTGCTCGCGTATTTCCACGGCCGCTTCGCTTATATCATGGTCGACGAGTACCAGGACACCAACGAAATCCAGTACCAGATCGTCAAAATGCTCGCGAGCCACACCAAGAATATCGCGGTGGTCGGCGACGACTGGCAGGGGATTTACAGCTGGCGCGGGGCGAACATCAAGAACATCCTCCACTTTGAGCGCGACTACCCGAACGCGAAGGTCGTGAAATTGGAACAAAACTACCGTTCCACCAAGACCATCATCGAAGCGGCGAACACGCTCATCAAGTTCAACCGCGACGCGCTCGAAAAAACCCTCTGGACCGATAACGCGCAGGGCGAGAAAATCGTCGAGATCGAAGCTGGAGACGAGAAGGAAGAGTGCCGGGAGATCGTTAAGCTCGTCACCGATTCCCTGAACGAAGGGCAGAACTACCGTGACTGGGCCGTTCTCTACCGGACGAACGCGCAATCCCGATCCATCGAAGAAGCGCTTATTTCCAAGAACATCCCGTACCGCATTTTCGGCGGGGTAAAATTCTACGAACGGAAGGAAGTCAAGGACACGCTCGCGTACCTGCGGCTCTTGCATAACCGATCCGACCGGATCGGGTTCATCCGGATCATCAACGTGCCGAGCCGGAAAATCGGGGAAAAATCGCTCGAACAGGTTCTCGACGTGGCCGATGACATCGGGGCCGACCCGATCACGGCGATACGCCACGGGGTCGACATGGGGATTTTTACCGGGACGCTCAGGACGACGCTTGGCAATTTTTATCTCATGTACGAGAGCCTCGCGGATACCGCGCGGACGTGCTCGGTGGTCGAGCTCATCGAAGCCCTGCTCAAACAGGTCAAATACCGCGAATACCTCGAGCTCGAATATGGCAAGGAAGACGCGGAAAACCGCCTCGACAACCTCAAGGAACTCGCGAACCTCGCGAGCCGCTACGACGGGATGCTGGGAGGGGAGGGGCTCGCGGTGTTCTTGGAAGATATCGCGCTCATCACCGACGCCGACCGCGACGCGACCGGGGAAGAAGTCGTCTCGCTCATGACGGTGCATCTCGCGAAGGGGCTCGAATTCACGAACGTGGTCATTTCCGGCGCGGAGGACGGGTTGTTTCCGCATTCCCGTACGTTTCTCGAGCCGAAAGAACTCGAAGAGGAACGCCGGCTCATGTACGTGGCGATTACTCGCGCGAAGCAGCGCCTGTACATTACCCGCGCGAGGGAGCGCTATCGGTTCGGGACGTATTCCGCGAACCCGAGGTCGAAGTTCATTAAGGAACTGCCGGCGGAATTGATGGAAAGCCAGGTTATCGAGCCGAAGTACCAGTTCGGGGCGGGGAATTGGAAGAACGGGGCGTATTCGGGCGGGAGCGTATGAGGCGGTCAATCCGAGAGCGGGACGGGCTCGTACGATTGGCTGGGAGGCCGTGGTGGGACGGGCAGTACTGCGGTTGTTGCGGCGGCCCGGGCTCGGAATAATAATACGGCGGATTTCACGGTGGGGGCGAAAATCAAGCATCCGCAGTTCGGGATTGGGACGATCGTGGCGTTGAAGGAGGACGTGGCGGATATCGCGTTTACGGGGGAGAACAAGGGGATTAAGCGGTTGAATATCAAGATTGCGCCGATTGAGCGGGTGTAGATTCTGGTAATTTTCCCTAGATTACATTAATAAAGACGGTCATTCCTTGATTAATCAAACTTATTATATTTTACAATTAACCTGTTTAATAAAAATATTTATGCACGATTTCATTCAGAAGTACCTGTTGGTAGATGAGGAAAAATATGTTTCGCATGAAGAATTAACACAACGATTTCTCATAGTGTGAATCGTATGCAATTTGGGACTCGGTATGATTTCTGGAATGATTTTTGTCATTTTACGCCAGAATTATATTTCCGTATCGTTTATTGAAACTACGATAATACAACTTATACCGAGCTTGCCATTGATTTATATTTGTAGCTTAATCCTGCTTAAGAGATATTATTGAGCTGGTTATTCGTTAATAAAAGGAATATATTTATTCGGAATCTTCATAGTCCTAGTCATGTTACTGGCATTTTTAATGTCATATCAAAGAACAATCTGATCATTGCTTCTGTATTTATTTCCTGTAATTTATTGGATTATTTCTTTGCTTTTACGCTGACAAATGGAGTTTTCACCCGTTCCAACGGTTCAAGTTTTGAGTGTTGATGAAATAAAAAAAGCGGTAGTGTATAAAAATATTAAAAAGTGATTGATGGTGTTTATATTACTATCGGGAGGCATACCAGTAATTATGGTTTCCGCAGCTTGGTTATCGATGATGTGCGATTCTCCTACTTCTTGTAAAAATTGACTCCCAATAGCATTTTGGTTAATTATATCCATACCGGTAGGTTTGCTTATCTGGGCTATAAAATCCGTCTTTGATAAACCGAAATCCAAGAGTTCGAATCTATCAAAACATCCAAATCACCAAGAACCCAAACTCGTCTCCACCATCCGTTCCGTACCCATTGACGATATCGAAGGGGTCCGTTTCTTCGAGAACGGCGGAAACAAATATCTCGTCAAAATCGATTCCATCAAGAAGATCGCGAAATATATAGAGTACAAATACAAGAAAGTTTCTTTCGAACCCGGCGAACTGGCTCACGAACGGGAATACTTCATCGAGAATTATGCATCCAACCTCTCGAAGGCAAACTACGATCTGGTTATCAAGACACTCACCGATTGGGTGGACAAAGGGGGGAGGTTCGAATTCTATCGAAAGAAATAAATTTTCTAGTCTAGAACTTAACAAAAATATTTATGCACGATTTCATTCAGAAGTTCTTGCTAGTGGACGAGGAAAAATTTGTCTCGCATAGTGAATTGACTCAGCGGTTTCTCATGATATACATCATATGTTTTTTTGTTTTTTGTATATTCGCCATAGTGATTCTGATTCTCCAAATTTTTCAGCAGAATCAATATTCGGCAACAAGTCTCGTTAGCGCGATTATAGGATTTATTCCAGGCGCCATACTTATCTTTCTCTGTAGCGTAATCTGAATCAAAAGACTATTATGAGCCGGCTATTCCATACCTAACGTGAATCATTTGTATTTTGGAACCCTCTGTTTTATAATTGTTTTATTCACAATATCATTTTTAGTTTTGCCAATAAGTCGATACATATGGGGATTTCCCGTAATTTTCTGGATTATTTCAAGGTTTTTGAACTGACAGATACATTTTTCTGCGATTCCGGTTTTGAGTGAAGAAGAAGTTATGATAACCACAAAGAACGAAAAAGCAGACCAATGAAACCTATGAATCCTTTTAGTGGTGCTTTTTGTTCTGTCTTCCCCATTTTTTTTGATTATCATGGTCATGTCGTGCGATGACCCGAAGTCA
>CAIVSN010000126.1 GCA_903908595.1 uncultured bacterium
AACCAGATTCGCTAGGCATATCATCGTATGCTAGAAAAAAATCCTCCCGGGGGAGGATTCGTCTGTACCAAAGAAAAATTATCTAACTGATTCCTTGAGCGTCTTGCCAGCTCGGAAAACTGGAGATTTCATTGCGGGGATAACGATGCTCGCTCCAGTTTTTGGATTGACACCGTTTCGTTTTGCTCGTTCTGAAATCTTGAAAGCTCCAAAACCGGTAACGTTGACTTCGCCGCCATTCTTGAGTTCGGAAGTGATAATGTCGATTACGGCGTTGAGAGCCTTAGTGGCTGCATCTTGACTGAGTTTTGCCTGTGTGGCAATCTCTTTGATGAAGTCTTGCTTTTTCATAATGGTTACAGTTAAGAAAATAAATAACCTGGGGCTATTATATGGCCAACAAAGGGATTGCAAGTGATTTTTTGCGTTTTTTGCGTTAAACAAGCGGTTTCTTGGGATTTTCCAAAAAAGGAATACCTAAGTTTTGGCTTGTTTAAAGGGAAATCCGCATATAGAGCGGTTCTCCCTTTTCCAGGACGGAAAATCCGGTTTTTCGCTCCAAAGCAGCCCCCATGTTGCCGTTTTTCATTAAGACGACGTCTTTCGGAACCCCGATTCTCGACAGGAGCTCTTCCATCTTGGGGGAAAAGAACGGGTGGAGGAGGATGGCCATGGTCCGGAGCGACTCCGCGACCTGGTACATGACGTCTTCCAGCTTGGCCGGATCGACGTCCACGAGTTCCCAGGGCCTGACGGTGTCGATGTACTTGTTGAGGGATTCGGCGAACTCGTAGGTCGCGATGAGCGCCCCGCGGAGATCGAAGGCAGCGAACGCCCGTTCATAGGTCAGGAGCAGCGCTTCTCGGGCCGCTGCGAGGTCCGATTGGTACGGATGCACCGCTATCGTGCCGCCGTTCTTGAGCGTGAGCACGAGGCAGCGGTTGAGGAGGTTGCCGAGCGTGTTCGCGAGGCGGTTGTTGAAGGCGAGCACGGATTCCTTTTCGCTGAAATCCCCGTCCTGCCCGATGGGAATCGTCGTCAGGAGGTAGTTGACCAGGAGATCCCGGGAATATTTGGCGGCATATTCCACCGGATCGATGACGTTGCCGAGGCTCTTGGAGATTTTTTGCCCGTCGATGGTAAAATACCCGGTCGTCACGATGTTGCCCGGAAGCGCGTATCCGGCGGAAAGGAGCATCGCCGGCCAGAATATCGCGTGGAAGCGGATGATGTCCTTGGCCACCACGTGCACCTGCGCCGGCCAGAACGTGTCCGCTTCGTCCCCGAGCGTGCTAATGTAATTGAACAGCGCGTCGTACCAGACGTACGTGACCTGGGATCCGTCGAACGGCAACGGGATCCCGAACTTGTTGGTCTCGCGGGATACGGAGAAATCCTCCAACCCCTGGTTGACGAACTCCAGGACCTCGTTGAAACGGTTCTGCGGCGTGACGAAATGGGGATTGGCCGCGTAAAAGGCCTGAAGCTGCTCGGTATAGCGGGAAAGCCGGAAGAAGTAATTCTTCTCCTTGAGGTGCTCGACTTCCTGGGTCGGGTGGTCGGGGCACTTCCCTGCCGGGGTCAGGTCGGTCGCCTTCTTGAAGCCCTCGCAGCCTCGGCAGTACATTCCCTCGTATACCCCTTCGTAGATATCCCCGTTGTCGAAGGACTTCTGCAGGACGGATTGGACGAACGCCGCGTGGGACGGGGACGTGGTACGTACGAAGTCCGTATAGCTGATGTCGATGCCGTCCCAGACGCGGCGGTGTTCCACGGCCATTTGGTCGAGGTATTCCATGACGGGAAGCCCGAGTTCGGCCGCCTTGTCCACGATTTTTTGGGAATTCTCGTCCACGCCGGTCGAAAACCGCACCGTGTCGCCCTTCTGGCGGTGGTACCGCGCGAGGACGTCGGCAATGATGCTCGCATAGGCGTTTCCGATATGGGGAACGCCGTTGGGGTAGTAGATCGGGGTAGTGACGAAAAACGCGTTGCTCATGGTGGTTTTGGCTTCGGAATAAGACCGCTAGCGTAGCGTGAATACGGTTTTTGTCAATCGGGAGTCGCGGGAAATCGGGCACGGGGGAAAATCGGGCACTGGGAAGAATGAGCCCACGGGAGGATGCGCCGGCAGGTGGCCTAATCGCCCGATCGCAACCGCTTGATGAACAGGAATACTTCCCGGCGGGTTACCGGATCGTTCGGCCGGAAATTTTCCCCCGCATTCGTGAAAAGCCGATTCTGGACCGCGTACGCGACATATCCGGCGTGGGCCGAATCCTGCGGGAGGTCGCGGAACGACCGGGGCGGGTCCTTGACGGGCCGTTTCCCGGAGGATCTGAGGAGCATGGTGATGAACTCCGCCCGGCTCACGGAATCGTTCGGCCGGAACGTCTTGCTACTCTTGCTGAGCAGGCCTTTTTCGGCGAGGATTTCGATATACGGGCAAAAGTCTCATCCCTTCACGTCGGAGAATATTTTTCCGCTGCATTTGTCGAACCGAAGGTCTTCGCTGAGAAAATCGTTGTACAGTCCCGCCATGAGTTTCGCGGCTTCTCCTCGCGATATAGTGTTACCGAGACGGTAATCGGCGACTTTTTCCCGTTCCCGAATCAGGCCTTTTTGTACCAGAAACGACGTTATGGAAATATCGTCTTCCCCGGCGAGGGCAACCGCGACTTGGGAAATCCGCCCGCTGCCGGAATCCGTGGGAATACGTATCGTCCGCCCGGTGCCCGTCACCGAGATTTTCGGAGTCAGATTTTGATCCGGGACATCCAATTCCAAGAGGATGTCGGCATTCCGCATGAGCATTTCCTCATGGCGCAGTTTTGCCGCGGATTTCGGGGGCAAATCGGAAGCGTACAGCAATCCGAGGCTCACGTTCGCGTTGCTTCTGGTTCCGCGGTGGGATTCAAACACGTACCCGTCGGAAAATTCGAACGAATAGACGCTCCACGGTCAAATGTGCCAGGTCCTTTTGCCGAGATACGGCACCCGTCAGACGACCGTTCCCCCGGCCAGCACGTCGACAATGACGCTGGACCGGATTTTGAAATCGTGGAAATCCATGGCGAACCGCTGCGCCGGACCATAGGCGCTGTCCATGTAGAGGTAGGCGGAACGGCCGACCCAGTTCGGGGCAAATGCCGGCAGGGGCTGCCAGGCTCCCGCCCGGCGAATCGAAAAGCGGTCGTCGCACGCATCCGTGGCGAGATCGATGGGCGTGCAGGCGCCGGAAAGCTGGCTTTTGACCGATCCGGAAATTCCCACGGTCGCATTGAGGGACACTACCCGCAGGTCGATGATGGGAATCTCTAAGTTTCGGGTCACCAGCGTCATCCGGGAATTGTCGATTTTCGGGGTGAAGTCCTTCGATTCGTCGAGGCTTTCGAGTCCGATGAGCCGGAGCAGATCGATATTTTCCCGGTTGACCACGTCGTGCCCGCACACCACGACCTTTACCGTAGCGTTCGCCCAGGCCTTGAGCACGAATTCCTTTCCGTCATGGACTTTGTCCGCGGGAATTCCCGCCGAGGCATATCCGTCTGCGTCCAGATTCTTGGGCGTCGCCTTGATCTGCACGGTCATTTGCTGGTTTTCGCTTGCGAGCACTTGCGTATCCGGGGTCTTGACCGTGAATTCGAAGGGCAACCGAACGCCGACGGCGTATCCCAAGCTGATGGAGGCCCGGGCGCGGAACACCGCCCCGTAGAACGGTACGCGCTTCACTTTTTCCCACCCATGCTGGAAGGAAGCCCCCTTGGTGAAGCCGTTGATGAAATCCCGGCTCACCGTCCGGGACTGCGTACGGGCGATGGCACGCCCGATATCCAGGCATTCCCCATACATAGGCTCGGTAGTGATATAGGAGGACTGGCACCGCCGTTCGAGCGGCGGCAGGGCGGCGATCCGGGCATTTTCCCGGGTAATCGCGTCGGCCCGCCTCGCCCGTCGTTCTTCGGCGCTCAGTCGGCGCTCCTGCTCCTCCATTTGCCGGATCCTCTGCTGCTCGTAGGCCCGCACGTTCGCGTCCATCTGGCTTCTCGTCTCTTCCAGGGCATCGGGCGCCTGTATCGACATGGGCGGAATCCCGAGATCCAGATCGGATTCGATGAGCCGCACCGATACTCCGGGATCCTGCATCGCCTTGAGACGCGCGAAACGGCCCATGATGCTCGCCTTGGAAATCCGGACGTCGGCCGGATCGAGATCGAGGCGGAACCGATTGTCCGTCCGACCGGTTCCGGTATCTTCCAAATCGAGCGGGATCAGGCTGAAATCGGTGGAATCGATCATTTCGATTTCCTGCTCCCCTACCATGTCCTTCGCGACCTTGGCGCGTATCTGGGCATCGTTTTTGAGCCCCTTGGAACAAACGGCATCGGCCTTGCATTTCGGGACGAGGAGGTCGAGCGTTTGTTTTTCCAATTTTTCACGTTCCGGATCCGGGCTCATGTCTTCGAATTTTTGCCGATAGTTCGCGAATTCGGTCGCGTTTTTGACTTTGAGCGTGAGTTTCTTCTTGATCGTCACCCGGTCGGGGTATTGTAGGAGCTCCAATTCGCCTTCTTCCATTTCGCCCATGGCGATGCCCCGGCTTTTTTCGAACTCGAAATCCTTCTTGAGTTTCGTCGAGCCGGAGAAGGCCTTCTCGAGCATGGATTCGTCGAGCTTCAAGCTAAATCCCTCCGGCAATAGGAACTGCTTGACCATGGCGCCGGTACCCTTCCAACTCCCGAGCACCCGTCCGGCATTGCGCTCGTTGATGTCGGCAAAATCCACCGTGACGCTCTCCGCGTTCCGTATCCGAACGTCCGGAAGGGAGGATTTGCCCGGACCGCCGGGAACGTCGATGGCGTTGAGGGTTCCGCTCAGTCATTCGGCGGACGATAGGATCAAAATCAAAATTCCCGCGATGTAGCGTTTCATAGGACGAAATTTTTAAAAAATACCGAAAGTGCTCCGTAAGTCTCGTGGGACATTATATATGATATTTTTGTTTTGGGGAATATAAAAAATAGCGTGTAAACGCAAAAAGTCAGATACTCGCCCTATCTGACTTTCTCGCTTATACCCAACGGGAATTGGTTTTCGGTATTTTTACGGTTACGGATTCGGAACGGGTTGTATTTTTCTTAGGGAGCTTATCGGCAATAAGTGACTTAAGAAAAAAAGATGTCCGGACAGGTGACAGGAAAAACCGGGGAACCAATTCCCGCTGGGTATAAACCACTACGCGCTGAAGTGCGAATGTTTACATTCTGACTTTGGTCTCCAAGCAAAAAAACGTACTTGCAAAGTATGATATACCAAGAATTTCCATTTGGTTTTTCCGCATCCAGCGAATTTTCGCAACATTTTCTTTTTTTTCGCAATCGGTATCGGTATAACTCGTTCGTCATTTCGTACCAACTTATGCTCAACCGCTCCTCCCCCCTCAATAACTTCATCCCGAACCGGCAAATTCCCACCCTTAGGGAAACCGTTCAAAATGAAATAACGAAATCCCGAAAACATCTGAGCAGCCCGCTCGGACGGGTGCTCAAATACTGGCAATGAAATCCGAAAACTCGCATCGCCGTCGGGCTCGGCCTGCTTTCCTGAGGCATGATTGCCACGGCTACCGGGGCATTCGCCGCCGCGGGCATCATCCTCGGGGCGAGGGCGGGCGTAAGCGCCCTCGGGGCATTCATGAGCGGCAAGGGGATTTACGAGCTCATACGGGGCCGGAAACCGGAGTCGGAAATGGAACGGTTGATGACGGCGGCAAAAAGCGCGGAAAACATGGAGGCGCTGGAACCGCTGATATCGGATATCGAGCGGAGATTCGGCACCGACGAACTCCGAACCCAATTGGATTTGGATCGGAAGAAACGGCGGGCTTCCGCGATCGTGGGAAACGTGATAGGGATCACTGCGGCGGGCGTTGCGGGAATACTCGGTCTCCAATGAGGCATAGACGCCCTCGGACACGGTTTGTGACCGGTATCCGAAGCCCGTGCCGAAACGCTTGCCGTCGCTCCGGTCCGGAACGTTCCCCCGTTCGATTTGGATACCGTCGCGCAAGACATCCGCCACGACCATCCGAAGCAGGGATGGATTACCCTGGAACAGATGATCCGCCGCGTAGAGGGACTGAAAGCAGGGATCGGCTTGGATCAGAGCGAACAACTGAACGCCTTGAACGCGAGCGTTTCCCAGGCGGTGCGCGATCCGAATGGGGCGGTCGCCCAAGCGCTGAAGCTCCGGGGCTATGACTTGGCCCCGGGAGTCGATGCCGTCAGCCGGCGCCTCGGGGAAAGCGAAATCAAGGAAATCGTTGGCGAATACGTCAAACAAACGGGCCAGGGGAACGCGTTTCCCGAAGCAATGGTTTCGGGAAATAGCAGCCTTGTTTCCAAGCAAACCGCCATTCCCCTCGAAACGATTGCCCCAAGCGATGGGATGGCCATGAACACCATAGGGGGAGGGATCTTGGCCTGAAGCCTGTGATACGGGGCATACCGGTTTTGGAAAACGGGAAATAAGGAGACAGGATCGGGAAAAGGCGCTCCGCCAAGAACCGTACCGCTTGCGGTAACGGACGTTTCTCCGAAAACGGGTACTCCTCCGGAAATGAAACCGCTTGCGAAACCGGGTATTCCCCCGGAAAAGAGTGCTCCCCCGGTGCCGAAACACGCCACAAACCTTTCGGCTCCCCTCTTTCGGCTGCCGGAATCAGGAGAAAAGACGAAACGGGATATCCACTCCCACTTTACCGAAAAATACCATTGGGAGCCGGAAGAATCGTCCGACATTATCGACGAGAACAAGCGCATAGACGCCTATTCCGGGAAAACGCTCGGGTGAACCTACATCACCTATGTCAAATATTCGGGATCCCACGCCGTCGTGACCATCGTTTGGCAAGACCACGGCACGAACCGGAGCCATGTCCAATCGGCCCCCATCCCCTACGGTGCCCCGCCCGATCCGACGGATCCGGAAAAGACCATCGAAACCCTGCTCGACGAACTCTACTTCGAAATGCTGGTCCGGAGGGAAAAAATCAAATTGGACGATATGAAGGAGATTCACGCGGTGAGAATTCCCAAATCCCACCTGCGGCTCATGTACGAACACATGGAACAGCCGGGGGTAGTCGAAGCCAATAACGAAGTCCTCGGATACTGGATTGTCAGCGCGTACGATATCCATAATGGGACCCTCCCGATGGGACCAATGGACAATCCCCCGCTCTCGGATCAGATTGTCAGGACGATCGATTGCAAGCTAAAAGATACCGCTGTCAATACCAACTACCACTATGTTCATCCGAGCGTAGTAATATGCCAGACATTGCCAGAAAAAGAAGCGGAAATGATCATGCGGGAACGAAAACGCGCATTGGATCGCCCAGGAAAGCCGAGTCTCGTCTTCACCGGTGCGAGCCGTGCACTCAATTGGCACAAGCATCCCGATTGGTTGGCAGTTCCCAGCGGAGGGGATATCACGGAAGCCATGCGGGATATCGATATCCAGTATCCCGGAGTGGAAACCTACCCGTACACCATCGCCTTACGGATCCGGGAAGACGAAATCGCCCGCCTGTCCCGCGACCCAAAAGTATGCGTGCTCCCCAAGGCCACCTACTGATGAAGGTACAGTTACGCGTTTCGGACGTTCAATCTCATCTACGTCCAGAAAAGGAACGAAGGGGTGCGGCAACTCGATATCCATCTGAAATAGCCGGAAGGAAGGATACCCAACGGAGAGTGCGAGCGCTACCGCTCTCCGTCGGGTATCCTTCGGATACCTGTTCATTAACATACTTAGGAGGATGCCATGCATTCATTTTGGACCCTGTTCAAGGCCGAATTCGCGGCCGAAACCCTGATAAGGATACTGTTTGGAGGAAGATTCCCGCGATTCGTCGCGTTGTTCTTGTTGCTCATGTTCGTGGGCTGGTACGTATTGCGGGGCTTGTTCCGCATAACGTACCGGATCCTGGCATGGGTTCTGGTAACGGAAAATATGAGCGTGAGAAGCAAACTCAAAAAAGTATTCCGCGTGGGCAAGCCATACGGAGACGAAGCCAAAAAGATCCGTTTCGAAAACGGACATTGGACACTCACCCTATCCAATCCCCGATTCCGAATGGAGGTGGTATTCGTAGAATTCCGCGTCGAAAAGAAGACGGGACGGCTGCGGATATTCGCCCTCCGGGATCAACGGATGCCTTTCGAACTCACGTACGATTGGATCGGGAGGTTCATCCCGTACGACTGTCCCATAACGATGCACGTCGATTATGCGGCCTATATGTATTCCCAACTTCGCCACAACGTTCTCTGAACCAGGAGCCCCCGACATGAAAATCATCTTGCCACTGCTCGCCTGTCTCGTTGCCGGATGCGCCTC
The DNA here is from genome assembly GCA_903908595.1 of uncultured bacterium. Taxonomy (GTDB): domain Bacteria; phylum Patescibacteriota; class Gracilibacteria; order BD1-5; family UBA2023; genus CAIVSN01. The sequence continues at coordinate 8,404 of CAIVSN010000126.1, forward strand.
TACGGGCGGATACGAAACGGATGGGAACGCGTACCGGATCGAAAACGGGCTTTTGCGAGTCCGCCCTTCCGGTTACGAACCGCTCCCGATTCCGATTCCGCAAACGAATATTTTGCCGGAATCGCCGAACGACACGACGGCCGGAAAACCGGAAGAATATCCGCCCGTTTCGGCCCCGATCAAAAAATCGACGCAGCCGATCCGGAATCGGATGAAAAAAATCCTCATCCTGACGGAGTGACCCATGAAAACCATACGAGTACCCCGCCATACCGGAACCATGGCCAAACGGGTTCTCCCGTTTGTGCTCTGCCTCTGCGTGACGGGAACCGCCAACGCGGAAACCATCACGCAGAAAGAAGCGCTCCGCCGGGAGGCAATCCAGGTGGAAGAGCGGTTCCAAAGGAACGAAATCACGGAAGCCGCTGCAATCGAACAATTGGACGCGATTGAAAAAACCGCGAGGGAATTGAAAAAAAACCCGAATCCGATGCCCATGGCTATCCCAAAAGGAAACCCCCGGGAACCGTCGAAAGCCGAACAGGCTATCGGGACGGTGCTGATGCGGCAAGCCGCTTTGCCAAGATTGTCCCTTTGGGAATACGTAATTCCGTTTTTCCGCCCCTTCGTTTTCGGCCTTATCATATTGGTTCTCTGTGTCATTTGCATCATTGGCTTTTTCGCAGTAGGAACCATTATCGATAAGATATCCGATAGACTGAGGAGCAACCGCTCAACCACCACGGCATACCCCGGGAGAAGGACCCCGGCGCCACGGGCCACCATGGTGGCTCAATCACCCATGAGACCGATCCCATTGCCACGAGCCTACTCGGAGTTATATCCCGGAAGGCCGACTACGCCACCACCAGCCACTACAAGGAGCATACCAAGAACCCCCTACCACCACCCTGTTAACCAATCCCTGACCGGTCTTCTTCCAAGCGGCGAAGTTCCGGACTCTTACACTTGAACCAAAGGAAAAATCAAATGGATCTCAACGATTACCCAGGCTGGATTCGCCAGAATCCGCATAAATACATCGGGCGTCTCAAACTCGAAGCCCGCGAACTGTATCAAAAATTCCCCCTCATCGGGATTTACATGGACGGCGACACGATGCGTCTCGAAGGACCGGTAATCACGATGAGCGGAAACCGGTACATCCTGCGGATCGTGTATCCGCTCAGCTATCCCGCCTTGAAGCCGGATGGCTACGTGCGGGATCCCGACGTGGTCGAGTTCTGCAACCGGAACGAGAACCGCGGTCACCCGTACCACAACTACGGCGTTACCCAGCCGCACGGGCTCAAACTCTGCGTCATGGATCAGGACGATACCGTCAACAAGGGATGGACGCCAAACCAAACCGGCATCACCATCCTGGAATATTCCATCATGTGGCTTCATGCCTACGAGTTCAAACGAGCCCGTGGCAAATGGCCGCTTCCCGAATGACATGGGAATCCTCCCGTGCCATTTTTTATCATTGCCTATTAGGAGAAAATCATGAATTTCAAGAAAGAAAAAGAATACCATATCCCCGGTCTCGAGGACGTAGGGACGCCGGGAAACCGGAAACCCGCCAACATCCGGGGAATGACCGAAGTCATCGACGCGTACAAAAACGGAGAAGGCTCGTACATCAATACCACCGGTACCCTTTTGACCCCGCAAGAAGTAGGACGGTCGGAAATCGCGAACCTGTCCCGGTTGGAAAACATAACTACGACCATGGCAACCGACGACGTCAACCCCTATCTCGAACCCAACGCCCGGCGCGACACGCTCATTCCGAACCTGTCGGAAGCTCATGTTACCATCGTCGGACTCGGGGGCGGCGCCCCCATCCCCGTGGAGCTCGCGAAGTGCGGAATCAAAAGTTTCGCGCTGTTCGACTCCGACACGCTCGATGCCGGCAATCTCATTCGGCACCCGTGCGGAGTCGACGGCGTCGGCCTGAAAAAGGTCGATGCCGTGGCGGAATACCTCATGCGCCAAACCGGCGGGAACCTCTCAATCCGCGCGTACGCCGAAGACGTGTTCACATCCGAAAACGTCAGGGCCGAAATCGCCAAAAGCGATTTGCTCATCGTGGCGACCGATACGGAATCCTCGCGCTTTTTTCTCAACGAGATCAGCGTTGAGCATTCCGTGCCGACCGTCTTCGTCGGCATGTTCGAGGGCGGTTCGGGAGGGGAAATCTTCGCGTCCGAACCCGGGCAAGGCTGCTACTGCTGCCTGGCCGAGCATTCCGGACGGAAGAAGTTCATCGAATCCTACGTCAAAGCCACCCGCAAGGGCGACTGCAGCTCGGTCCGGGACGTTTCGGCCATGCCGGGCCTCGGTATGGATCAGGGGATGCTCTGCCATATCGCGGCCCGGAAATCGCTCGACATCCTCCTCAAAAACAAAAAACACCAGCTGAAGCCCATCGGCAAAAGCTGGATTGCCTTCTCGATTTGCGGTATCAAAAACATACTCGCCGAATCGTTGGCCTCCCTTCAGGTGGATATCCCGAAACACCCGTCATGCACGGTGTGTTACGGGTATCCGCAATGAACCGTTCCACAATGGAACTCAATCCCCTCTTTACGGAGGGTTTTTTGCCGTGTGGGAATCCCGGTAAAACGCGAACTCCTTGTCAATTTCTGCGCTCCTCGCTGTACGTACTTGCCAGTACGTTTCGCTACGGTGCTCGAATTTGACTTCGGATTTCATCGTTTTCACGGCGTTCCCTTGAACGTTTGACAAGTTATAAAATCAATACGCGCTTCGAATTTCATTATCCTACCGGGTTTCCTCCCAGAAAAGTTTTCTCAAAACCCCAATCGCCCGCTCCCCCGGTATGAAAAACGGGCTGGTGGAAACCGTGATAAGCGATACCTGCTTCGCGAAATGAAAAATCACCCGCTTCTTCAATTCGAAATCGATATCGTCCAACTCCTCCGCGAAGAAATCCAAATCCAGGTTGAGAATGGAATTCTTCGGCACGATCCGGCCGGATTCCCGTATCAGGTCCTGCTCGCCTTCGATGCGGATCATTTCCCCGACCAATCCTTCCGTCATCGCCGGCTTGATATAGTTGCCCACATTGCAAGAAAAATTCGCGAATTTCCAGACTTTTTCCAAATCCGAAGCATCCTCCGAAGCGAGAATATATTCATTTTCCCACAAATCCGAATGCATGTCGATATGTATCAAAGTAGTGCCGTTTTCCAAAAATCCCATCTCCCGAGCCCGATACCAGAAAAACAACGCATGATTGTGATTGTCGAAAATCACGGCCGGCACGCCTCAGATTTCCGTCTCTATGAAATTCTCCAAACCGTTTCACGCACGAAGCACTCCTTCGTCCAAGCACATGAACGCGATTTCCGAAGCGAGCTTCACATCGGAAATCGTCCCCCGTACCAACGGGGCTATCCGAAGCCGTTCTCGGGAATTTTCCGGAATGAATGTCCCGTTTCCTCCGTCTTCATATCCCAAATACGTGACCGAATCGTAAGAAAAAACAGGGAGTCCTTCGCAAAACGATGAAATCCGAAGTCAATTTTGAGCACCGTAGTGAGGCGTACTGGCAAGTACGTCGAACGAGGCGCGGAAAAATTGACAAGGAGTTCACGTTTTGCGAAGGACTCATAAATTTTGAGCACCGTAGTGAGGCGTACTGGCAAGTACGTCGAACGAGGAGCGGAAAAATTGACAAGGAGTTCGCGTTTTGCGAAGGTCTCTGGATTCCATTTAAAAATTGTGGGAAGTGATGCCATGCTGAGCATCGATAGCGGCAATGGTCTGACGGAGGACCTCCTCGATTTCCAAACCGGTCGTGTCGATGACGAAATCATAATGGTTCATGTCATAAATATCGAGCCCGTAGTATTCCTGATACCGCAGGTTTTCGCTCGCGCGACGGGTCCGGATATTTTCGGCGGTATTCTCGATGCTGACGTGGGATTCGACCCCGGCCCGGGATTCGTCATGGTAAATCCGCTTCGCGGCTTCCTCCGGCGGAACGGTCAGAAAAATCTTGTACGAGTGCGGGATGAAATGGAACGCCAATCTTCCGTCGATGATGAAATCGTCTTCCGTTTCCCCGAGTTTCATGGATCGCTCGTCCAAGAGCCGGTCGATGATCCCGCCGTCCCGCTCGGCTTCCCGGCCGAGAGACAAGAGGCTTTCCCCTCGTTCCATCGCGAGTTCCCGCATCAGGCCGCCGATGGAATAGGCGCGGAGGCCGTAGTGCGCGACCAATCATTTCGAAAGCGTTGATTTCCCGGCGCCATGGTGGCCGGCGAGACTGATGATCATAGAAAAAATATTGGATACGAAAAACATATTGCACGGTTTGCCATTTTTTGCAAACGGGACTCTTCTGGCTCGTGTGAAATCCTCGAAAATGGTCTCGTATTCCCATGGGTAACAAAGGAGAGAAGGCCGACGACTACGGGGTTTTCGGCTTCCTTTTCTTCTTGATGGGTGGGTTGACCGGGCATTGGACGCGCTCCCATTTCTCCCCGTCGAAGCGGGCGATGTCCTTGGGGCCGATGGACCACAGCACCTTGCCCCGGCTGTCGACCACGTTCGCGTCCTGCAGTTCGGGGACGAGGCCGGTCGTTACTTGGCGGATGCCTTCGGCGGGTTTGCCCGGGTCGTAGGCGAACAGGCCGGCGTCCGATCCCAGGTATATCGTATCCTGGAACTGGCACGCCGAAAAAAAGAGCTGGGTACCGCCCATGGCGGATACTCTCCCGAACCCGTCCGCGGCGTTGCCCAGGAGCAGCGTGCCGTCCGATCCGCACATCCAGATCCGGGATTCGGATTCGACGTGGATGCCCGTGATGCGCCCGGTTCCATAGGGCAACCGGACGTCGCTCCAAGCCCGGCCGTCCCAGAAGCTGGCGCGCGCCGGGTAGCCGGGACCGTTGACGTATCCCGCTGCATAAATCGCATTTTCATGCGGCCCGTTGATGGCTGTTACCGCATATTGCCCGCCGTTCATGCCCCTCTCTTGAAGGATGCCGTCATCCATGTGTACCCAGCGATCGGGCTCGAGACGCTTGTAAACCTGGCCGGAATAGCCCGCCGCGAACAGGTGCTCGCCTATTTGTCGGACATCGCTCAGGTATCCCAGGCCTTGCGCCCCCTCGCTGTATACGCCCGCGCCGGGGATTTTCTCGACGGCCGGCTGGTGCGAGCCGATGAATCTGACGTGCCCCTCTTCCGAAAGGATCACTGCATCAACGAATTTATCCCCAGTCAAGTGAAAGCGAGCAATCGATACTGTGCGCCAATCTTGGTCATGACGTTGCCAACTGGTTGGGGTGCCTTCCCTGTATGCAAGAACCCGCGTGAACGGCGTGAACTCGTCCAAGTCATCGACTGAGCCAGCCAAAAAAATTTGTGCATTTATTATTGCGCATCCAGTCGAAAAAGTCAATGACATAATATAATGTGACTAAGAAATACGGAGTTCTCGGATTCCTCCTCGGGAACCTTCCGTAATAAATACAGAACGGGAGCATCGTAACAGGTTCTTTGGAAAAAGGCAAGAGGAGGTGGGTGGAGCATTCAGGAGCCCCCCCCCGCGAAAGGCGAATTTCCCGCCCATTTCTCCGCTCTTCGTTCACCGTACCCCGGCATGCTTCGCTCCGGTGCTCGATACGGACTTTCGGATTTCATCTCTTTACCGGGCATCCCTTCAACAAAATTGCCCTTCCGCGACTTTCCGATACAATCGATCCTACCGCAAACCGACGAAGCGATTCCAGAGGACTCCGCAAAACGCAAACTCCTTGTCGATTTCCCCGCTCCCCGTTCACCATATCCCGATACGATGAGCTGCAGTGTTCGAAATCGACTTCGGATTTCATAATTTTACAGAGTCCTCTCCGGGGAGCTTCGGGTGCCCCGTAAAAATAACAAATCTTTTTCTGATCCCTCATTTCGAATACCCCGCCCTCATTTCCTGGCAGGAAAAAAACGGCCGAAACCATCTCCCCTGGAGGCACCTCGGGGATTTGGACGACGCCGAGAGGGCCTACCGGGTCTGGCTTTCCGAAATTTTCCTCCAGCAGACCCAGGCGGAGCGGGTCATCGGATTCTACGATCGGGTACTCGGAAAATTCCCGACGGTACAATCGCTCGCAGCCACCGATTACGATACGTTTTTCCCATTCTACCAAGGACTCGGGTACTATTCGCGGGCCCGAAACCTCCTCGCCTGCGCGAAAATCGTCGCGGGCGAATACGGCGGAACCTTCCCGACCGATCCCGGAAAACTCCGAAAACTCCCGGGGATCGGCCCGTACACCGCGGAAGCCATCCGGGCCTTCGCCTACGACATCCCGACCCTGTCGTTCGATACGAACCTGGAAAAGGTCTTTTCGAGATACTATCTCGGATCCCGTTTCCTCAAGCTCGATCCGGCCATGAAATCGGAAATATCCGGCCAGTTCGCGGAGAGCGGATACAGCGCACGTCTCATTAACGGGGCCATCATGGATTTCGCGTCGCTCTATTCCAAGAACTCCAAGGCGGGCATCGACCATGCTGCGAGCCCATTCCGGGATTGCCTTTTCAAAGGCACCCTCGGCGAGCTGGAAATAGCCGCCAAGAAACCGAACGCGTATTTTCCCGTGAAAGATTCCCGGCTCGAAGTCATTCTCCACAAGGACCACGCCGTATATTATTCCAGTTCCGACGCGGAATACGCGCCATTTTTCCTGCCTCCGACTCAGGACGATATCCGGAAAACCGTCCAAGCCCATTTCCGGGACGCATACGGGCTGGAAGTCTCCGTTCGGCCCATCCACCGGAAAGAATACCGGGACGACGCGCCGTTCGTGAGCATGTACGCCCAGATCCAGACGGGCATCCCGAAGTTCCAGACCTATTCTTCGACCGCCGGAGCCTCGGAAATCGGCACGAGCAACCCGCGGATTTTGTAGTAGGAATTATAGATTCCGAAAATCGGCTTCCGCGCCGGCGATACTCCGCCATCCGAAGAAACCGCTTGACCTTGGGACATTTCCTGTCCCGTATAGAATTGCGTACGCATAGGAAAAAGTTACATACGGACACGATACCGGAACGGCGTTACGAAAAAAAGAAAAAACCGCGAAAAACCGTTTTATACCCAACGGGAATTGGTTTTCGGTATTTTACAGGTACGGGACAAATATCAGGTTCAGGAAAAATCAAGCGAAAAAAGCCCCGAAAACCGTGAGGTAGTGCCACCATTCCGCCACGAACCCGTTGACGAACCGGTGCCCATACATCAGGCCGGCCACGTTGATCAGCAGGAAAAATCCGAAGAGCGCCAAAATGAAAAGCGATTTGCCGTCGAAAGTTTTCTGTTGGTTCCACGGAACCAACAGGTTCATGAGCCAACTGAAACAAACGTAGGCCGCCAGCGTGGCATACGCGATTTCTCAGATAACGAACCATACGGTGGACATGGGGTATGCGGACGTATTAATTATTTCCGGAATCCTTGCTTCTCCAAGCCCTCGTTCCCTTGACAGCGTCGTCGAACGGCTTTCCCAGCGCGATATCCGAGACGAATCCCTTGGGATTCTCCCGAAACAGCAGGACGTGCTTCAGTGCTTCCATTCTCGATATCGACCCGTTTTTAGCCTTGATTGCCAAAGCTCACAGCACGTCTCTGAGCAGCAATTGTTCGATATATTCTTTGGAACCCGCCTTCGGAACCGTGGAAGAAAACAACGTCTTAAGCTCTTGATATGCCGATTCGAACGAACTTTTCAATATCGGCAACGCCACGGTGGACTTGGCAAATCCCGTCGGATCCGACTTGAGCAAATGGATGTTCGATAGGGCTTCCGAAGGACTCATCTGCCCTGAATACATGGATCTCTTCATGCTGCCGAGCACCTCGCTGTGCAAGAGCTGTTCGGCATATTTCGAAGTGCCAGCCTTAGCGAGCAGCGGGGAAAAGACCGTTTCGAGCTCCTTGAAGGCCACTTCGAACATGTTGACGACGAATTGTTCGGATGCGCTGAACGAAGGTTCGGATCATGACGGCTTCGATGCGGGACTCGGAGCATCGAAATTCCCCGAGCCCGGCGGCTTCGCGCCGACTTTTGGATCTTTCAGGAAAGCGAGCGTTTCCGTCTCCGCCACGGCGATTTTTTGTGCATCCCCGGTACGTTTCGCATTTTTCAAAGCGGAGAAAAATTGATTTCATGCCTTGGACAGTTCATTAGTTCGGAAACGTTCTTCGGCGGTTAATCCGTGGGAATCGGTAAAATCGGAATGGTACAGCTTCCGGAAATTTCGTTCGTTCTGAGTCAGGGTAAGCTTCGGATCATAGGTAAAATCTCGAAACGGGGCATCGGCAGCCGGTTTCGCGGCATCCGGGCCCTTGCCCTCGTGAGCGGCATGCGTTCTCCGAATCCGTTCCGGCTGGGGGGTCGGCTTCGCGGGAGTTGGCTGCGCGGGAGGTTCGGCCGTCGGTTTTGCTTCGGTCACGGGTTTTGACGTCGGTTCAGTAGGCGACTGGTCGGCAGGTTTCGCGGCAGTTTCCGATTTTGGCGACGCTTTTGCTTCCGGCGTTACGGGAGGGGTTTCGGCAGCCGGAGATTTTACCGATTTTCCGGCTTTCGAAAGCACCGGCTCCTTTTTTACGAATCCGCCTTGCTTGCGAGAAGAAGTCGCCGGCTTGTCCACAACCGGAAGTCCCTCCAATTTTTTCTGTGCGTTCAGCAGGTAGGTTTCCTGATTGACCAGCCTTTCAAAATGTACTTGGTCGCCGGACGCGGTGGCGGCGGCTTTCAATTCCGCATTTTCCTGCAAAGCCTTGGAAATGGCGAGCCGCATGGTATTCGGAGAGGCCTTCTTTGCTTGGATCAGGAGGTAGGCCTTGTTGAACGTGGACGTCATAAAATGGCTGACGAACGATTCCGCCGGACCGCTCAGAAGGACCGCACCGGCTTTCATTCCGGTAGCCTTGGCCTGTTCCACGACAGCCTGCGAAGTCAGTTTCGCGGCCTGAGTCACATTCTTCGCGGCTTCCGCGACATGGGCCGTGGCCTCATGAGTCAATGCGGCGGCCTGTTTCGCGTTCCCGAGATTTCCCGCAATCGTGGCAGCCTTGTTGGCGGCGACCGCGTTTTCGTTTGCGGCCAAGGCTGCGACCCGTGCTGCTTCGGCCGCGGCTTTCGATGCGGCGCTTTTCGCGAGGAATGCGTTTCCCATCTTGGCCGCTTTTGCACCGGCTCCCGCGATACCGACCATGCCCAATACGTTTCCGGCGATTTTTCCAATGGCTTCGGACTGCTGTTCCGCAGGCAGGTTCATTACCCTTGCCACTTCTTCTTGAAACGAATTGGCGATGAGATTGGTGACGCCACCGGCTTTATCCGATGCTTGGACGAGCAAATCCCATTGGATTCCCACCGCCTTCTGATGGCTCGGCAACACCATTTTGGCGAGAAAAACCGTAATCGCGAAAATGCCCGTAACGACTTCCACGCCTCATTTCGCTATCCCAAGGACACCGGATCCCGCGGAAGCCAGGGTATCGGGAACCGCCATAACGGAAGCTTTCGTGGCGGAAACGAGGCCCGCATCCCCGAGTTCCTCTTTGAGAAGCGCCGCATATGAAGCGCTGAGTTTTGCCAATCTGGATTTTTCCGTTTCGGACCATTCGTTTTTGCCAATCTCGGCCTTGAGTTCGGCCAAAGCGGTCCGGGTCCGCTCGCGGATGACGTTCATGGAACGCTCATAGGATGCTTTGCCCGTTTCTCCCCCAAATAGTCCAACCGCGCTGTCCGCGAACATGTTGGCCAATCCCGTGTCGTTATCCCGTCCGGTTCTGAGGGAATCGATATCCGAACGGATTCCTCCCGCCCGTTTTTCGAATCTTTCGATAACCCTGGCGACGTCAAGCTCAATAGGCGGCCTGACTTCTGCGACCGGAGGCTTCTCTGCGACCGGAGGCTTCTCTGCGACCAGAGGTTCCGAATAGTTCGGTAACTCTTTTTCGATTTTGAGGAATTTCACGGTCCGGGGTCCCGCTACCCCGTCAGGAATCAGTTTTGAGCGGCCCTGGAAATCTATCAGCGTCCGGAACGTCGAAGGTCCGAATATCCCGTCAACCTCGATCGTTTCCTCTGGTTTTCCCTGATCGTTCAGGGCCTTTTGCAAAACCATGACCCCCGCTTTTCCCCCGAGGGCTTCCTCGTTGGCAGACCGGTAGTCCTGGTTGATGAAATCCAGGATTTCCTCCCTCGTGGCACGGAACAGGTCCTTCCGGCGGTCCAAATAGGCTTTCCGGATTACCCGGATTTCGTCGTTCGTCAAGTGGTAATCGCGAAAGAGGCGCAGGTCTATGGCTTCCTGGGTTGACGGAACGGCGACGGGTTTCAAAACGGAAGTTTTGGATGGATTTGGTGATTTTTCGGTCATGGGAATAAGCTATATCGTCAAAAATACCACAAACCTGAATTTTGGGCAAAAAATCGAGCGGGATTATCGTCGAAAAAACGTTCTCCCGATATTTTTCATGAACCCAACCCGATTCGACTATCGAAAAACCTGGCAACCCGCGGATGTTCGAGAGCTCCGCAAAACGATGAAATCCGAAGTTCATTTCGAGCACCGTAGTGAGCCGTACTGGGGTACGGTGAACGAGGAGCGGAGAAATGTATACCCAATAGGAATTGGTTTCCCGGTTTTTCCAGTCACGTATTCGGACATCTTTTATTTTTTTCTTCGGTCACTTATTCCCGATAAGCTCCCGAAAGAAGAAAAATGAAACCTGTTCCGAATCCGTAACCGTAAAATTCCGAAAACCAATTCCTATTGGGTATACAAGGAGTTCGCGTTTTGCAGAGTTCTCATTCCCCTATTGCAAAGCTTGTCAGATCGTTATGAGCATAGTCTCGGGATCGAGGCTATAATTAAAGGCGCTGCAATTGAATTTCATGATGATATCGGTTCACGTATTGGCTTTGAGCAAATTTTCCATTAGGCTCAGCGATGATCGGATCTTGCAATTTTTTACCTCCTTGGGAAGGACGATGCCCGGGACGGTGCAATCGCCATACCGAAGCGTAACGCTATCCGCGCATTGGTTTATGCCGTAGTGGAAAATCAAGTTTCCGATACGTTTCAAGTATCCGAATCCTCGGCAATCCGCGGAATTTCATGACGAACCCACGAAATCCGGACCCAGGGATAGCTGTTCCGGCTTGAGGCCCGAGGATTTCATCTGATCCAAGTCAATCGGGAATCACAACCCATAGATATACGTGGCATCATTGTCCGAATGTCATTTCGTCGTGTCGAATCTGAAAAAACGGTGCGGATACAAATCGGTTTCCGGCTGGAAATGAAAAATATATCACGCATCTCATCCGCTCGGAAACCAGGCTTTTTGGAGCTTGATCGGCAAGGTGCAGTTATATTCGAAAATCAAATCGGTATCGTCACGTTGCATAATTTCGGCAAAGCGTCCGGCATTGGCATAAAAATCATTGGTGAAATCGGGACTCCCTATGTCGTTGTCCGATTCGAAATATATCCGCGCTCCGGTATTGGTGGATATGAGGGCCCGATATTTCCCGTCTTTTTTACTTTTGAAGGGACATGCGACGTTCACGTTTTTCAGGGTCTTCTCGATTTCCACCAACGATGCGAAATCAACGGTTCCCTTCATGCAAGAAAGATACTTTTTGGGGACGTAGTTTTGCGTTAGGTGCGGGGAGGTCTGATAGATGTTCTGTATTATCGTGATTCCGGTGCTCGCCTCGTTCCGCGGCGTTGACGCCGTTTCCGGACTCGCGGGATCGGGCAACGCAATCGAGATTCCGGGATCCGATGGTTCCGGCTGCCCAGTCGGGGTTTCCGGATCCGTCGGCAGTGGCCGCGGGGTGACGATTTCCGGATCCGTCGGCTCCGGCAACGCTATCGTGATTCCGGTATCCGTCACGCCCCGTGGAACTTCCGTCGTGCCAGTATGTACTTCGCCTTGCTCCACGATGGCAACCCCGGAATTCGTAGGAATCACGGAAATCGCTTTTGGCGAATCGCCATGGTTGCCCTGGAGGAAGTAATTGATTCAGGCGATGCTGAAAAGGATACTGAAGAGTATGGACAAATGCTGCAAATACTTCAAAGTCGTCGATGTTCCGGGATGATCCATCTCTTCGGGAGTGATGCCCCGGATGGAATCCCGATTCGGATCCGAAGGCTTCCCCATGTCATTTTGCGACAAAAAAATGGCGAGCGCTTCGTCTTGGTTGTTTTCGGAAGGAATCAACTTCCCATCCTGCGATATTTTATCCATACGATTTATTTAAGTTTTTCCTCATACCCCTCCAACAGCCTGATCGTGCTTTCAAAATTTTCCAACTGCATCTGGAAACGCTTTTTTTGAGCCTCGAGCGGTAACTGAAACGCGGGTTCCGGGGTCGTGGCGATCTGGGAATCGAGCGAAACGAGATTCTCCGAAATGATGGAATGATTTTTCCGGAGAAGCGAAATAATCGATTCGATCGGCTCAAGGATCTGCTTGCTCACCCAATTGCCATATTTCACGAAGTTGAAAATCTCCTTGTATTCGGAAGATTCCAGTAGGGATCTGAGCTTTCGGGAATCGTCCGTTGCCGACCCCGCGAGCTCGCCGAGGAGCTTGGTGGAGGCATTGATTTTACCGGAGAGGTTGTCTTTCCATTCGTTTTGGGTCGCCGAATCCAGAAGCCGTACGGCGGACTTCTTCTCGGTTTCGAGGCGTTTCGCGCTCCGGTCGATTTCCCGGAAAAGCGATTGGATGACGTGTTCCGTATTGCTGGTCGCGAGCAGGTACCTATGCGCCAGCCAGGCGAATATCCGGCCGAAAATCGAAATGAAGAATATGCCGATGAAATAGACGAGCCCCATCATCGCAGCATAGAGGAATCCCGCGATGAGGATTACGATAACCACTCCTTTGGAATCGCGGGACTGCCCGATGTTCCGGATTATTTTTTCTCATCCCGCCGCAACGAGCTTGAGATTGTCAAAAAGTTGGGTTTTCGCTTTTGCCTTTTTCTCCTTGATCCGGGACTCTCCGAAAAAAGGTTCGTCGAACATGTTTTCGAATCGTTCGAAACGTTTTCGGACCGTCGGTTCGTCTGATTTTTCTATGACTTTCCCTCCCAAAACGTAGTGGTTATCCGTAATGACCACGTTGGCGCCGCGCACATAGACGTATGACCTATGGAAAAATCGAATGGCCAGGACGAGCCCCACGATGCCATAAAAAATCCCGAGGACCAGCAGGATCGCGAGAATGCTGCCAATCGGACTCGCGATCAACCCGACGAATGCCGCGATGCCGGTGACGATGGCCAGCGGAATGCTCGCAAACCGGACGATTTGGATGTAATCCCGTTCGAGCGTCATGCGGAGTTCCTCCGGGGAAATCCATTCGTAGAGCGCGAATCATTTCTCGTTGACGGATTCGAGCGCGGATTCTTTCGGAGAAAGGGCGGGCGACTCCGCCAAGGGGGATTCGGAAGCGTTTTTTTCGGCTTCTTCGGGAGCGCGGGTACGGGAAAACATGGGTGGATATGGGAAAATTCCGTGAAGAAACAGGGTCCGATCCATTATGATTACTTCACTGGAAAAATCCAATCGGGAATGGATTTGGCCAAGAAAACACCCGGTTCGGATAATCCCAACGGGATTCCGCTGTTTTCCCGGGGATCCGGGGAAATGCTTCGGAGCAACCGTACTTGCTCCCAATCCCCTTTGCACGCTTCGTGATCGTTGCGATTAAAACATCCAAACATGCGCGTTCCGGCAATCCAAGCCTTTGTTCGCGAGCCAGGCTTTGGCGTTCGCTTCGTGGCCAGCCGACCCGTTACACGCCACCGCAGTGCCGAATCTGGCTTCGTTGTACGTACCAGTATAACCGTAGGGGCATGAATTTTGACCATCATACTTGCAAACGAAATATCTGTTCCGTTGTAAGTCACTTAGCGAGACGCCGTAATCGAATCCGTCTGGCGTGATATAGTCGAACGTTTTCGTGCCGAGGACCTCCGTTAACATCTTATTCGCCACGGCTTCGGCTTCGTCAAGTTCGCTTACCCGATCCAGCAGGATATTTTTGTCGAAATCGCTACATCGTATGCCGAGGATATCCCGGTATTTGGCAGCATTTAATCCATCATTGCCGTCAATGGTGGGGCGATTCCGGTTCTTTTCGAGCGCGACACAGGACAGTGCCGTTCGGACCGTAGCGGCGTCCATGCTGCCGTCCATGAGTTTTTTGATCCAGTAAGCTCCCCCGTCGTATTTTTTTAAACCGGGACTGTCTTGCACGATCGGCTCTCTGACGAGTACTTTTTGGTACGCGTCCAACACGGCGGCCACGGCGTCCGGACGGGACATTTTGACATTCGTGGTCGTGGTCGATCCGGTTCCGGCGCCCCCGCAGCTCTTCCCCGTCCTCGAGAGCCAGGCCCTGGCGTTCGTCCCGTCGGTTCCGGACGCGTCCTTCGCCGCGCATGCCATAGCGAGCGGGAGCGTGCTCGCGGTAAAAGTTCCGTTGTCGATCTGGTCTTTCCAGTACGGCAGGCCCGCGGCTTCCGGATCCCGGAGGAGGACTTCCCGGTAGGCGGCGTTCACGGCGGTTTCGGAAGCGGAAAGACCCGAACTGCCCGTACCACTGATAACCGGACAAACTCCGTCAACCAATTCCGTTGCCATATCATGGGTCGCCATGCATATGTTTCAGTAGGTTTGCCGAACTCCGGGGCATGGGGCCTGGAAACATTGCACGACCTTTGTAGCACACACGGGATGGTATTCATAAGTACACGATCCTCCCGAGGAACTGCCCGTCCCGCCGGTTCCCGCCAGCCCCGTGAGCTGCGCGATCAGGTCGTTCGCGGTTCCCGCTCCGGTTCCCCGGAGCTCGTACACCCTCGGGTAGAGGTACTGGAAGATGAACGCGTAGTCCGTCCCGAACTGCGCCCTCGTGGCGTCGTCGAGCTTGTCCACCTTCGAGAGGTAGCCATCGAGGTAGGCCGCGGAAAGCGCGGGGTTCGCCGGATTGCCGGCCTTGGCTACGGCGTTGGCCTTCACCCTGGCGACGAGGCCGTCGAGGACGGCGGCTCACTTGCCCTGGGTGAGGCTTGACAGGAGGGCGTCGGCCGTCGCGTTCCGGTCGGGGTACGGCATGGACCGGAGCGTTCCGCCGTCGCCGGAAGAAGCTCAGAACGAGAGGAATGCCGTGGCGGCGAAAACGGCGGACGCGATCAGGGCCTGCCGAAGCGGCAGCAATACGGGTTTCATATGCGCGGGGATGAGGGGATAGGTACTGGTACAGTGTAGGAGGGTTTTCGGGGAAAAGCAAATCGGATTTATCCCTACTCACAAGAAGCCCCCGTATACGTATTGCAATTTTTCCTACTCCCCCAAAAAATCCAAAATCCGCCTCGCGATTGCTTCGGGAGTCCCGATCGCGTCTATGGATCCCCACTTCCCGGCGAACATTTCCAGCCGGCTCGCCTTCCCATACCCGATCGCGATTTTTTCAAAAAATTCCTTGCCCATTTTTTCCCACTTGTCTCAGGCTGCGTCGAACGTGCGGGCAAGCGAGATTTCCACGGGGATGTCCATATAGATGATCCGGTCAGGAATCACGTCCTTGACCGCTTCGGCATTGATCGCGAGCACCTTGTCGAACCCGAGCCCCTGGGCCTCCCCCTGATAGGCGAGCGAAGATACGAACGAACGGTCCGCGATGACAATCTTGCCGGCGGCGAGCGCGGGCTTCACGACGGAATGGAGCAATTGGGCCCGGGCGGAAGCATACAGGTAGGCGTTGCATACCGGGTGCATCGGTTCGTCCCATTCCCGGGCCTGGGCGAGGGTCCGGATATCCTCCGCGATGGGGGTTCCGCCCGGTTCCCGGACGTGGACGACTTCCCGGTCGGGATATTTCGCGCGGAGGTATTCCGCGAGTTTTTTGGACTGGGTGGACTTGCCGGAGCCGACGATTCCTTCGAAAACGATGTAGAGACCCCTGAAAAACGCGAACTCCTCGTCCATTTCTCCGCTCCTCGTTCACCGTACCCCGGTACGGCTCGCTACGGTGCTCGAAATGGACTTCGGATTTCATCGTTTTGCAGGGATTTCGGTCATAAAACAAAAATAAGTAAATACGCCCGATTCGATACGCGCTACTTCTTGACGATATCGTGGTTTCCCCTCTTTGTGTCAAATCTCCCAAGCGCCCCGTGATCCACGTGGAGCCGAAGCCCCGAATCGCCGAAACGCCCTTCGAGGATCGTTGCCATTTCGAGGGCCCGCTTCTGGAGCGTGGGATGCACGAACGGCGTGGCGCGCAGCTCGATGAGATAGGCGAACGCAGCGATATCTCCCGTGAGCGACACGGGAACCGCATACCCCATCGGAACGTAGTACTGGAGGGTTTCCTTGGGAAAATCCTCGGAAAGCCGGTTGAGGGACGATTCGATTTCTGCCAACAGCGCTTTCGCCTCCAGCCGAACCTCCTCGGGCATGGATTCCAAATACCAAGGCACAAACCCGAACTTGGCCGTCAGGAGCGGCATCCTCTGGACCACCGCCCGATGGCGCTGCACGTCGCGAAACGAGCCGAAATCGAGCAGGAACTCGAACCGTACGGTTCCGCTGTCCCCGACCAGCTTCGGGAGTTCCGTTTTGGCCGGCCGGCGCAGGAGCAGATCGCGGTGCTCGCCGAGCCTCGCCCGGTCTATCCCGTCAAATGCGAGGGCCATATCCGGGAACGCATCTTTCTCCGGGTCGAACAGGTACTCCCCGGTCATCCATTCGCGGTTATACGTTTCCGTGGATTCGTAGGTTTTGTGCCCGAACGAATTGGGGTATTTTCTCCGAAGCGCCGTTTCGATCGCCACGGCGATATCGCGGATTTCGTGGCATGGATGGTGGCGGAGCAACGCTATCCGGTCGGCCGCCTGCCGCAGGTTGGTGTGCCAGGCGATGTTCGTCGTGGCGCCCGCCGGCAGCGCGCCCCGGAGGATATCGAAAGACCGCGCGTTGATCGCCTTGTCGTACGTGCCTTGCATTTCGTCGTCCTTCTTGGGAAATTGCTCCTTCAGATGCGCGACCACCCGCTCGGACGCCCCCACGTAAAAACTGCGGAGCCTGGCCAGGATGGACCGGGAAACGTCGTTTCCGATAGGGTCGAGAAACGGCTGATTCGAGAAGTCGATATACCGGGTCGAGGCCTCTTGCCCGCTGTAGAGCATGCTGTCCTGGATCGCTTTGGCCGCCAGCATCGAGATGCCTTCGATAAACAGGGTGATCGTCCCGCAATCCCCGATGGATTTGTGCCCGTATCCCACGTAGAAGCTCTCCATGAATTTTCCGGAACCCGCTTTCGCGAGTTTTTCCAAGTGGCTCGCCACCCCTTCCGCGCTCCGGGAATGGAGCGCCTGGAGCATGGCTTCGTCTTCCGGGGTAATGATGGCGCCGTTTTCCAATATCAGGACCATTCCTTGGCCGTTAGGAAGCGGTTCCACGGTGTGTTGAAGGGTTGCGATAGGCGACATGTGAGGCAAAGTTATGAAATGAAAATCTTGAATTCGTTATTTGAGTCCGGTCGTTCCGAATCCTCCGCGATCCGCGGCGCCCATGTCTTCGACCAACTCGAACTCCGGCTTCTCGATTTTGACGAACATTCCCTGCCCGATGCGCTCCCCCTTGGCAATCGCGACGGATTCTTTCCGCATGTTGACGTATGGGAATTTTACCGTGTCGGTATTCCCGCAGTAGTCCTGGTCGATGATGCCGACGGAATTGACCTGCATCAGCCCGTAATTCTTGAACGTCCCGGATCTCGGCGCTGTCAGGAGCACGAACCCTACCGGGGTCTGTACGACGGTCCCGGTATCGACGAGCTTCCATTCGCCGGGAGCGAAAACCACGTCCTCGGAAGCCTGGAAATCGAAGGCGCAAGCGCCGGGGGACTTGTATTCCGGGGCGGTGGGATGGACGGTTTTGATGCGGACCTGCATAATGGGAAAATGAAAAAATAGTACTGGGGAAGTATATGGATTTTGAAGAAGAAGGAAATGGGAATTTCTTGATGATTCCGGAAGAAAAAATTTTTACGGCCCGACGTCAGTGGACGGGAATTGGCGGGAGGTGCCGGGCCAAACGATGCGTACTGCACCTCCTCTCCCTGAACCACCTGCTGCGGCTGCACCTCCTCCTCCGCCCCCATATGTTCATCAGTTATGTGAAGCATCACCTCATCCTGATCCTCATTTTGCCACGGGTCATCCCCCATGGGGAGAACCGGTACCGGGAGTACCCGAAGTCCCCAATCAAAACACCCCAACCCCGCCGCCGCCGCCAGCAAATGTCCAAGTGCCATTGGTCGAACCTCCTCCGCCACCTCATCAACCGTTACCAGATAATCCAGTACCATTGTCATTGCTGGAACCATTTCCGCCCGAACCGCCATAGCCACCCGCGCCACCTCCTCCGGATGCGTAAGATTGCTTCGTTCCACCGGATCAACCGCTTCCCCCCATTCAGGCAGATACGGTGCCTCCCGCTCCTGGGCTAACCCCGGAACCACCCGCGCCTCCGTTCGCTATCGCCAACGATCCGAATGAAGAATTTCCACCAGATACGGCGGCATTTTCAATCGGCGTAGCACCGATTCAAACGGTAACCGTATACTGAGCCCCTGGAATAACCGCTATATTATTCACATAGGACAATGCTCATCCTCATCCGCCACAGCCTGACCAATGACCGTTGTATGCAGTACCAGCCCCACCGCCACCGACCGTTACCACACTCACGTTCGTAATGCCAGCCGGTACGGTCCACATATACGTTCCAGGTGAAGAATACAACTGTTCCGACCGAGATACTACGCACGCTGCAACGTTTATGCTCCCGACAGGGCTCGATGTTCCTCCGGCACACGTTGTGGGATTCCCGCTCCCCACCGGGCAATAGCTGTTCGCCGGACACTGGGTTTGCGTGGCGCTCGTGCTCCCTGCTCCGCAATAATATCCCGCGGTACATGCGCCGTTGCAGGTGCTCGCGGTATTCCCGGAAACAGAACCGAAGTATCCGGCAGTACACACAATCTGCCCCGTCGCACCTACGGAGTTCACATAATATCCCGCGCTCGCCGCCGTCTGAGCCGTAGCCCCGGCTCCTGCCACATAGCTTCCCGCGCTCGACGCAGTACACGGCGTATTTCCCGTAGCGGAATAGTTCCCTGGAGAACACGCAATCGACGCACCCGTCCCGGCATTCACCGTAACCGTCACTGGAATCGCCTTCCCCCCGAGCTGCGCCATAACTACGCTCGAACCGAGCGTGAGGAGCGTTCCGGTATCCGCCGCGATGACCGCCGCGATGTTCTGGTTGGATTTGATATCGGAACCGGAGTAAGCCTTCTGCAAAGCCGCCATCATGTTCGAAATGTCCGACCCGTTCGAAGGGAGGCTCGATCCGGAATACACCACCGCATTCGGAAGATACGAACTCGCCCCGTTCAACGCTTTCCCGTTGAAAAGGAGCGAACCGGAAAGCGAATTCACGCTGATTGCCCCGCCCACCGTCGTGCCGCTGTTCGTAATGATGCTCGGAACGGCGAGGACGTAGACCGTGCCTCCCGTGGTCGTTTTAGCCGTGAGTCCGCCGTAGTTTCACCGGATAAAAGCAATCGTCGGATTCCCCGCTTCGGCAAAAGCGGTATCAATCAAAGGTTTTACGCCGTCAAAACCCGTGGCGCCTTGGGCCAATTCCCCTTCGTATTCCGCCTTGATCTGATACGCCTTCCCTTCCGCGAGCGACGAATATACGTACTCAGTATTTTTCAGCGGATCGACGGGCCGTTTGTTGATTCCGCCCCCGGAGATGGTCCCCTTGAAATACTGCATGACATCGTTCCCAACCGTCCCCTGGTTCCATACCGTACCACCGGAATACGTTACCGCGAATGCATTATCGGGGACGGGATAGTTTCACGATGTGGCCATGCCGATGTCCAAAGACTTGGATATTTGGGCCGTATCGCCGATTCTCGCAGAGTCACGGGCCTTGGAAGAATATCCCCCGATAGCAAGAAACCCTATGGTACCGAGGATGGCGAGTATGGTAATTACCACGATAAGCTCTACAAGGGTAAAACCTTTGAATTTCCGAAACTGAGGAGTCTTCATGACGGTTTTCGTAAAAATCATATAGGAGAATATCAGAAATACTTTGGTAGTTTAGGACAAATTCTACGGGATGCAAAAGAATATCGCCCACGTCCAAGGAGTATGATGTGATCGGTACGGATAAAACAGGACACTTGAATCTCTAACAAATTGACCGTATATATGAGATATTATTCTTCGAATATCTGAGCATAGCCT
The DNA here is from genome assembly GCA_903908595.1 of uncultured bacterium. Lineage (GTDB taxonomy): Bacteria > Patescibacteriota > Gracilibacteria > BD1-5 > UBA2023 > CAIVSN01. Next base: position 28,815 of record CAIVSN010000126.1, read on the forward strand.
TTCGTAGAAACGGTAGGTTAGGATATTTTCGTGTCTACCCTATCGATTCTTTTGGAATTGCACTTCGTTATGTCTAAGTCTCCAAGCAAAAATAAAAGATATCCAATATGTGACTGGAAAGCCGGGAAACCAGATTTGGTTAGGCATATTGATTATACGACCTTTTCGTCCTACGCCGGAGAAGCGTTTCGTTTGCATCCCACCTGATTCGTATATACTGTGGGGGTTACCATCTCATCCCAACTCACCATGAAACCCGCAAGCACCGTGCCGGCCGTGTTCCCTTCGTCCATGAGCAAGCCTCTCTTGGCATTCGGGGCCTTCGTTTTGACGGCGTTCCTTATGTACGGGGCGACGTCGGCCCTTGGAGGAAGCCTCAAATCGACCCCGTACCAGAGTCGGGACGCCACGGCGGACCAGACATTGGACCGGCTGACGAACGGCGCGGGCAAGGGGATTCTCGACGGGGTAGTGCTCAAAGTGAAGCAGAAGGCCGTTCAGGCCGGAGGGAACCCCCTGAACGCGGCAGCGCACGATGCCTACCTGAACGTCTATCTCGACAAGTTAAATGCGCTCGACGACACCACGAGGGCAGGAGCCGGACCAGGATACGAATTCATATTCCAATACATATACCCGAGGGTGCACGAATTACGGAAGAATATCGTGACGGCTGTAACGAACAATACGGTGGCAGTGGTAACGAACGATGCGAATGCCAGATATCCCGGCTGCAATACAGACAACATATACCTGCCAAACGGACAGGTTTGGGCGGCGTGTAACGTCGGAGCCGCTACGTCATGGGACGGGGTGAGCAATGTGAGCGAGTGCGCATTGCGGGATGCGACGCCAACGCGTGATTTAAATACTTCCTGCAGCGATAAGCTTCCTTGGATAGGAGGATACTATCAATGGGGGAACGATACGATCAGTTTTAGCCCAAGAATAGGAGATACCGGATTGTCGGCGGCACAGGGGGACGTTCTTACGCGATGGGGATGAGAAAATCATAATGACGTCATAGTTCGAAAATGACCTTGTGCGGAAGGATGGCACGTGCCAACGGAAGCCGAGTGGATAAAGGCCATGGCAATAATAACCCCATATGGATGAAATGAGCAATCAGGAAATCTTTCAAGGGTTCTTAAGCTCCCTCAGGGAGACTATTGGTCGAGCACCAGATCTCGATATACATTTCCGCCAAACGTATGAGCAGGCGCGATTTGGGTACGTAAAAGAGAAGTGCCCGTTAGTTCTCCGCTTGAAGTGCGATGATTCTGATATCGTTCGCAGTTTGGGAGTCAACGAATATCACAAATTTCCCCATCAGACCAGAATTCCATTCGTTGTATAAGCAATACTACCGATCTCGATTCGCTCAAATGAAGTTGTGAAAAATATAATGGAACCCTAGGGGAAAATGTCGCCACTATGATACGGGGCATCCCTACTTTTCCAAATCAGACATGGACCTATTTCGTACCATGACCACTGCCAGATTGGCCAAAAAGAGTCGAGCCAGATCCATGGGCAGAGTCGCCATCGCTTCCCAGCGGCTGTATCGCTTCCTGCAAACCTGGATGGAAAGGTGAAAAATGTGCCACGAAACAAGATCCTTGCGAGAAAGGCTTTTTAAAGGAAGTCCGTTTTGGAGATATCCCCATTGGATCCTATGATTGAGGATACAGTAATTCGCTCGCAAAATATTATACCGTAAAATATTGCGAGAGGGGGAATCTTCAGTGAGCAACGGCAGTAGAAGGTAACGTTGGATATTTTACCCGAAATACCATTGCGAATGCTTGTCCTGCTTGATTTCATCCGTCGGAAAAGCGAGAATTGGAATACGCTACGTCAGGCGTTCCCGTAATGAATGACATAAATGGGACCTATTTTGAAAAAGCATGAAGTGAATGGATCAAAAAAACGAGTTCACCTGCTCAGGATGGACGTGTACTTACGCGATTTTGGCTATTGGATTCGCTCCTTGAAAAAACAAAGAATGCGATAATGACCCAATATCCAGGCTGATGAGTAACTTTTTCTGAGCTTAATACTTCTGCGGATACCATTGCCCTACCGGTAATTTGCATTGAAAATCATCCATTGTCTCGCAATAATGTTACTACTGAATTGGAACTTTCCGGATGTAATGAAATAACAAAAATACGAGACGTTTCCGTGTGTACCAAGCCATCACAACTTCTGAGCGATTATTCCAAGAGTTCATTTGCTTCGGTAAATCTTCGATTGTACGGTGGTGGTATAGGTGTGGTGCCGGAGCAATTCAGGGATAGGGAGCTTACTCACATAGGCACAGCACCAACAGAATGGGAAATGAAATCATTAGTGCCAATCGTATGACGACCCCCGGCAAATCTTGTCATCTGCATGGACGGGTATTGATTTGCTGATCCGATAGCAGTATCACTGCTTGGGAATACGCTTTGCGTCAAGAAAGATGCTGCTTACGAAAAACTGATAAAAGAATTGAAACCTGGATCCTAAACCGATACTGTTCCCCTCCTTCTTGAAGACTTCCTCCGGGGCAAGGTATCAGAACTATTTCCGTGGCCTTGAATCTAGCTGTCCGTAAACATTAAGTCTCTAAGTCTCCAAGCACTTGACACGTCGCTTTTTGGATTTTTTTGGGGAATTTCAGGAAAATCGGGAAACCAGATTTGGTTAGGCACATAATCCAGTTAGGGAAATTTTATCCAGGTCGGAAACCGGGAAGCTAATTTTTATTGGGCATAGCCCAAGGATCCTTGGATACGATACTTCCCCCCTACCGATACGTTCCCTTCCCCGCCCCCTTGGCATCGTACATCGCCGAGTCGCTGGTTTTCAGGAGATCGGCAGCGCTGGTCGCGTCCCGCGGAAAGAGCGAAATTCCGACGCTCGCGCCGATGGATATCTCGTTTTTCTTGATGAAAAACGGAGCCGAGAGCGTCTTGATGACCTTATCCGCAATGTGTTCGGCATCCTGTTCGTATTTCAGGCCCGACGAGACAATGACGAATTCGTCTCCTCAGAAACGGGCAACGGTATCCTGAGAACGGATGATGGTTTCTAAGCGCTCAGCCACCTGACGAAGGAGCATGTCGCCGATCTGATGTCCGTAGGTATCGTTCACGGGCTTGAAGCGATCGAGGTCGACGAAGAGCACGGAACAGATTTCCCCGGCTCTGGCGGAAATCTGGATCGCCTTTTCGAGGCGATCCATGAGCAGGTGGCGATTCGGCAAGCCGGTCAGGGTATCGTGGGTTGCCAATTTGAGGATTTTCTCGGCGGCGAGCTTGCGTTCGGTGATGTCTTCGGTCATGGCAATCAGTCGCACGACCTCGTATTCGCTATTCCTAACGGGAACGAAACACGATTGGAATACCCTCTCCGAGGTTCCCGAGGTCTTGAATTCAAAATGGTTGGTATCGCCCTTGCAAGCCCTGGCAAACAACGTCACGACGCGATTCATGTCGTCCGGATGCACCATATCCAGGTACTGCGAACCGGAAACCCCTCATCCGACGATAGTCGACATCGTCTTGACGCTCATCTTGTTCATGGAAGAAATCTTGCCGGAGAGATCGATCTCCTGGATGCAGATCGGGGCGTTCTCGATGAGCGAACGAAACCGGTCTTCGCTCTCGATCAGGGATTCTTCCAGTTGCTTTCGTACCGTGATATCGGTGAACGTGCCGATGTAATGGGTCGTTTTCTGCAAATCGTCCTTCACGGCGGTAATCGCGAGCATTTCCGGAAATACCTCTCCGTTCTTGCGTTTGTTCCAGATTTCCCCGCTCCAACGGCCGGTCGCACGGATGGATTCCCACATGCTTTGATAAAACGCGGTTTCGTGCAGGCCGGATTTCAGAAGCTTCGGATTCTGTCAGACGATTTCGTCCGGCAGGAATCCCGTCACCTCGGTAAAGGCTTTGTTGACCTTGAGAATCACTCATTTGGAATCGGTGATGGTCATTCCTTCGTGGGATTCGAAGGCGATGGCGGCGATTCGAAGCGTATCCTCGGTATTTTTCCTTTTGGTAATGTCGGCAATCATCATGATGACGTTCTGTACGCTGCCTTCAGAATCCTTGATGGCCGAAACCGAAATCTCCCCCCAGAAAAACGAGCCGTCTTTCTTCACGAACCGCTTTTCCGCCTTGTATCGTTCTCCGGTTCCGCCGGAAATTCTCATGAAACGGTCTTGGCTGGCTTCCCGATCGTCGGGATGGGTAACGTCGAGATGGGTAAGGGATTTCAGTTCCTCTTGGGAGTATCAGAAAAGTTCGGCCATATGCCGATTCGCCATCAGGTATCTGCCTTCGATGCCGGAAATGACGAATGCGACGTTCGCCATATCGAAAATCGCTTGGAGTTTCTCTTCGCTCTTATGGAGGGCCTTCTCTATCTCCTTTCTCTCCGAAAACCTGCTGAGGCGCTCGGTTATGGAATCGAGCAGGGCTTGTTCTTCGGGAAGAAAGAACTTTCCGTCCTCGAACGGCCTCCCTTCCCGATAGGAAACATCTATCTTTCCGGCAATCTGGCCGGAGATGAAAATATCGGAGGACTGCGTCCACGGGGTTTCGCGAAAACCCTCGGATTCGTATCGCGATCCTTCGAAAACCACCCTCACTTTGGCGATTTCCGGATGGAAATACCCTTCCGGTATGACCTTCAGGCTGTCTCGGATGACAGACTCGATATCGTCTTTCTTCTCTATGAGATCGGCGATGGAATATATGCAGCGGAGCTCCTTGACCCGCTCCCGAAGGGCGGTTTCCGCGGTTTTCCTTTCGGTAATGTCCACGAAGATCTCCAGGAGGGATTCCGTTCCTTCGAAGTGCATTCCGGTATGGTAGACTTCAAAAGTCTTGCCGCCGAACACTCCGGTCGATTCTTTCATGAGTATCGCTCCGTCGTCCATTTTCAAATGGAGCGGACAATCCATGCATTGCCTCTTGTCGTCGCGGTAGATATCCCAGCAATGTGTGCTCGGAGGGATTTCATAGGGGAATTTTTGCTTCATGTGCTCGCTCATGAAAAGCACCCGCCCACGCCGGTCGACGATGCTCATCGGGAAAGGGAGGGTATGGAGCAGGATATTGTTGAACGCATTGCTCTCTTCGAGTTTTTTCTTCTCGGCTTTGAGATGATTCTCCATCATTTTCCGATCGGTGACGTCTCGCCGGAGATAGATGAATCTGGGCTCCGGATAATTGCCTTGCTTTTTGGCGACGGAAATCTCAAAATACCGCTCCCCTTGGGGAAGCTGGAGAGAAAATTGCCTGCCGTGGGAGAATCCGGTTTCATTGGCCTCATGGAGCGCTTCGCTAATGACCTGGAGAGCCACCGGGCCATACGAGGGAATGTCATTGATGTTGTGGTTGACGATCTGGTCAGCGGGAACCGGCAGCAGGTCGGTTCTCGGGGAATGGTAGTCATAGCAAAACCCGTCGAGCCCCAGCTCGAAGAGCAGATCCGGCATGGCGTCGAGCATGGCGTTGAGATGCTGGTTCCTTTCGATGGTTTGCGTGATGAACCGGATGTTGGCTGCGGAATTTTCCCATGGTTCGGCTCATGCCTCCGTCGGAGACGACGATCCCATAATAGTGGAATACCGGCTATGGATCTCCGACTGGGCCGCGACGATTTCCGTCCGATGCGACCTCAGCAAAACGTCCCGATCGGCCGGCGAAAGCTTTTCGAGGATTTCCGTTACTTCCTTTGAGGCGAACGTGGGAGTCGAATGATTTGAGGGTATCATTCAGAAAAAGATAATATGGCTTCCAATAAGCAACGAGCCGGTACGACGGGATGGAAAAATCGTACGTTTCGATTGATGTTAGATAATTCCCAATAAATGTCAAAAAGGAAGCGTTCACGGGTCGATTCCATTTCGGTTCGGCCAACGAATCCGCAACATGCGGGAGATTCGACCAACCCAACCGAAAATGGCGCGAACGGATGGTATCCCCAACGAAAATTTCCGCAAAGAAATTTGCGCGAAAAAACCCGTAAACGAATTTCTTTGAAAATCCCCGGAATACCGGTAGACTGGTCGGCATGACCCCGCCCATCCTCCGAGCCACGCGCTTATGCAAAACCTTCCGAATCCCCCTCAAGTCCGAGGGATGGCGTGATATTTTCTCGCCGAAGCACGAGTCCTTCGACGCGGTAAAAAATCTCGATCTCTCCATTCGGCCCGGAGAAAAAGTCGCCTTCCTCGGCCCGAACGGCGCGGGAAAATCCACCGCCATCAAGATGTTCTGCGGCATCCTCGCTCCCAGCGGCGGGCAATTGGAAGTCTGCGGGCTCGACCCGCTGGGCGATCGGGGCGAGCTCACGTACCTGATCGGAGCGGTATTCGGCCAGGTTTCCAAACTCTACTACCACCTCACGCCCATCGACACCTACAAGCTCCTCGGCAAGATGTACGATGTCCCGAACGAACAGCTCCGCAAGCGCCTTGATTATCTCTTCGAATCGTTCCAGATGCGAGATCTGCTCCATATTCCCGTAAGGAAGCTGTCCCTCGGGCAGCGAATGCGGGCGGAACTCGTCGCGAGCCTCATCCACAGCCCAAAAATCCTGTTTCTCGACGAACCGACCATCGGGCTCGACATGATTGCCAAAGCCAATCTCCGGGACGTTATCAACACGATCAACCGGACGGAAAACACCACGATCCTCCTCACTTCCCACGACATCGGCGACATCGAGGAAATCTGCGACCGGGTCGTCATCATCAACCACGGTTCCGTCGTGTTCGACGGCAGCCTCCATGATCTCAAGACCGAACACGTCAAGGAAAAATACGTTTCCCTCCGGTTCGACGCGGCGACGGCCTTCAAGCCGAAACCCGATATGACCATCCTCGATTCCGACCCGTTCCGCGTGACGTTCAGCATTCCCAACCGCAAGGAAATCCTCAAGGAAACGCTCGCGCACGTCATCGAAACCTACGAAATAGAAGACATTTCCGTAACCGAACCCGATACCGAATCCATCATCAAAGGCTTCTACCAATGAGAAAATACCTAGGGCTCCTGCTCCTCTCGTACCGGAACACCCACGCCTATCTGGGCGATATCGTCGGGTCGAACATGATCTTCGTATTCCGGATTTTGTTCATCCTCCTGCTGTACCAATACCTGTACGTCCATTTCGGGGCGGAAAATCAGATATTCGGGGGGTACACGTTCGAAATGATCGCCTGGCCGCTCATTTTTGCCCAATCCGTCGCGGTAGCTCGGCCACGGGGGCTGATCCGCGAAATCCAGAGCGACCTGCGATCCGGGAAAATCGGCGTGCAATTCCTCTTGCCGATATCGTATCTCCGGCTCAAAAACGTCGAGTACTTTTCGCAATTCCTGATCTCCCTGTGATATTTCCTGGGCATCGGGAGCGTCGTCGGAATCCTGGTCATCGGCAAAGCCCCGGAACTCTCGGCGGGATTGCTGGGCACCCTCGTGCTGATCCTTTTCTGAGCGTATCTCGGAATGTGCGGCCTCATATTCATCGCTTCCATCGGATTCTATTTCGAGGACGTGCAGGCTTTTTCCTGGATGTACAGCAAATTCGATATGATACTCTGAGGCAATATCATGCCCATCGTTTTCATGCCCGTCTGGATGCAAAGCGTCGCGTATTTCAGCCCGTTCATGCACCACGGGTACTCTGCCGGACTGCTGCTCAAAAATCCGAGCCTGGGGTATTTCGCGGAAATCTTCGGCATCCAGTTGCTCTGGATCGCGATTTTGACCGGGGCAACGGAAATCCTGTTCCGGGGAGTGCGGAAAAGGATTTCCGTTAACGGCGGCTAAAGCTCGGCAAAGCGATCCGTTATGATCTCGAATTTCACGATCGGCCAAGTATCGGGAAGAAACCATCCAAATATCACGAATTATCATTCAAGGAATCCCCCATGAAAAAAACATCGGCAAAACCCCGACTCCTCGACGTTGGTTCCGTCCCGCCTTCGCCACGCGAACATCGCGTTCGGAATCGGTCTCGTATGGTATCGTTTTTCCGGGGTTCCGGCGATTTTTCGGCATCGCTCAAACTCGTCCTCACGTTCTGGAAATACGGGTTCCTGTCGATTTTCGCGTATCGGACGAGCTTTTTCATGCAGGCGGGATTCATGATAGTCAACAATGCATTCACGCTCTTCCTCTTCGTCCTGATGTTCCAAAAGTTCGGCACCATTGGGGGCATGACCATCGAGGATTACGTACCGATGTTTTCGTTCCACGCGATGTTGTACGGCGTAGTATATACGCTGTTCATGGGGTACGAGGACATTTCCGGATACATCCGGGAATGACGGCTCGACCATCACCTGATTACCCCGAAACCTCCCCTGCTCAAAATCGTGACCTCAAAAATGAGCTTTTCCGCCATCGGGGACTTCTTTTCCGGCATCGCGTTCCTTGCCTATTTCACCCCGTGGCTCCTGCTCGACGGAGGCTTCGTCTTGCGGTACGGCATCGCGCTCCTTATCGGATCGATCGTGTTCCTCGGCGTGATGATCGCCTACCACTCGCTCGGATTCTACCTCGGTTCATCGGAAAAAATCGCGGACGGGGCCTTCAACGGCCTGCTCGGGGGATCCATCTATCCGCCGAGTATCTACGAAGGAACGTTCATGAAACCGATATTGTTGATCGTGTTTCCCACCTATTTCGCGGTATTTTACCCGTACCTGTTCGCCGTGTCGAACTGGGATTTGCGGCTTCTTGGGTATTCCCTGTTCGGGGCGATCGTTTTTTGCGGCATCGGGATCACGCTTTTCCAGAGGGGGATCAAAAGGTATGAGAGCGGGAATCTCGTGATGACAAACGTGTAACGTCAATTCGCGAAGGAAATGCGGGTTTCGCTAGAATCAATGATTTCTCCATTTTTGTGGTTTTCGAAAGAATGTGACATACTGGCAGCCTATCCATTAGCGCGCCGGAATGCCAAACTCAGCGAAACCAGAATATGCCCCGAAAAACCCATTGTTCACCAGCGACAAGATTCGGTCTTTTTCGGACCTTTCTTTCGTGAACGCGGAAAGCCTGATATCGGAAAACGGCTCATCCGCTTACGCCCGACGTCCCCACGGATTCACCCTGTGACAAAAAGAAGAATTCATACGGGAATACCGCGAATACGAACTCTTTTGCCGGATAGGCAACCGTGAATTTCTCGCCTCGTACGCCAAGAGATTCCACAAACTTCTCGACGAACATGAAAAAGATCCGGAAAACGTGGATATATTCAAAGCCATCCTCTGTTACGCCATTTCTTTCCATACGCTCCAATTGATGTATCCGACACTGATATTGAATTTGCTTTCGGAATGCGGAACCGGTTCGACGTTGGCGAAAAACGTCCAATCGTTTTGCAATCCGGATACGTTCGCACCATTGGAAAAGAGAACTGTCTCATTGAAAATCGCGGAAAAACTCTTTGGGGATTTCTTTGTCGAAGACGGCGAGTTACGGAATAGGAAATGAGAACTGCTTTGCATGATGGCGCTAAAGGATCGTGACGAACCGTCGATCGAAAGTCTTTTCGAAAAATACGTCGAATCTTGTCCATGAGACGACCAAAATAACTGGCGGCTCATCCATACGTACGCGTATTCGTGAAATGACGAATTCTTTCGTCAATTGTCTTCTTCGGACCACCCAGTGGATAACCGATTCCTCAAAATTTTCACGTTGCTGATAGAATATTCCGAAGGCAAAAAACCGGACCGGACCTTTTACGAAACTCTTGCGACCAAAATCAAATCATCGATGGAAAATGAAAAATCGTGAGAATTCTCGGATGCGTGATTACAAAAATTACTCAACAATTGCCATATAACCCTCCGGGAAATCCATAGACTGAAAAATCCGGAAATCGAACTGTTCAAAAAGTATTACCTATTTCAAATTCCGGAAACGGAAAAGATAAAAGAGGACAAACAAAAATCGTATCCGCTCTTTGTCAAAACGCTCGCCGACCAAAAAGCGCTCCATTTTATGATTCATTCCCCCGAATCTTTTGTCCATGTGATCCGGGAGAGCCAAACCGGCATAGAACTTTTTGATCAGTATACGATTTTTGACCTGTTTCTCGGAAAAATGGAAAAAAAGTTCGACCCGTCGCTCTTTTCCCAATTCCTGTATTTCGTTTGAAATTGCATATTCCAATCGAATGTGCCTAACGAAGTGGAGAAGCACGGTTTTATGTATGAAAGGATCATGAAACTTCTGGAAAAAAATATCGAAATGTTGGATGACTGACGTTTTCCGGATCTCATTTCCCGGGCAGTCCCCATTTGATACCTGAACCTATGTGATTTTTCGTCCCAAATCTCTCCCGGGCTTTTGGATTTGTTCAAAGAACGAATGGGGAAAATATGCTCCAGGGATCCTTGCTTTTCGGATTTTTACCTCAGCAAGGACGCGAGTAACTGCATCCTGAGCTTTAAAGAGCGGGAATGAATGGAAGGATACGCTTCCCCGAGAGGTCTCGTATTCCGGTCTTACAATCTCCTTCCAAAAGAGGAAATGGAATTTGGCGAATACCGGAATTTCTTTTTGGAGTTTTTTTCTAGGAACGAGAAACGCCTTATTCTCGATTACTTCGCGATTTCGCGAAATGGTTTCGACTACCTGCACGCCAAACTCTCAGAAAAAATCATTGCCTTCCTTACGAAAACCCTCGAAATTCTCTGAACGAATGGGACGATTTCGGAAATGATCATTCTGGCAGAACGACTCGGAACCTACGACGTGTTCGCGAATTTTTTCATCAACCTGCTGAAAGACGAATTGTCAATCATCGATCGGTGGGATCGCACAACAAGAAAAAACATCATCCGACTGCTCCTAAGGCCTTCGCTTATTACTCCGGACCAAGCGAATTTTCCCGAGGATCCGGAAAGCCGAGATCTGATTCTTTCGGCCATTTACCTGAAGAATGGCAATTATGCCCTGGCGAAATATCACTTCGACCTCCTTCGGGAAGCAAGAAAACAATCGTTAAAAAACGAGATCGAGCGTCTCGGTTGAAAATTGGAAATTCAAACGAAAGAAATCATTACGGATCTCGTCCGAATCCTCTATGTCGACGGATGATTTTCCGACGATGCCACCGAAAAAGAGATGTCGAGGAAGCGCAAGTACTCGAAACGGGAATTCCTCATCCAAGCGCGATCGTACCTCAACGAAGAACAGAATTCCCTTTCCGACCAACACATCTTGGAGATTGCCGAAGAAGTCTTTCTTCTGGAAGAACAACGGGAAAGCTGGAAGTTTTGAACCGAAACCATGGTAACCGAGGGCGATTCCGGAGACCATCAGCATAGTACCATGCGGGAAAAACTCTTGAAATGAAAGGCCCTGGAAAAGCTTGGGGTTTTCGTATTCGACTATTTTCTGCCGAAACAGGATCTGGAGTATCAGCCGGGCCTGTTGACAAGGGAAAATTGATTGGCTTGCATTCCCGATTTTCGCATTTGAAACCGCTATTGAGACTTCAAGCTGGGGAATTTCACAGACAATATCCGCGAAACCATAGAAAAAATACTCCTGTTTTCACGCCATCGAATCAATGGGGACGTTTCGAAGCGCGTATGAAAAATTCTCATCGTCCATTTCAACGGAGTGGAACAAATAGCATCCCTGAAAGAAGAATATCGGGAAACGGTGCAATTCATTCCATTCGATACCCTGCTTCTGAGGTTGGAAAACTCACATTTGCATGGCCCCCGCAGGAGAGAACTGAGAAGGGAAGAAAACGAAAAAGAGAAACTGAAGGTGGTGGACCAAAACAAAACGCTTCGAAAGAACGCGAACCTGCTCAAAGAGCGGTCGGTCCTGAAAGAAATCATATGCGACGAAGCACGGCGACTATTGGATGGCGGCATGGACATGGAAAAAATACTGTCGAGTTTTGAAAAAGAAATAAATTCTGGAGAAAATGGAAAAACGAAGAAATGGAACAAGATAGAATACTCGTTCATGAAATGAGAAGATTTGCGGACCTTCCACGAAAATCGGGATCGGTATCGCTCGGTTTTCCTACAAGCCTGCAAAACCCAATTAAATTCGGAAAATGGCAGGCAAGAGCTTCCGATAGGCACGGACGATGGGGTAACATATGAAAATCTCAAATCGTGAACCCCCCTGTATGACAAGGTTCGCTTTTATCGAAACCTGAGAATGCTCTACCGTCGCATATACTCGGAAAAAATGGACATAGAAAAGCTCAGGCATCTCGAAAGCGCCATTTGGTACCTGTACAAGGACTACGGAACCGTTCACAATGCCGTACTCAAAGAAGCCCTTCGGAAACCATCGTGAAATGGGAAGGCCGTCTTGGTCGCGGATATGTATGAAAAGCTTGAAAAAATACTTGGGTACGCGGATGGTACGATATCCCTGGATTCGCTTCTGGGATCGGATTCGTTTGCTGAATACCGGAGACTGGCCTGACTCAATTGAGGATTTTACCCCATCGAAACCGAAGGCAAGTATTTGCGGCAAGACGCGATGTGACACTATGCGTATTCGGATATCCTGAATCAATGAAATTTTTCGAATCCCTATGAAAAGGCAAGAAGCAGGAAGCGAAAAAATACGAACCATCGCGCAGGCTCTCAAAATCATGCCTGACAAAACCGTTCGCCGTCCGTGGATTTGGAAAAATACCATCCGGTAAACCATGAGAAAATCATATGATACAACCTGGAACTCGCGCTCAACGAATTGGAACAAAACTCATGAAATCAGACTATTGCTTTCAGTCTCGATTCCATTGTCTCTGCCTTTCGGGAGCTCTACGTGGCCCAAGAAATTAACCCGACCACGGGAGAGGCCGAAACGGTGATGCAATGGGAAAATTACGTGAATCACGTCAAGTCAAGAAACCTCGAAAGAAACAAGCTGACGTATAGCGAAAAGACGAGTTCGTTGCAGATTCTTCGATCATTGTTACGGGATCTTTTGAGCAAGAGTCCCCGATTTTACAAGTTTTCCCAAAAAAATATGTGGTCAATCGATTACACGGTCTGATGGGCCCAACGAAAATATCGAAGCAAACTGCTTGATGAAAATATGAAACGAAAGCTTGATTGGAAAACGGAAATCATCGAAAACGACAGGACCAAAAAAAGAAAAGATAACGGAGAGCAAGGGAAATTGGGTAATTCGATATAACATCGGTTCGCAAAAAAACCGGTTTTCCCTACACTATCCCCGTAATCGCCCCTAACCCGGGCAATATCTATCCCTCATTTCCCACTCATGACCCAAGTCCTCGTCACCACCAACCTCGGAGCCTTCACTGTCGATCTCGAAGAAAAGAAAGCCCCCAATACCTGCGCGAATTTTCTCGGATACGTCCGCGAAGGCTTCTACGACGGGGTGATTTTTCACCGCGTCATCCCGAAGTTCATGATCCAATGTGGCGGGTTCGAGCCGGGAATGACCGAGAAAACCACTCGGGAAACCATCAAGCACGAAGGGAACGCCGAGCTCAAGAACCTCCGCGGCACGCTCGCCATGGCCCGCACCAACGCGCCGCACTCGGCGAGTTCGCAATTCTTCGTGAACACCGTGGACAACGGGTTTCTCGACCATACTTCCCCAAGCGGGCACGGCTGGGGGTACGCGGTGTTCGGCAAAGTGACGGAAGGCATGGAAACCATCGACGCCATCGAAAAGGTGGATACGGGAAGGAAAGGCGGGCATGACGACGTGCCGGTGACGGACGTGGTGATCGTGTCGATGAGGGTGGTCGGGGAATAGGCGGATATATCATTGAAACTACGTTCACATTCCTTCAATTAGAAAATATGCACGGTACAGTAATTTCAAAGGGTTTCATTTTTCTCTGAATCATCTGGTTATTGGTATGCCCAACGGGAATTGGTTTTCGGTATTTTACGGTCATAGATTCGGAACAGGTTTTATTTTTCTTCTTTCGGGAGCTTATCGGGAATAAGTGACCGAAGAAAAAAATAAAAGATGTCCGGATATGTGGCTGGAAAAACCGGGAAACCAATTCCCGTTGGGTATAACCGCATACGCATATTCGTTCGTTCAACTTCCTGCGGAATTCACGGAATACATTCTGAAAGATAACTTTCCCTTTTGGGAAGTGCTGTTTTTCAACGGAGTATGGCCGATCATTCTCTGAACGATTATGTTCGTCGTAACCAAATCCAAAGAATCGATCAAGCAAACCGGACTTCCGGTGGAAGCGAAAATCCACGAAATCCTTCCTTCAAGTCGAACTTCCAAAATTCTCGTGGTTTCCTATTTCGACGCTACAAATACAAAAATCCTGTGCCGGCGCACGCTCCATAACTTTGAAGAAACCAAGTATGCATGAAGATTGAATGTCTGATCTTCCGTTTTCGTATATGTGAAACCTGAAAATCCGAATTCTTATTTCATCGATTTGGAGAGCCTCAAATAAAACGGACGGATAATGGAAATTTCTCTAAAATTTTACTTTCGCCCATACATGTAACTATGTTCTCAATGGTCCGAATTTCCCTGCGCTCGTGGAACGTCGCCCCAAAAGTAAATACGAGGACTCCAAAGAGTCGGAAAAGATATTTTTATGGCGACACCCCCTCGCCGATTAAACTTGCATTTGATTTTTAGTACGCTACAATGTCTTATATTTCCCACGATTCGCGGGAACGATCAATCATTGATCAATCATTTCAGTTTTTCCATATGGATAATACCAAAAAACCAACCGTTAAAAAGTTCAAAGGTTTTACTCTCGTGGAGCTTATCGTAGTCATTACCATACTTGCCATTCTCGGCACCATTGGGTTCCTTTCCATCGGCGGATATTCCTCAAGGGCGAGGGATTCCACGAGAATCGGCGACATCGCGCAAGTTTCCAAATCCCTGGATCTTTCCATGGTCGTTTCCAGCTCCTATCCGGTCCCGGACAATTCGTTCGCCGTGACGCATTCCTGAGGGACGGTATGGAATCAGGGAACGGTCTGAGCGAACGTCATGCAATATTTTAAGGGAACCATCGCGGGAGGGGGGATCAACAAGAAGCCCGTTGATCCCCTCAAGAATACCGAGTATGCGTATTCTTCGCTTGCGGAAGGCAAAGCCTATCAGATCAAGGCGGAGTACGAGGGCGAATTGAACCAAGCGGCATACGAGGACAATCCCCTGCTGAATTCCGCTTTCGCCGGCGCATGAGATCCAACCATAGCCTATGTTCGTGGGAATTTTGGGGGACTCACCGCCAAGACCACTACGGGCGGAATCGTGTATGTCATAGCCGTTCCAAGTATCATTACTAACAGCGGCACTACGGCCGGAAACACGGTGACGACCGCTTCGCTTTCGGGAACGCTCCTGTTCAATGGAAAATCGCTTCGGAACGCAAGCTTCTTCAATCCTTCGACGGTAGTGTATTCCGGTGCGAAAGTTCCGTCGAATCCGAGCGGGCTTCCGGATACCGGCACAGGAATTTACAACATGATGGTCGCGCTCAAATCCATCTACGGTGCGAGCGACATTCAGGGCAATCAAAGCATAGCTACGCTCATTAATACCGCTACGGGAAGCCTAGCGGCTTTTGGGACGAGTATTATCAGCGCGCAGCTCGGGGGAAGCTCGGGTGGAGGGGGTTGAACCCCAACGGTTCTTTCATCTTGATGCAGCGGAATCGTACAGGAAAGCCATAAGTTCAGCGACAACGTATACGGATGCAGGCTGACATATCGTCCTACGAAAATTTCCGACTTAACGGCCCACTGTGCCGCTTGAGCCGTATTGTCCCGACCTTGAGCTTGAACCAAAACGCATATCGAAAACGTATGATTGACGACATTTACGAATTTCATATGACTCAATTCAAGAAACGTTATTTGGCTTGGATGATTTTCCAGAATGTCATGAACTTGGTCAGACTTGGTACAAGAGGTATTCGTTGGAAACGGTGGAAACTACAATTGGACGAATTGATGAATCAATCAAGGAGGATCGAGATGAACCTATCTGCGAGGTTCCTCGGCATGAAGCTGTAATTGAGCGACCAATTGGCAGCAGCATTGGAATGCGACAATGAGTTCGTTGCCAAGCGAAAGCGTGACGAATTATAGCGTTGACTGCGATAATTGAATCGAGAATCAAGCAGGAAGCGTAGATTATAGTTTGATGAGGGTATTCGTCACCTGTGTGAATCCCTAAGATAATATTCCAAAATCATTTTACTTTCCCCCATCTTCATATACCATACTCCCAACGGTCCAACCATTGCCCCGCGCCCGTGGAACGGCGCCCTGCCGGGCAATACGAGGACTCCAAAGAGTCGGAAGCCCTTCGGGGTTTCCCGGAACTCGGGTGGAACCGCTCCGATTCATGGAGTCCCGAGGCTTGAGCGATATTTCGCGTAAGCCTCTTTTTCGATTGGAAAACCGGCCGCTCACGTATCGCCCAAGCGAGAAATTTTCTATTTTCTTACTTTTTTATTATGGAAATGAAACAGCTCGTCGACCTCTCCAAACTCAAGGGGTTCGTCTACCAGGGATCGGAAATCTACGGAGGACTCGCCAACGCCTGGGACTACGGACCGTACGGTTCGATGCTCAAGGAAAACATCAAGAACGCCTGGATCAAGAATTTCGTCCAGAAGCGGTCCGACATGGTCCTGCTCGACGCGGCCATCCTCATGAACCCCAATGTCTGGGTGGCGAGCGGCCACGTGTCCAGCTTTTCCGACCCGCTCATGGAGTGCCGGGATTGCCACACCCGGCACCGCGCGGACAAACTGGTGGAAGAAGCCATCGAAAAGGACGCCCGATTCCCCGTCCCGGCCAATTGGGCGGGCGACAAGACCCCGAACGAAGACTTCAACGCGTACGTTCAGGCGGGGCACATCCCGTGCCCGAACTGCGGCAAGAAGAACTGGACGGACATCCAGCGGTTCAACCTCATGCTCTCCACCCACCAGGGAGTGACGGAAGACTCGACTTCCCTCGTGTACCTCCGGCCGGAAACGGCGCAGGGAATATTCGTGAACTTCGCCAACGTGGCGCGGTCGAGCCGCAAGAAGGTACCTTTCGGCATCGCCCAATGCGGAAAAGCCTTCCGTAACGAAATCACCCCGAAGAACTTCATTTTCCGGACCCGGGAATTCGAGCAGATCGAGATCGAGTATTTCTGCGAGCCCGGAACGGACGAGAGATTCTTCCAGGAATGGCACGACGAGGAATCCAAGTTCTTCACGGAAACGCTCGGGCTCAAAAAGGACCATGTGCGATTCGTGGAAATCCCCAAGGAAGGACTCCCCCACTACTCCAAGCGGGCCGGGGACTTCGAATACCTCTTCCCGTTCGGATGGGGGGAAATCTCGACCCTGGCCAACCGGACCGATTTCGATCTCAAGGCCCACATGGGACTTTCC